>CBDUQI010000328.1:0-4175 GCA_965369325.1 uncultured Gammaproteobacteria bacterium
TCACCGTCGCGCGCCCACCCGGCGATGCCGCGCGGTCGATCGACGGTGGCAATAACAACACTTGCGGTGGAAGTCCGCACGCGTCGTGCTACCGGTGTTGACGCACTGAGTACCTCCTCGCGCTCGAACAGCACGGCTGGCAAGCCCCCTGTTTCTACCGCCAGAGCCGGTCCGCCACTAAGGTTGTCCAGCAGTATGCCGCCAGCATCCGCCGTTAACGTCGCATTCAATGAAAGCTGGCGTGGCCCGGGCGCACCGGCCTGCAACAGCACATGCCCGCTCGGCACATCGTGCACCACCGTGACCTTGGTAGTAACGGTACGATCACGCTGCCGTGCAAGCTCCGCCGGATCCAGAAGGCGCGGACGTTCCTTCACACCGTGTTGCGCCATCGCCTCACTTATGGCCGTGAACTCCGGCCCGTAAGCGGCCCAAAGCGCAGGATCTTCGTCCGCGCGGCTGAGCAAGTCGGTGGCGATTCGCCATTCGAACTCTCCGCCGGTTCGTCCCCGGTCCGCAAGCGTCGTGCGCAGGCGGCGCAAGTAGGTTCTCGCGCCCGCTACTTGTTCCTGCAGTGCTGGCGTCCCCCCAAAAGCCCGACCGACACAGCTTGCGGCCAATAGGGCTTCTTCGTGGTTGATGGGCGACATTAAGTGTTGGTGGTGGATGTAGATGCGCTCGCGCGCATGGATAAGCTCCGTGTGAGACAAGTGTTGCCGATACTCCGCGGCGGCTCGCGGTTTAAGGGATGCTCGCCAACCGCCGGGCTCCAGGTTCACCTCCTCCCGGCGCGACCAGAGCATCCCCTCCAGGCCTGCGTTGTTGGGTTCGAGCGCGTTCGCCTTGCGCAGATCCCGAAGCAGCGGTGGATCGATGCGACGTGCGACGGACAGCTGCCTTAGTAACTGCACCAGCGCTTTGGAATCTGTTGCATTCGCGTGATCGGCCGATGCCCTAACGCGAGTGGCGCGCATGCGGGCATCTGCGCTCCACCGGATGACGGGCAATTTGCCGGGTACTGGCCCGAACAACTGGTTCTCTCCCAACGGCACCAGCGCGAGCGCTTTGGTACGGGCCTGTAGCAATGTATCGATGAACTTCGCCCATGCCTGGGCCGGCGCCGAGGACGGCGCGTGCAGCAGCCCAAGATCGCTTACCAGTAGCACCGGCGTGCCAGCCCTCGGGGCTTCCCAGGGCCTGGGCAGCAACTGCTGCGTGGGGTGTCGGTCGGGCGCTTGCCACGCCGCCCAGTCCTCCCAGCGCCCCGCTGGCAACCCACGGAAAATCCGCACCGACACATTGGTCTTTGGTAAAATTCTGCTCAACCGCGCGGCGAGCTGCTTCATGTCCCATTGATAGGGCATCAGGCGCGGCGAAAAGTCCAACATAATGATTAACCGGGACGGCCACCGCTGGGTTTGTTGCCGGGGCAATTGCCGGCCCAATCGGCGCTCAGCCACCAGTTGTACCAGGCGATCGAGATCGATGGCACCGGGCCGTTGATCACAAAGCTCACGGCGCAAGACCGGGAGTAACCGCGCATAGGGGATAAGGTGCTCAAATTCGACTGCCCGCGTTGGCGAAGGCGGCAACAAATCCGCTTCGCTCAGCGGCGCCGCGGCGTGGCGGTAGGGCTCACGGTCGGTTGCGGGTGCGCGAGTCTCGTGGCTTACCACCATCAGTGCCCGCCGCATCTGCAAAGGCCCCTTACGCGCCGCGTTCAGTTGGGGGCTAGAGGGCTGCGGCTTGCCATCGTGACCTTCGCTTTTGGGGGCCTGTTTGGGTTGGGCGCGAGGAACATAGCCGAACCAGATTCCGGCGCCATGATCTACCGTCAACTGCGACGGTGGTTCAATCGCCAGCTGCTTCAGCAGATCGGCTCGGCACAGCGCAGCGCTAGGCAAAGCAAATGCTCTCTAAGCGGCCGGTGAGTCGGTGGCAGGCTCGCCATCGCCTGCTGACGAGGACACCGGCGCGCGTGCCTGATCGTCATCGGCGTGCTTGCGCAGGCCATACACGCTGAGTCGGCGCAGCCAATCGAGCTGGCTCATTCGCTGCCCGCTTTGCGCTTCGCGCTCGGGCAACGCGTGCAGCGCATTCAGCAAGTCTATGTACTCTGCCAGGCCCACTGGCGGGTACCCGGCGCGTACGCAGGCTTCGCGATCCGCATAGACCTGCTGCGCCGCCTCACGTCGTGCTTCGGCCTCAATCTTCAGGTGGGTATGCGCCCGACCGCGCTTTATCAGCCAGTCCACGAAGGTGCCCGGCTCGCGCGGCGGATTGAGATTGAGTACCACACATCGGCGCACAAACGGCGCTGGCAGCTCACGCTCCTCGTTGGTGGTGACGATGACCAGAGGCATTTGCCCATCTTGCGCCTTTACGGACATCCGCAAAGGCGGCGGCCCCTGGAAACTGCGGTTACCCAACACTTCGAGTAACGCATTGGGCACCTCGGCATCGGCTTTGTCGATTTCGTCGATCAGCAGCACGGGCCGGCGACTGGCATCGGCCTTCGCCTGCTCGATCGCCCGCCACATCTTGCCTTTTTCCAGGTAGCGCTCATTGGAATCATCCAGTTCGCGACCCGGCTGTGCATCGGCCAGGCGTGCAACCGCATCCATACGCCACAGTAAATCCAGCGCTTCAAAGCGGGGGTGGATCACCTGCACTTCCAGCGGTGCGTCCACGTTGCCATCGCCGGCACCCGTGCCAATCGCATGGGCGGCGGCACGGGCGATCTGGCTTTTGCCGCTGCCCGCCTCTCCGCGAACCAGCAAGGGTCGCTCGGCCGCCCAGGCCAGGATCAAGGCATCCACCTGTCGCCGACTCCACTGATGCCCGGCGGCCGGAAAACGCTCGGTCGCACCGAATCGCACTTGCGATGCCGGATCGATCCGCAGGAAGGGATTACTGTCACTCAACGCCATACCTCATTGTTCACGCGATTCCACCTACTTAGAGAACAGCTCCCCGATCATCTTACCGAAAGCCGTAATGCTGCTGAGGCTTTTTGAGACTTCCGCGGCGGATTCAAGCGTTTCGCGTGCCTGCGCGCCAACTGGCTGCAGGCCGTCATGCACATTCGGCAGCGACGCCGACGCCGCGGGCTCGGATTGAGCGGGATCGGTTGCATCCGGCGTCGTCCCCAACGCATCACACCAGGTCTGAATGAAAACGCTGACTTTTGCGGACACATTTCTGATTATCTGGGCAGTGCCATCATCGCCCTCCGGGTTGGACACGATCACGCCTAAGTGCAGCCCGTGCTCTGCCACAAACTGCGCCGCCGGCACGTGGGCGCCAAGCAAAAACGTGTAGCGATTGCCGCTGTCTTTTTGACGGACACGTAAATACTCGCTCAGCAATGCCCGCTTCTCATCATCCAGACCCTTCCCGGAGCCAATGTCCAGGCCATCCGTACTGATGTTCGCCATGTTCCGAAACAGCTCTTGATAGGCATATGACTCGACATCCGGCGCGCTGACCGCTTCGTTGGGCGCGATAACCAACAAATCAAGGGGCTTCACGCCGGTGCGACCTGGCTCCATCACAATCTCAACCCGCCCCCCGCGCAGGGCGCCATCGACAATCTTGCACACCAGCTCATCAATCGGCGAGGCAGACCGTGCGTCGACCGGCGTTGTGAGCGTATCGGGACTCTGCAGATCCAGTCCGGCGGCATCGATTGCACCATGCACGAGCCCCATAGAAGCCAGCGCAAACACTGCCGCAATCGCCTGCTCAGCGGTTGCCAATACGGTGGGTTCATCGCGTTGGGCCGCACAAAATTCCTTGGTGGCCTTGCGTGCTGCATCGAACCGATCGATCGCGGATTCAGACGACCGCTCACTCGCATGCCCAACGAACCACTCCAGCACCTGCGCCGGTGGCCATGCACCCACTTCATCCGCGAGTGGCGGGGCTGTACGCGCGATTTCCGACGCGATGGCCTGCCTGAGCGCCGCGACAAACTCGGGCGCTGCGTGCAAGGCTTTGAGCGTGTGCTGTAAATGCCAGTGATCGGAGAACGCGCCTTTCTCAGGTGCACCGCGAGCGCCTGACTCGTTGGCAGTACTGCCGTGCAGGCCCTCCCCGTGCGCTGGCGCCCCGACAAACTCGATGAGCGCTGCGAATCCGCTTGCGCGGAGTTCTTCTGGCGTAAACCACGGTTT
>CBDUQI010000329.1:0-4007 GCA_965369325.1 uncultured Gammaproteobacteria bacterium
CGGGTAACTGCACCGCAAGTGCGGTTGCTAAGGCGGACTTGGCCGCGAGCGTACCGGCAAATGGCGGCAGTCGCACACCACCGCCAGCCGCGCGAATGACTTCCACGCTCACGGCCACCGGGCCGTCGAGCAGCGCGCACGTATCCAACCCGCTAAAGGGGACAACCGCCGCCCCGGCTGGGGAGGCGACCCGCGCACTAGCCACCTGCGTACCCACGACGTCGCTCAGCACCACTTCAAACGTGTCGCTGTCCAGGGACAGCGTGCTGAACCAGACCTCGCCGGTCACCTCATCGCAGTCGGCCGCGCTAATCAGATTGGCGGTCACAGCAGCGGCGACCACGGGAACGTCGGCAAACTCAAACGCCGGCACCGCCACGCCTGAAAGCTGTACCACCCGTATCGCAGTGGACGGATCGTCGCTAGTGATCTGCAACTGCCCGCTCAGCAGGCTGCCACTGGTGCCAACATCTGGCGTCAACGACACTTCAAGGTTCCTCGCCCCGGCGGGCGCGACCGTTAACGGCAGGCTGTCCGGCAACACGGTGTCGACCGCAAACCCGGCCCCGCTCACATCCAGTGCGCTCAGCACTAGCGGCGCGTCGCCCGTGTTACGCACGGTCAGCGTCTTGCGGGCCTGCTGCAGCTCACCAACCACACCAAACTCAACGGCGCCGTACACATCAATCATCGCTTGTGGTGCCGGCGGGGCCTCGCCGATGCCGGCAAGAGCCAGCGATACCAGCGGGGCTAAGCCCGCATCGCTGCTGATATCCAGAGCGCCGGTATAGTCCTGCACAGCAGCGGGTGAAAATTGCACCTCCAGCATTTGGGGCGGATCGCCGGGCAGCACCGCGAAACTGATAGGGCCCAGCACGGCAAAAGCCGCCTCGGTGCTGGTGATATCACTCACCTGCAACGGCGCAAACCCAGGATTGGAGACGGTGAGCGGCAGCACCGCCAACTCCCCCACCGCGAGGCTGGCGAAATCCAACGACAACGGCGCCACCTGTATTTGCGCAATGAGCCCGCTGGGGCCAGGCGGTTGGAAGAAGAAGGTCTTGATAATGGCCAGATCGAGAAAATTCACCTCGCCGTCGCTATTAAAGTCCGCATCCAGCGCGCCGGTCTGAAAGAACTGGTCTTTCAGGGCCGCCAAGTCCAGAAAATCGACTGAGCCGTTATTGTCCAGATCGGGATCGCAGGCGTTGCCGTACAAATCGCCGTTGGTGTCCAGTTGCAGCGGATTGGCCACCAGCGGGCAGTTATCTGCGCTGTTCATCACGCCGTCAGCGTCGGGGTCTTCGCCAGGCCCCTGCTGCGCCCAACCGGCACTGACCCAGGCCAGCAGCAATACCCCGGCATAAAGCGGGCGACCTCGGCCCCTGCGATCTACGCGCTGCGCACTTAACCTCACCATATTCATCATCCGTGCTGCCGGCAGCGCCATTGTGGCGGCCACCTGTCCCCCGTGCACAGAAGTGTAAGTCAAAGCACCGGCGCGGGCGCAACCGGGAGGGCCCTTTTCCCCACCAGCGGTGGGCAATCGCGCAAGCTGCCGCACCTTACATCTGACATAACTCTAGTGATTTGGGGGGGATTGATCCGTTTGAGTCACAGACAGCGTTTTGTCTTTCTGTAGGGGTGAAATCGCCGGGCCCTGTGCCCGCCGGTTTTACCTGCCACGGTTGCTGACTGGGGACGACGAATAAATGAAACGGGTACATACGGGCATTTTGGGGGCGGCGCTGGGCACGCTGTTGTTGTTAGCTGGCGCGAATCAGGCCAACAGCGACTATACGCGGATGAGCAGCGACGCGGACCTTGACGGCATCATCGATAGCGCAGATAACTGCGCGTTGGTCGCCAACCCCGGCCAGCAGGACACCAACTCGGACGGCTACGGCAACGCCTGCGACCCCGATCTGAACAACGATGGCGCCGTGGACTTTCAGGATCTGGGCGATCTGAAAGCGGTATTTTTCCAAAGCGGCACACTGGATGCCGACTTTGACAGTAACGGCACCGTCAACTTTCTGGATCTGGTGGTGCTGAAGGACTTCATCTTCAGCCCGCCGGGCCCAAGCGGCCTGATTCCGCTCATTAACGTCAGCCCGGCAGCCGTGACCTTTGGCAGCGTGTTCGTCGGCGATGAGGGTGGCGCTAACTTCACCCTATCCAACGCCGGCTTCACCGCGCTTAACGTCACGGACATCAGCCTTGGCGGTGACCCGGCGTTTTCACTGTTCCCGCCGACCAGTTTTACCATCGCCCCCGGCGATCCACCGCGTACCGTCACGGTGGGCTTTGTGCCGGACGCGTTTCAAAGTTACAACGGGACGATTACGGTACAAAGCGACGCGGGACTAAACCCGCAGATAGCCTTGAGTGTGCTGGGCACTGGCGCCGATCCCACGCCGCTGCCGCCACCCAATCTGGCGAGCGTCGCCTCGGTGGAATTCGGCTCTGCGCCGGAAGATGAGACGGTGACCGAAGTGGTGACCATCACGAATACCGGCGGCAGCGCCTTGGAAATTACCGCGCTCAGCCTGAACACCTCGCCCTATATGGTCGACTTGCTGGTCGGCAACCTGCCCAAGTCGGTCGCCGCGGGCGGCTCGACGACATTACTGCTCGGGCTCACCGCGCCGATTGGCAGTGCCGGCACGGTGCTGAACGACAGCTTGAGTATCACCAGCAACGATCCGGACACCGCTATCGCAGCCATCGCACTGTCCGGCACCGCGGTGGATGCCGTGCCGGTTATCAACATCCCCGTGCTGGCCGCCCAGGTGACCGGCAGCCTGATCGATGCAGGCAACTGCAACAGCATCGACGGCACCGTGCAATTCACCAATTTGTCGAGCAGCGCGGAGCAGTTCCGCGTTGTGTTGAGTGACACCGCTGGCAACAGTATCAGCAGCGCCACGGGCACCTCGCCGGGCGGCGCCGGCAACGAAACATTTGCGGGCGTGGATGTGTGCGCGCTGGCCGACGGCGTCATTGATGTGTCTGTGATCATTACGCAGGCCGCACTCGACCTGCCGGTATTCCCCGGCTCACCCGCGGTTAAAAACACCTCGCCGCTGGGCGCCCCGCTGCTCGATTCGGTCGACCCGGTCGCCACCCAAGCCATCACCGAGGTCTGTGGTACCTCACGCGTGAGCACCACCGTGCGCATCGCGGGCGGCGCCAGTGTGGTGTCCACCTCGCTGGATGCGGCCACCACCGCCTTCTGCCTGGATGTGCCATTGCGTACTAACCAGCAGAACGTGCTGATCGTCAGCGCACTGGATGATCTGGCCGCACAACCCCAACCGTTGGCCTCGGCGCTGCCGGTGACCGTGGTGCAGGTGAGCATCGATGACATTGTGATTGCCGAAGTTGACGCAGAGCCACTCACCGTGGAAGAGATCGAAACCCTGGTCGACAACGGCCTGATTGATCTGGACGATCCGTCCAACTTCAACGTCTCTGTGTTCACCATCGTGCTGAGCATCGGCACCGAAGCCCCCATCACCGTCTCGGCGCCAGTCGCAGTGCCCACCAACGGCGACCCCACTGGCATCATCGTCGGCGCCCCTCCGGGCGGTAGCGGTTGCACCTCCGGCTGCGCCGCGGTAATCGCGGTGCCGACGCCGGACGGCGGCGCCATTCCGGGGGTAATCATCATTGACGGGCGCATCAAAACGCTGAAGGAATTCTTTCAGGTGTCGCTCGCTATCCTGAATGCCTCGCCGGCCTTTACGCTGAGCGATGTGGAAGCGCAGATCGCCCTGCCCGCCGGCCTATCAGCCGTCGCCGCCGGCCCTGGCACCGAAGTGGACGAGCTGAATGATATCGGCCAACTTGATGCGGTAACGCTCGGGTCGATCGGCCCCGGGCAAACCGGCAATGGCCAGTTTATTGTGCGCGGCGAGGCCATTGGCGAGTACAGTGTCGATGTGGACTTTGACGGGTTCATCACTGGCGGCGACGGCTGATAGGCCGGCGGGCAGGGCGATCTG
>CBDUQI010000330.1:0-3975 GCA_965369325.1 uncultured Gammaproteobacteria bacterium
ATACAGAAAAGTCGGGTAATTCGATTTACCGCAGAGCCCCGCGTGATCAACCGGGATGAGTATCTGGTGGTGCAGTACCAGTCCACCTCGCCGATTCCACCACCCGGGATCAATGCCCGCATCAGCTCGGTGTGCGAGATTACGGAAAGCCCCTGGGGCCGCGGGATCGCGCAAGCGGTAAGCAGCTTCGCTGTGCTGGACGATGACACCGGCCTGACGCGGCAGAACACCCGCAACGTGCTGACCTTCGATGGGGGTACCGGACTGGGCACCTTCTCCGGTGTCTACAACCAGTAACACGGCGATTGCAGCCCGGTACGCGCGTGCCGGGCTGCAAGGGTGTCGGCCGCGGAGCCTACTGTGGGCCGAATAACCGCCACTTTGTACTAGTAAAAAGTGGCGACGGCAGCCCCATATCCCCGTAAGCTCACCACATGAGCCAGCACGTGCCAGACAATCCGCAAAGCTGGTTCAGGCTGGCGAACAGCAAGGTGCCTCGCGCCACGCTAAGCGGATTGCTGGAGGTGCTGGGAAACGCCGGGCAGGTGCTGCAGGCATCTGCGGGCGGATTGAAGTCGGCCGGCGCCAACGATGAGGTCGTCGCGCGGCTGCAAAGTGCCCGGGATGCTGACGTCAGTGCCGAGATGGCTTGGCTGAAACACCCCCAGTGCCATCTGCTGGTCCACGGTACCGAGTCGTATCCCCGTTTGCTGGACACACTGCAGGACGCACCCCTGCTGCTGTATGTCGCGGGCGATCCGGACTGCCTCAGCCTGCCACAGCTGGCCATGGTCGGGTCCCGAAACCCCACGCCACCCGGCGAGGAAACCGCGTATCAGTTTGCTGCCCATCTGGCAACGGGCGGGCTCACCATCACCAGCGGCCTCGCGCTCGGCATTGATTCGGCCAGCCATCGCGGCGCGTTGAGCGCCGGCGGCACTACCGTGGCAGTGCTGGGCTCCGGCATCGATACTATCTATCCGTCGGAGAACCGACCGCTCGCCACCGAAATTCTCGCCAGCGGCGCGCTCGTGAGCGAGTTGCCGCTGGGCTCGGCGCCATTAAAGTCGCACTTTCCTGCGCGCAATCGGCTGATCAGCGGCCTCAGTATGGGCACACTGGTGGTGGAAGCAGCCGTCCGCAGCGGCTCTTTGATTACCGCCCGCCTGGCGGGCGAGCAGGGTCGCGAAGTGTTCGCGATTCCGGGCTCTATTCATAATCCCATGGCGCGCGGCTGCCACCGCTTGTTGCGTGAGGGCGCCAAACTAGTGGAGTCTGCAGACGATATTCTGGAGGAACTGGCGCCATTATGTGCCACGTTGTTGCCTGCAGGAGACGACTTGACCCCTGAGGATACGGCGGCGCAGCATTTAGAAGATCCTGATTATGCAATCGTGCTTCAGGCGATGGGCTACGAGGCGGCCGCAGTGGACCAGATCATGCAACGAACCGGATTGACGGCAGATGTTGTTTCCTCCATGCTCCTGATCCTGGAGCTGCAGGGTGATGTGCGAACCGCACCAGGTGGCAAGTACGTACGCTTACCTAATAGAGATACCAGGCAGGCATGAAAGAAGACGTTCTAGACGTTCTAATGTACCTGTTCGAGGCCTACCTGGACGCGGATCCGGAGCCCGAGCCGGATCGCGACACCCTGCGCAGCGAGTTGGAGGGTGCCGGCTTTGGTCAATCAGAGATTGAGCATGCGTTGCAGTGGCTGGACGGGCTAAGCGAGCATGGCGCAACGCTGGTCACCGATCACAGCCCCGACCGCTCTATTCGCATCTTCCATGATGACGAACTGGACCGGCTCGATACTGCGTGCCGCGGATATCTGATATATCTGGAGCAGATAGGCATCCTCTCGCCCGCGCAGCGCGAATTGGCGATCGACCGCATTATGGCCCTGGGCAGTGAGGTCGACATTGAACAAATCAAGTGGGTAGTGCTGATGGTGCTATTTACGCAGGAAGCCGCTACCTACACACACATGGAAGATCTGATTTTTGAGGAGGGTACCGCCATAGTGCACTGAATAGTGTATAGGCTGTCATTCTCATTTAGATCAACCGCGGCTATGCCGCGGTTTGTGTTTACAACGCTGGTAACCCACAAACATGACTAAGACACTGGTTGTCGTCGAATCTCCCGCGAAAGCGAAGACGCTGAAGAAGTTCCTCGGTAAAGAATACGAGGTACTGGCATCTTACGGTCACGTGCGCGATCTGGTACCCAAGGAAGGTGCTGTCGACCCCGAGGCCGATTTTGCAATGAAATACCAGGTCATCGAGCGCAACAAAAAGCACGTGGATGCCATTGCCAAAGCAGTGAAAAAATCCGACGCGCTTTATCTCGCGACTGACCCTGATCGCGAGGGTGAGGCCATTGCGTGGCATCTGGTGGAATTGCTGGAAGAGCGCAAACTGCTACAGGACAAAGATGTGCAGCGCGTGGTGTTCCACGAGATTACCAAGCGCGCCATTCAAGAGGCTGTCGACAATCCCAAAACACTTTCTACCGACATGGTGAATGCCCAGCAGGCGCGCCGCGCGCTGGATTACCTGGTTGGATTTAATCTCTCGCCGCTGCTGTGGAAAAAAATCCGCCGCGGGCTTTCGGCCGGCCGCGTGCAGAGCCCGGCATTGCGCATGATCGTCGAGCGCGAATTAGAGATTGAGGCGTTTGAATCGCAAGAGTACTGGTCCATCGATGTCGCGTTGGACAAGCAGGGCAAAAGTTTCAAGGCACGCTTGCTGGAGTACGCGGGTAAAAAGGTAGAGCAGTTCTCCTTTACCGACGCGGAACAAGCCGGTGTAGTGGTCGCCGCGCTTGAGCAGGGTGCCAGCGAGCAGCTGTTTGTTGAGAAAGTGGTTAAGAAGCAGCGTCGGCGCAATCCGGCTCCGCCGTTCACCACCTCTACCTTGCAGCAGGAAGCCTCACGTAAACTTGGCTTTGGTGCACAACGCACCATGCGCGTGGCTCAAAAACTCTACGAAGGCATCAAGACGGCTGACGGCGAAGTCGGCCTTATCTCTTACATGCGTACCGACTCGGTCGCACTGGCGCAGGATGCCGTAGAGGAAATTCGCCAGGTCATTACCGACCGTTACGGTGCCAGCGAGCTGCCAGATGCGCCGCGTGCGTTTAAGACCAAGGCGAAAAACGCCCAGGAAGCGCATGAGGCCATCCGCCCGACCTCTGCCGCGCGCTCGCCCGCTGAACTGAAACAATTCCTAGAGGCCGATCAGCTCAAGCTGTACGACTTGATCTGGAAGCGCACGATGGCGTGCCAGATGGTGCAGGCGCTGTACGACACAGTCGCCGCCGACATCGCCATCGGCTCACACAAGTTGCGCGCCAACGGCTCAACGCTGGTACGCCCCGGCTTCCTCGCCGTCTATCAGGAAGGCCAGGACGACGTGCAGGAAGAAGGCGATCGCATCTTGCCACCGCTGGAAGAAAAGGAGGTGTTGGCGATGGTGGAGGTGCTCCCCGAGCAGCACTTTACCGAGCCGCCGCCGCGTTTTTCTGAAGCAAGCCTGGTAAAGACGCTGGAAGAGTACGGCATCGGCCGCCCGTCTACCTACGCAAGCATTATCTCGACCCTGGTTAACCGTGAGTACGTTGAGCTGGATCGACGCCGGTTTACCCCGACGGATGTCGGGCGCATCGTTAACCGATTTTTGACCAACCACTTTACCCGCTACGTCGACTACGACTTTACTGCGCGGCTGGAAGACTCGCTGGATGATGTCTCCCTGGGCAAACGCCCGTGGGTGCCGTTGATGCACGAGTTCTGGGGCGCATTCGACAAACTGGTGAAGGAAAAAGAAGAGACCGTCTCTCGCGACGACGCCGCCTCCGCTCGCCCGTTGGGCACCGATCCGAAAAGCGGCAAACCGATCAGCGTACGCATGGGGCGCTACGGCCCGTTTGTGCAGATCGGCACGCGCGATGACGAAGAAAAACCCAAAT
>CBDUQI010000331.1:0-3955 GCA_965369325.1 uncultured Gammaproteobacteria bacterium
CTTCAATACCCACCGCGCGCAGGCAGCCTGCAGCGCAAGTGCGGCGCGCCTAACGCACGCCAATTATTTTCAATGTATTGGTGCCACCGGAAACGCCGGACAGATCACCTCGGGTAAACAGCACCTGCTCCCCGCTTTTTACGATACCACGGTCACGCAACGCCGCCACCACCGTCTCGGTTAACGCGCCGGGTGCCGGATCGGTAATGTCGAACTGAATCGGGTAAACACCCCGGTACAACTTTACCCGGCGACGTGTACTTTCGTGACGGGTAAACGCGAAAATTGGAATGCCGGAACGAATACGTGACATCCAAAGCGCCGTCGAACCCGACTCGGTCAGCGCAATAATAGCGCTCACATCCAGGTGATTCGCCACGTACATAGTTGCCATCGCGACTGCCTCATCCACGAGTTTAAAGCGCGCGTCCAGGCGGTGACCTGACACCTGGGTGGAGCGCGCGCGCTCGGCGCCCTCGCATGTGCGCGCCATCGCCGTCACGGCCTCTACCGGATAGGTGCCTATTGCCGTCTCACCGGAGAGCATCACCGCATCGGTGCCATCCATAACGGCGTTGGCGACATCGGAGACCTCAGCGCGGGTGGGAATCGGATGGGTAATCATCGATTCCATCATCTGTGTGGCCGTGATGACTACGCGATGGCCTTCGCGCGCACGGGCGACGATCATCTTCTGAACGCCAGGCAATTCGGCAAACCCGATTTCCACGCCCAGATCGCCCCGAGCAATCATCACCACATCGCTGGCTTCGATAATTTCATCCAGCTTCTCCACCGCCTCGGCCCGCTCAATCTTGGCCACCAGACGACCTTCGCCGCCGGCCTCACGCAGGAGTGCGCGGGCGTGTTCCATGTCGGATGCATCGCGCGGGAAAGAGACGGCCATGTAATCCAGCCCTAGCCGCGCGATAGTGCGGATATCGTCCACGTCCTTATGCGTCAACGCCGCCGCCGACAATCCGCCCCCCTGGCGATTGATGCCCTTGCTGTCGGACAGTTCACCGCCCAGCAGCACCTCGCAGAGCACCTTCTCGCCTTCTACCGACGTCACTTTGAACTCAAGCTGCCCGTCCGCCAACAGCAGCACATCGCCGGTGGTGACATCCTTCGGCAAGCCTTTATAGGTGAGTCCGACCGCGCCGGCATGCCCGTCGTTCTGCGCCATGCTGGCATCCAGGGTAAATGCATCACCGCTGGATAGGTGCACAGGGCCATCAGCGAAACGCCCAATGCGAATTTTTGGGCCCTGAAGATCGCCCATGATGGCAACGTCGGTGCCCAAGCGCGCTGCCGCTTCCCGCGCCTGCCTCACCATCTGCTCATGCTCGGCCTCAGTACCGTGCGAGAAGTTGACGCGAAACATGTCCACGCCGGCGTTAAGCAACGCCTCTAACTGGTCAGGCTGGCTGGTCGCCGGCCCGAGGGTGGCTACAATTTTGGTTCTGCGACGTTGCATGATGATCTTCCTGCGGGACCTTGAGGCCCGGCGCAATATTGTCCTGACGGAAAACGTCCAAACTGCCCGACAGTGTAGAACCACCGCCGCGGCGAATTAGAGCACGATAGAAAACCAAAAGAGCGGCGAACACAATTGCCCAGGGCCCAGATCAGCCAGCACGTGCCTCAAGTGCTGCTATTGCGGGCAGTTTTTTACCCTCCAGGAATTCCAGGAAGGCGCCGCCGCCGGTAGAGATATAGGACACCCGTGTCCCAAGAGCATATTTATCGATGGCGGCCACTGTATCACCGCCGCCGCACACGGAGAACGCGTCGCTGGCGGCGATCGCCTCACCCAGCACGCGGGTGCCTTCGCCGAAGGCGTCAAACTCGAACACGCCAAGCGGACCGTTCCAGAGCACGGTACCGGCCGCCGCCGCAATTCCGGCAAGCTCCGCCGCCGTGCGCGGGCCCACATCCAGAATCAACTCGTCCTCGCCGACCTGCTCCACCGCCCGAATGATCGGTGTCGCATCCGCGGAAAACTCGGTGGCAACCACCACATCCACAGGGATTGGGATGCGGCGACCTTCCTGTTCGGCACGCTTGATCAAGGCGCGGGCCGTGTCGAGTAGATCCGGCTCGCACAGAGACTTTCCAACGCTGTGCCCGGCTGCCAGGATAAAGGTATTGGCAATCCCACCGCCGACGATCAACTGATCCACCCGGTTCAGCAATGATTCCAACACGGTAAGCTTGGTGGACACCTTGGAGCCGCCGACGACCGCAACCAGCGGCCGGGTCGGATGCTCAAGCGCCGCCCCCAGGGCATCCAACTCGCTACTCAGCAGTGGCCCCGCACAGGCCACCGGCGCCGCCGCAGCAACACCGTAGGTGCTGGCATGGGCGCGATGACTGGTGCCAAACGCATCCATCACATAGATGTCGCACAGCGCGGCCAGGCGCCGTGCAAGCGCCTCATCGTTAGTTTTTTCACCCGCCTCAAAGCGCACGTTCTCGCACAGCACGATCTCCCCGGGCGCCACCTCAATCCCGTCCACCCAGTTTGCAGCAAACCCGACCGGGTGGCCTAATAACTCACCCAAACGGCTCGCAACCGGTGCCAGCGAAAACTGTGGGTCTCGTTCGCCGGCTTTCGGGCGCCCGAGATGAGAGAGCACCATCACGCCGGCACCCGCGGCCAACGCTTGCTGCAAGGTCGGCAATGCGGCGCGCAGACGGGCATCACTGGTGATGACTCCGCCTGCGATTGGCACGTTCAGGTCCTGCCGGATTAGCACCCGCTTGCCGTTCAGATCAAGGTCAGCCATTCGCAACATTGTCGCCTGCTCTCCCAACAAGATCCGCACGGCGTGCGTGCGGATCTTTATCTAAGATCTCACGCCCCGGGCCTAGGCCCGGGGACGCGCCCGTCTCAGCCCACGTTGACCATGGCGGTCAGGGTATCGAGCATACGGTTGGAGAAGCCCCACTCGTTGTCGTACCACGAGCACACCTTCACCAAGCGGCCCGACACACGGGTGAGTGAAGAGTCGAACACTGATGAGTGCGGGTTGTGATTAAAGTCACTGGAGACCAGCGGGTCATCGTTATAGGCCAGCACACCTTTCAGATCACCCTCGGCCGCAGCCTTAACCACGGCATTCACCTCATCCACAGTGGTGTCGCGGCCGGCGGTAAAGCACAGATCCACCAGCGATACGTTGATAGTGGGCACGCGAATTGAAAACCCGTCCAGACGTCCGGCAAGTTCCGGCAACACCAAACCCACCGCCGCTGCCGCACCGGTTTTAGTCGGGATCATCGACATGGTGGCCGAGCGCGCGCGGCGCAGATCTTTGTGGTACACGTCGGTCAGTACCTGATCGTTGGTATAGGAGTGCACCGTGGTCATCAGGCCATCTTCCAGTCCGATCGAGGCGTGCAGCGGCTTCACCAGCGGCGCCAGGCAGTTGGTGGTGCAGGAGGCATTGGACACCAGGCGGTGCTCGGGCTTGAGAGTATCGTGGTTAACGCCGTAGACGATGGTGTTATCCACATCCTTACCGGCCGGGGCCGAGATCAGTACTTTTTTGGCACCCGCCTGAAGATGCAGACCGGCCTTCTCGCGCGTGCGGAAAATACCGGTGCACTCCAGCACCACATCCACCCCCATCTCACCCCAGGGCAGTTTGGCTGGGTCACGCTCGGCAAAAGCGCGAATGCGATCGCCATTGACGATAAAGTCAGAGCCGTCGACCTGCACGGTACCGGGGAACGGCCCGTGTGCCGTGTCGTAGCGGGTGAGATATGCGTTGGTATCGGCATCACCCAAATCGTTGACAGCAACAAAGTTGATGTCCTTATTACGGCCGGATTCAAAACAGGCCCGAAGCACCATACGTCCGATGCGGCCGTACCCGTTAATGGCAACATTAATAGCCATGATCTGTTTCTCCCTCTTAGGGTCAGTTCGCTTTCAACATGTCCTCGACCA
>CBDUQI010000332.1:0-3945 GCA_965369325.1 uncultured Gammaproteobacteria bacterium
CGCAGGTCGCCCGTGCTGATGTACTCCTGCATACCTTCCAGCAAATCCACAAACCCCTGTGCGCCGGCATCGACGACGCCCGCTTTGCGCAGCACATCCAGTAGATTTGGCGTGTTAGCGAGCGACTGGCGGGCTTGCTGCAATGCTTTTTGCATTAGCGGCGCGATGTCTTTGCCAGCAGCTTTGGCGCTGTGCTGGCCCAGGGCGGTGGCGTAGTCGGCGATCACGGTCAGAATGGTGCCTTCGCGCGGCTGAGTGAGTGCCTCGCGCGCGGTGTCGGCCCCGTTGCGCACGGCGACGGCGAGGTCGGTGGCATACAAGCGAGGGCGATCTGCCACGGCATCTCCGAGCCCTTGAAAGAACTGGGCAAGGATGGCCCCGGAGTTACCTCGCGCACCGTCCAGCGCCGCATCGGCCACTTGGCTAAGCAATACGCCAGCGTGGCAATGATCAATGTGATCCAGCCGGTGCAGCACGCTGTGCAGGGTCGAGGCGATGTTGGTGCCGGTATCGCCGTCGGCGACGGGATAGACGTTAATCTTGTTCAGGCGTTCGCGATCAGCCAGTACGCGTGCGATACCACAGCGCAGGCCGCGCGCCAGCCTGGGGCCATCCAGGTAAGCAATTGCTGGCGGATTGGACAACACGGACTCCTTTGCATCTCAGCACGCCCCCACACCTGTGCGTGCAGTTTATTATTGGCCTTGGTTTACGGGTGCGGTTGCTGCTTGCGCAGGCTTGAACGGCCGGCAGGCAAACCTCATCGCCGTGCTATCTTGGCTCAAGCAGGAAGCGCCGCCCATTGTAAAGCAGGTGTACGCCCGCCTGAGTAATATCCTCGACCGTCGCCCCCTCTTCGGTCTGCTCGCCAATGCGATAACGGCGCATGTTGATGAAGGCGATACGCGAGGCCGGGTTATCCCGGTACACCAGCATGTCCAGTCTTACATCCGGTGGTTGCAGCAACCCTTCGGCGACCAGTTGGGTCATGGTGGGCAACGCGCTTGGCGTTTGCTGTTGTTGTGGCGGTGGCGTTCTCCGTGCGTTGCTACGCGCCGGATTGGTTCTTGTCTGTGGGGAGGCAGCCGCGGGGGTAGGCCTGACGGGCGGAGGATTTGCGGCGGCCGCCGTCGCGCTGGGGGCTGGCGCCGAGCGTTTTGCTTCTGGGCTGCGTAAGTCGCGCAGCGGTGTATTGCTGCCCTGGGGCGGGACCGTGATTACTGGTGCATCGGCCGTTTGGCCGGTTGCGGTGGCGGGCGCGTTAGGCATCAGGTCAGCCACTTGCACCGTACCCGGCGTGGGCGCGCCCGCCGGATTGGCGGTGGCCACGCGGTTAGGTGCAGGTGTGCCAGCGTTGCCGGCTGCGCTTGGTGGGGGCACCACCGCGCCTGCGGCGGGCGTTTGCGTCTGGACCGTGACGGTACCCGGCGTGACGCCCGATGTCGGTGCGGGTGCGCCAGATTCTTCTGCCAGCAGATCGCGTACCTGCACGGTGCCTGGTTTGGGCTCCTCAGCAGGGGCTGGCCGGCTGACTTTGGGCCTGGGCCGTGCCGCGGGTTTGGGTTGGCCGGTGCGCACTTCGGTCGACAGCACTCGCACATCATCACGTTTTTCGATCACCGGGGCAGGCGTGTCCACCACTAGCGCCCGTGCAGGGTCGACGCTGGCGACCGCGCCGGCTTCTGGGCCGGACCTGAGAATGACGGCCAGTGCAGCGGCGCCCACCAGAATGCCCACAGCGCCTGCCAGCCACGGCAGGTATTGCAGCGGGCCGCGATCGGTTGGCATCGCGGCCGGCACCGCGAACACCGGCTGTGCATGCTCCTGGCGGCTCTGCTCTGCCTTCTTCAGCGCTTCAAGGATTAGCGACATATCAACCGCCGTCCTTCAGGTAAGGCGTGCCGGGCAACGACAGTGCCGAGTTCAGCGCAATCAGGGTTTGCAGGCCGGCTTTGCCGTCGGCTTTCAGTTGCGAGGTGCGTTGGAAGTTGCGTACCTGCGCTTCCAGTGCCGAGTCGTAGTACTGCGGCTCACCCGTCGTGTTATCGGTGCCGGTCAGGCTGGCCAGTGTATCGCGTAGCCATTGCACGCCGGGTCCGCGTGCGCCTGGGAGCATCAGCCGGTCGGCATCTTTGCTTGGACGCCAGATGACTAGATACTCGCCAAACCACTGCGGGGTGATTTCGGTCAGCGGGAATTCGTAGTTCTTGCCGCCGATCAGCAAGGATAAATGCTGATCGTCCATGGCGCGTGCCACGACGTGATGCGGATTACCGTTGGCGTCCACCAGCGACAAAATGGCAGGGCGGTTCATTGCCCGCAACAACGTCCACGAGCCCAACTGATGCTCGCATCGCAGGCCTTTTCTTAGCAGCTGCGAGCACGGCGCGCCGCCACCTTGGGTGATGTTGATGTTCCACAGGCGAAATAGGTTTTCGAACGCGCTATCGGTATCTGTAATATCGGCCGAGCGAACCAGCACCTGATTCAGTGAGGGGCCGCGTCGGGGCGTTGCCGCCGGTTTGTTGCTGGCCGCGTTGTTACTCGCTGCCGGCGTGCGGCGCACAGGTGCGGCTTTAGGTGCCGAGGTGGTGGCAACCTTACTCGCGGGTGCCTTGACCGGGCGCGACTGTTGCCTAGTAGGCTGCTGGGTAATGGCCGATGGCGCGAGGTTAGCGGGCGCTGAGGCGGTAGGCACGTTAGCCGCGTTGGCGCGATCATCGGCAAACTGCAAGCCATCGGGCGAGTCGGATGTCAGCAGGGCGAAGCCGCCACCCAGCACCAGCAGTACACCCAGCGCGGCTAAGCCTATGGCGGCATATGCGCCAGGCCCCTGATGGCCCTGCACCTCTGCGGAGGCCAGGTTGACCATGCGAAAGTCGACGCGTTTGCGCTCGGTGGAGTAGGCGCCCAGTAGTGCGCGGTCGCAGATAACATTAATCAGCCGGGGCACGCCGCCGGCGCGTCGGTGAATCTGCCACATGGCCATGGGGGTGAACAGGTCGTCGGTGCAGCCGGCGATCGCCAAACGGTGTTTGATATAGGAGACCGTCTCGGCGTGGGTCAGCTTGCCCAGGTGATAGCGCCCGGTAATCCGCTGCGCGAGCTGGCGCAGATCTGTGCGCTGCAGGGTCTGGCGCAACTCCGGCTGGCCCACCAAGATAATCTGCAGCAGTTTGGTGGTCTCGGTTTCCAGGTTGGTCAGCAGGCGCAGTTGTTCCAGTACCTCGCGCTCGAGCGCCTGAGCCTCGTCAACAATAAGCACGGCACGGCGGCCGCTGGCGTGTACCCGCAGCAGGAACTGGTTGAGCTTGTCCACCAGGCTCTTGTTGTCTTCGCGCCCTTCGCGTAGCGGTAAGCCGAATTCCTCACATACCGTGTACAGAAACTCAAGCACGGTCACCCGCGGGTTCAAAATGGCCGCGACTTCAATGCCTTCGGGCAATCGGCTGATCAGGGTACGGGTAACGGTGGTCTTGCCGGTGCCCACCTCGCCGGTCAACTGGATGAACCCGCCGCTGTCCATCACGCCGTATTGCAACAGCGCCAGCGCCTCGGTATGCCGCTCGCTCAGGTAAAAAAAGCGAGGGTCCGGGGTAATCGCGAATGGTTTTTCCTTCAGACCAAAATAGTGCGTGTACATTGAGGTTCCGTCATCGCCCTGGCTCGCCCCTTAAGGGGGCGCTTTGTATGTTATCCGGCGGAAGGCGATATGCATGCATACCCTCCCAGCCGAACCGAGTATTCTAGCCCTCAACGGGGGGCATATCCCAGTTAGGGGTCTCAATGTGCAGTTCGTTCATCCCTGTATTCGTGTTCCGGCGTGCCCGGGCAACGCGAGCGGCCGGGAGCACAATTAGGGGCTGAGCGGCATTACGGTTAAATCCCCGCCGTCAGAATGCGTCTGTTAGATGGCTTTTTGATAAGAAAATCATTAATATAAAC
>CBDUQI010000333.1:0-3915 GCA_965369325.1 uncultured Gammaproteobacteria bacterium
AATATGAAAGCTCATGTCCTTGGTGAAGGTCACTACGGGTAGGGCCGCCGGCGGCGAGGCTTCCACCGTATTGTTAAAAAACGCCATCACCTGATCCACGCTCATCCGCTTGCGAACATTTTCGTGGGCAAAAATCAGCGCACCACGGCTGGCAAATGCCTCGTTGCCACCCGTATGGTCGCCGTGCCAATGAGTATTCAACACAAAATCAGGCTCGCGATCGACCACCGTGCGCATCGCTGCCTGTACTTTGCTCGCGTGCTCGGCGTACTGATCATCAACCACAAAGGTGCGCTCCCCGTACGCCAGAGCGATGTTGCCGCCGCGCCCTGTCAGCATATCGATGCCTTTGGCTACCGACTTGATCACCACCCGAACTTCGTCCGCCTCCTGAGCGCACGCGGCGACCGAGAATGCTGAGAGAGTTCCGATCAGCAGCGCATGAGTGATGTTGCGATAGCTGTTCCGTGTCCAGGCAAAATTCATTCGCTTTCTCCCAATGTTTCGAATCGGTTCTTGTCCAGATTTTTCACCACCTCACCGGCGGGGAAAATACGTCCGTTCATGGCAATGTACACACCTGCTGACAGGCTCTGTACCGCCGCACAGGCCATGCCTACATTAAATACCGCGTCGGTCATTCGAAACCTTGCTGGATGCAGAGCGCCGGTGAGCACAATTGTTTTACCCGTGATACCACGCAGCGCTTCAGCGGTGTGAGTCATGGTATCGGTGCCGTGGGTAATCAGCACATATTGGCTATCGCACGCCCCCACCGCGTGGGCGATCTGCGTGCGATCATCATCTGTCACTTCAAGACTGTCTTTCTGCATCAACTGGGTGACTTCGAACTCAAAGCTCACCTGGGCTTCTCGCAAGATCGCGTCAATCACCGATTCGCCCACTTCGAATTCGCTCCTCGCGTCGAAATAGACCTTATCTATAGTGCCGCCTGTTGTAAAAATCTTAAGCTTCAACGTACTCGCCCCCTGCTCCGCTGCGCACTACTCAAGTTGAGCAAAGCGTTGCTGTTCGGTCGATTGTATGCAACTTGGACGTCCGGCGGCTACATCACTGCGGGGCTATCGAAAAGTAAACCCGCAGCCGCGCAAGAACTCTCGCATATGCGGGCGGACTTTATCTGCCATCAGACGCCCCATCTGCTCGGTCCAGCCCGCGATCTTTCGGTTATTGCTACGTGATGAGTAGTAGGTCTGCAAGCGCTGATCGTAGGCTCGCAGTTCCGCTTGCGGCGCAGGCCGGTAGGTTTCCTCGTGCAAGACTATCTCCAACGGCAAGCGTGGTTTGCGCTCCGGGTCGGCATCCGGGTAGCCCAGGCAGAGCCCGAACACCGGATACACCTGTTGCGGCAACTGCAGCAATTCGCTGAACTCGGCTGGGTGATTGCGCAGACCACCGATATAGCAAATACCCAAGCCCAGAGACTCGGCCGCCAGCACGGCTGTCTGTGCCATCAACGCAACATCCACCGTTGCCACCACGAACTGTTCGGTGTACCCCTTCAGCATTTCCCGCTCGTGCATCTGGCAGGCCGCCTGGGCCCGCGCCAGATCAGCGCAAAACACCAAAAATACAGGCGCTCGCGCCACGTAGGGTTGGTCACCGGCCAGCCGCGCCATTTGCTCGCGGGTATCGGCGTTGCGTACCCGCACCACGCTGCAAGCCTGTACAAAGCTGGAGGTGGCGGCGCACTGCGCTGATTGAATCAGCTCGGCGACCAGCGCATCGGGTACCGGTTCATCGGAAAATCTGCGAATCGAGCGGTGCGCGCGTATGGTCTCCAGCACTTTGTTCTTATACGAACTCATCGACTCTCCGGGGGTACTTGCATGTGGGCCGTCGGAGCTGAAGAATACCACTGCAACAGGATATATTGATGTCCTGACACCTGTCATTGCGGAGAACCCTCAAATGCATCAACGGTTAGTCGCCTTCGTACTGCCCTGGTTTCTGGTCAGCTGTGGGTCAGCGTCGGCGCCCGGCGTGCAAAACCGTGGCGCGGACAAAGCGCAATGGTGGGATGAATTGCCTCGCGCCGAGTGGCTGGCCTATACCCAAGTGACGCAGCCGGATCCGTGGTTTGAGGTCTACGAAGTATTCCCCAACACCTACGCAATTTATGAGCCTGGACATTTTGAGGAGGTCATCTCTTATCTGATCATTGGCAGCGAACGTGCATTGCTGTTCGATTCGGGGCTGGGGATCGGTAATATCAAGAAGGTGGTGGACAAGCTCACTGACTTACCCCTGGTGCTGCTGAACTCACACAGCCATTATGATCACATTGGGGACAATCACCGGTTTACGCAAATCCTGGGCGCCGACACGCCCTACGGCCGAGAACGCGCTAAAGGCCTGGCCCATGCCGAGGTTGCCGACTTTGTTGCCGAAGGCTGGATCTGGAAGACACCTCCGGCCACGTTCTCCGCCGAACACTACGCAATTGCCGGGTACCAACTGGATGAGTTCGTCAGCGACGAACAGATTATCCAGCTGGGCGACCGTCAGCTGCAAGTGTTACTCACCCCCGGCCACGCCCCCGATGCTTTGTGCCTACTGGATCCCATCAACAAACTGCTGTTCACCGGCGACACCTTCTACCTGGCGCCCCTGTACGCTCATCTGCCGGGCGCTGATCAGGCCGCGTATCGACGTACGGCACGAGCCCTGGCGCAACGGGTGTCCGATGTCGAGTATTTGCTGCCGGCGCACAATATCACCATGATCTCGAGCGACTACCTATCGCAAATGGCACAAGCTTTCACTCGCATCGACAGCGGCACCCTAACGCCCGTGCTCACGGACGGCGCGCATGAATACGGTTTTGGTGAGTTCTCCATTATTGTCCCCGCACCGCCCTAGAGCACCAGCACGCCTCCTTTACCCCATTGGCCATCACCACCGTTTTGCACATACACTGAGGGCGTAACGGGGGCGACCAAGCGCTCTGCATGGGCGTGCCTTGGTCGGCAAAAATATGCAGGCGTGTGTGGCCGACATCAGCACCGCCCGGTGGGGGAACCAAATGAATACCAATCCGCGACGCGTAAGTGGCGTGCTGGGCTTGCTGGCAAGCGCTACTTTGATGCTGGGTGCCACCCAGTGCGACCTTATCCTGCCAGCGATCGTGATCACCGCACCGATACAGGGCACATTCACCACTGACAACAGCATTGTTGTGCAAGGCCAGGTGATTAATGTCGATCTGGCCATTGTCAGCGATGTGCGAGTTAACGGTGTTTCCGTTGCCATGGGTGCCAAGGGTGAGTTCAGCACAGTGATCGCGCCAGCTGTGGGCGCTGTGAGCACGCCCATCGTGGCCGAATTGGAACTGAGCACTGGACCGCTGTGGCGTGATCGGGTCACGGTGATTAACGGGGAATCCATTGTCGACGGCGAGCTGTCACCGATGGGGCTCGCATTGCGTCTCAACGATACAGGCCTTGACGACCTGGAATCGACGGTCGCCGGGTTGATCGATCTGGACGTCGCCGCACTCCTGCCCCCAGGCACCGTGCTACTTGATGATTGCTTTATCGAAGTGTTTGGCCTGTGCCTGGGCGATGCCCGCGCAAGCGTCGATACCCCGGCGCCGACGTTCTCCAATTTTGAGGTGAATCTGGATGCTGTTACCAATGCGGTCGACGGTGACATCCTCATCTCCGATATCGAAGTGAGCCTGGACATCGACGGCAGTGGACTGGTGCCGGATTGCGGGCTGCGCCTGAACGCACAACTCACCACCATTGATGGCACTTACGCACTACAGCCGGCTTCGCCCGAACCGAGCTCGGTGGACGTCAATCAGACCGGCGATGTCGGCGTGAGCTTCAGCGGTTTCGACCAGACCTTTACCAGCGGGCTGTGTGATGACTTTCTGATTGGCGATATTAT
>CBDUQI010000334.1:0-3907 GCA_965369325.1 uncultured Gammaproteobacteria bacterium
CGGCGCGTGCCTAGCCCGTTTTACCTAACACCAGTGCACGCCGCGCGCGGCGTGCGCTGGTTCACGAAAATCAACAAAACCGGGCCTTCAATCCAACTAAACCTGACCAGTGACTAAGCGAAAGCAGTGCGCTAGCCGATAAAGTGCCATTGGACAAATACGCCTGAGCACTTGACATATCTGACTGGGATGTCGGACGGAGAACGCGCTTGATCAAGGACGATAAAAACCAACGAAGAAGATTTGTTGCCGAAGCGCTTGAGCCGCGCATTCTTTACTCAGCGAACATTCTGTCTGCCGCGCTGGATACGGGCGCCGACGATGCGCTGAACGATGACTTCAAAGCGCAAGAACACGCGCTGAAAGCCAGCACCGCGGTGCGTATGTCGGGCGGGCCATTCAACATCTCATTTCAAGAAGGTGTCAACGGCTATAGCGGTACCCAAGACACTCAGCTTGACGAGAGCACCCCGAACACCAACTACGGCAACGAGGACTTCTTTACCGTCGATCTGGACACCGGCGGCGGTGACGTGTCACAAGCCCTGATTCGGTTCGACAATATCTTCGGCAACGGGCCCGGACAGATTCCGTTAGGCTCAACGATCCACTCTGCCACCCTGACCTTACACGTCTTCGATGAAACCTCCTCCGGTGCCGTTGTTTCGATCCACGAGATGCTGAACGCCTGGAGCGAATCGTCCACCTGGAACTCTACCAGCAACGGCATTCAGACCAATGACGTTGAGGCGCGCTCCAGTGCTGACAGCTCCATAGTCTCCAATGGCACCACCGGATTTATTGACTTTAACGACTTAGCTAGCACCTTGCAGCTGTGGTCGGACGGCGGCACCAACAACGGGTGGGTCGTGCTCATCAACAGCACCAACGGAATGGACATTGATGCGAGCGAGTGGGTCGTCGCATCGGAGCTCCCGCAACTCAACGTAATTTACTCTGAGCCCGGCACACCCACTCTTACCCTGACCAGCGAAGCCCTCTGGCTAGCCACGGACAAAGATGTCAGCGGCAGTGGCGTCGCCGGCCTCAACAATTGGGCTGAGGGCGAGGCGCTGGAGTTCGCCGATCCTAACCTGGCATTCGAACCCGGCACCACCTCGGGCACTACCTCGTCTGCGTTCAATCTGGACAATCTTGTTTCGGGTGGCGATGCGAAAATTGCCGGGCTGCACTACGTCAGCACCGATCTCACCATCGGCACCGGCACCACCTTCGATGTGTTCGCGGGCGACGTCATTTTCGCGGTCGAAGACAACGAAACGTTTACCAGTACCAACACACTGGTTGGCGACAAGAAAGACTTCTTTGTCTTCCGTCCGGACACACCTGGCGACTACAGCTCCGGCTCGTTCTTTTTGTTACTGGACGAACCCGCTTCAGACCTGCAAGCGCTTACGCTGGTCGAACACAACACTTTGATCGGCGACACTTTTGTGGAAGCCGGCTCGTTTTTGTTCGCCCACAGCGGTGCCGACAAAGACATTTCTTTACTCACCGTGTCCAGCACCGGTGTGGGTACTACGTCAGTCAGCGCCTCCGTACTGATCGACCGGGGCGATGTCGGTTTTGACGACAAGGTATTCGGCCTTGAACTCATCGAGTATGAGACCGTCATCGGCGACGTTACCCTCGACGCTGGGAACATCCTTGTCACGTTCGAGAGCGCCGATACTTTTGGGTCGAACTCCCTGACTGCGCAGGGCCAGGACATCTCCATACTGGATGTCAGCGCAACCTCCCTGAACTCCGGCACTGCCGTCCTTTCGGCCGAATTGCTGTTTCAAGGATTAGACGCCGGGTTCGACTCAGGCGACGAGGGCCTCAGCGCCATTGCCATGGTGATAAAAAACCAGGGTCCCGCAGTCACCTTACCCGGCGGCACAGTCAGTTACACCGAGAACGACGGGGCAACCGTGATCGACGGCGGGGCAACCGTGATCGATACAGACTCGGGCGATTTCGACACTGGCACAGTCACCGTCGACTTCACCGCCGGCGGGAGCGCTGACGATCGACTGCAAATCCGCGACCAGGGCACTGGATCCGGTCAAATCGGTCTTAGCGGTACCGACGTCACCTACGAAGGCGTGGTAATCGGCAGCTTCACAGGTGGCGTCGGCACCACGCCGCTGGTGGTGACGCTGAACGCCAACGCTACCGCA
This sequence comes from uncultured Gammaproteobacteria bacterium, assembly GCA_965369325.1. GTDB lineage: Bacteria > Pseudomonadota > Gammaproteobacteria > Steroidobacterales > JBCBZW01 > CBDUQI01. The sequence continues at coordinate 2,184 of CBDUQI010000334.1, forward strand.
ACGGCGGTGCAGGCGCTGGTGCAGAACATCACCTTCGAGAATATTTCAGAACAGCCCTCTACGAGTGATCGCACCGTTCGTTTTGTGGTCACCGATGGTGACGGCGGCAGCAGCGCCGAAGTGCTGGAAACCATCACCGTGCAAGCGGTCAACGACGCGCCAGTGGTCGCGGCCCCCGGCTCGGCACTGGCCGCCATCGAGGATGCCAGTCTGGTGCTGCACGGCGTGGGCTTCGCGGTGACCGACGTCGACGAGATGAACCTGGGCGCCACCGCCACGCTGTCTGTGGGCGAGGGCGTGATCAATATCACGGTCGGAGACAGCGGCGTTGTTGTCACCAGCGGCAACGGCACCGGTACGGTGGCGCTCAGCGGCACCATCGCGCAGATCAACAGCCTGCTCGACGGCACCAGCACCGGCACAATTACTTACCTCAACAACAACGACGCACCATCCACCTCCACCACACTGACGGTGACGGTCAACGACGCCGGCAACAGCGGTACGGACCCGGGAAGCAGTGGCGGCCCTGGCGACGAGCAGGGCAGCAACAGCGTGCTAATCAACATTGCGGCGGTGAATGACGACCCAGGCAATGGTGGCACGCTGCCCAGCGACATCTCCGTGACAGAAGATGTCGCCAGCAATGTCGATTTCTCAGGCATCACGCTCACCGACCCCGACTCCGACACCGATAACCTCACCGTCACGCTCACCACCGCGACCGGTGGCAATCTCACCGCGACGAGCAGCGGCGGCGTGACAGTGCTTGGCAGCGGGTCGGGTGTCATTACCTTGAGCGGCACACTGGCCGCGCTCAACACCTATCTGGATAACGCCGCCAACATCCAGTACCTGCACGGCACGGCCAACTTCGCCGGCGACGATGCGGATACGATTCAGGTAGATGTCACTGACAATGGCAACAACGGCAGCGGCGGCGGCGGCACCATTGCGCTGGGAACGGTAAACGTCGACATCTCCGAGGAGAACGACGACCCATTCAATGCCGGCTCTATTCCAAGCGACATCACAGTCACCGAAGATGTGCTGAGCAACCTGGATCTGAGCAGCATCGACCTGGTCGACGTGGACACCGCAGGTCTGGCGACACTATCCCTGACAACAGCATCCGGTGGCAACCTCACCGGCGCCGCCGGGGCCGGCGTTCTGGTGTCGGGTTCGGGCACCAGCACCCTCACGCTCACCGGCAGCCTGGCAAGCCTGAACACCTATCTGGATGATCCGACGAACATCCGCTACCTGCATTCCACCGCACATACCAATGGCAACAATGCCGACACCGTTAACGTGCTGATCTCCGACAACGGCAGCACTGGTAACGGTGGTGGCGGCGATATCGATCTGGGGACAGTCAACATTGACATCTCCCAGGAGAACGACGATCCGTTCAACAACGGCACTCTGCCCTCCGATGTGAGCGTCACTGAAGATGTATTGAGCAACATCGATATCAGCGCGATCGATATTGCAGACCCGGATGATGGAGGCGGCAATCTTACGATTACGCTGAGCACCGCGACCGGCGGCAACCTCACTGCAAGCTCTGCCGGCGGCGTTATCGTGGTTGGCTCCGGGTCGGGCACCCTCACCCTAACCGGCACCCTGGCCAACTTGAACACGTACCTGAACACCGCCAGTAACGTGCGCTATCTGCATGGCACCGCCCATTTCAACGGCGACGATGCTGACACCATCACCGT
>CBDUQI010000335.1:0-3901 GCA_965369325.1 uncultured Gammaproteobacteria bacterium
CCACCATCTTTACCTAAGCTGTTTTGTTCTGCGTCGTGCCTCAGTCGGGCGCTGCGCCTTCATACTGAGTGTCTTGGTCAGTGATTTCGTGCCACGGCGCTTTCGAACCCGCATACTGATGATACGCCTCCGGCAACTCTGGGTAGTCATCTACCGTGCCCATGCACAAATACAAATACTCGGGGTAGGGTTTTGACTTCACCAGGATATTTGATCCGCACTGATCGCAGAACATTCGCTCGTTGGTCTCGGACGAGGCGTAGATTTTGACGTGTTCCTCGCCCGCCGTATAGCGAAATTTGTCCGCCTGCACGCCCGCGAAAGTGGCATACGCAGCGCCGTGCAACCGTCGGCACTGCGAGCAGTGACAGTGGCTGAAATCGCTGACCTCGCTGTCGGCTTCCCAGGCAACAAGCCCGCATTCGCAACGTCCGTGAATCAAAATAGCCCCCGATATTGTCCGCCCAGTGTACGCTGTTCGCGGACCCGCTGTCAGAATGCTATATCGCTAGGAACCTAGACGAAACGTGATCTTGTTCTGCACCGTGGGAGTGGCCACAGGCTCGCCGTTGGCAAAGCGTGGTGCAAATCGAAAGCCGCGAATCGCCTCTAGTGCGGGTTCATGAAATATCTTGCCGCCGTTGGATTCTATGACGCTCGCGTCGACTACAAACCCCTGTTTGTCTATGGTGAATTCCATTACGACTTCGCCCTCAGCGCGACGGATCAGCGCATCGCGCGGATAGCGGGGCGCGGTCCTGACCAGCGGTTGCGGGTCTTGCTCGCGAGTCCACGGTTCGATTTGTCCGATCGCCTGACAATACTGCGTGGCTTCATCACGCTTGCCCATGTCTTCGTACATCTGCACGATCAATCCAAGGGCTTTGAGTTCGTGCACGCGGTAGTCCGCACTACTTTTGAAGACCTCCCGTGCGCTCAGCAAGCGCTCTAGAGCTTGTTTGTGTTTTCCGAGGCGCGCAGCGTAGGTGCCCAACATGAAATTGGCGGTCGCGGTTGGTGCGGCTTGCGGTCCCAGTTGCGCCAAATACGCTTCGTGCGCTTGTTCCAAATACTTGCCCGCCCGCTTACTTGAAGACATGCCCATTATTCGCGAGCCGGCCTGCAGCAACAGATCAGGATAGGAAGTATCGGCTGAGTCGGCGTCATACTCGGGCTTGAGGATTTTGAGCGCCTGGTCGTAGTGGTATCGCTGCCTTTTCGGCGCGTCGTTGTTCGCATGTGTATCGCCAAGCGCCATGTGCACATCGACCAGTTGCTTCGCGCGCGGACCGTGAGTGTCTTGCAGAACTTTCAGTGCGCTGTTCAGTTGTTCGAGCACCGCCTCTTGAGAGCCCTCACGGTTCTGCAGCAGATCGGCCATGTCGACCACCATGTTCGCGTATGCCAGTGGGTCTTGGGGCGCTGCCTTGCGCTGTATCGCGAGTGCCTGCTGCGCCAGTTCGGGCTTTCTGTCGTTCTGTGCCAGCTTTACGAGTACTGGCACCATCTCAATTGCGTCGTCCGCATAATGTTTAAGGTACACCTCGTGGCACTTTTTCAGAATGGGTCTCGCCGTCCGATAGCTGCCGGTAGCCATCAAAAATGTTGCGTAGTTCAAGCCGAGGGCTGCGGTGGCTAGATCGTCGGGGGCGAAGGTGCGGGTGGCCGATTCGTAGGCGAGTTCGGCACTGATGATCGCTTCAGACAGCCGCCCTTCGCTCAGGTGCTGCATCGAGTCCGCGTATGTGGCCTGGATGGCCGGATCGGACACCACGATATCCGCACTGTTGGCGACAGTGCTCCATCCTGATAGGCATAGCGCGGCCAGTAGGCGGCTCGCTTTCCAGATCATAATCCTCACTCCAGCGTACGCGGTGCAGACGGTGTTCAGCCAATGCCACTTAGTATAGTTGAGTGTGTTTGGGGCGGTCCAAGCGTCATTTTTCCGTTAGGGCCGTTCTGGCGTGTCAGTGAGGGCACGGCCCGTTCGGACCGGGCCCCTGAGCGTTACACACTACGGACATGGCTTCGGCATCTACGTAAAGACACCGGCGATCGCTGGTGCTATACCGGACAACGAGCAGGGCGCTCTTGCGGGCAGCCTTGTGCCGGCCCCACCCTTTCTGGAGGATTTCTGACTTGAGCAAGACAAGCGCGCGGACCGAACATTCAGCATCGACTGACGGCAAGGACAAAACCGGCCGGTGCACGCCCAGCAAGGGCAAGGCCGGGAAGCCTGCACCGGCAGTCGCCGGCAATGGCGTGGCTCGCTCCGAACCGGTCCACCCGTCACACCTGTACAGCGAGATGCGGCACAGCCCGGAGCAGATCCGGGAGCTGTTCCGCACCGGCGAGTATCCGTACAAGACGCGCATCCGCCGGGGCGTCTACGAGAAACACAAGAAGGAGTTGCAGGTCGAGCTGCTGAAGGTGCAGAACTGGGTCAAGATGACCGGCCAGCGCATCGTGGTGTTATTCGAAGGCCGTGACGCCGCCGGCAAGGGCGGCACCATCAAGCGCTTCACCGAGCACCTGAACCCGCGAGCGGCACGGGTAGTTGCGCTGGAAAAACCCACGGAGATGGAACGCGGCCAGTGGTACTTCCAGCGTTATGTCAAGCACCTGCCGACCGGTGGCGAGATGGTGTTCTTCGACCGCTCTTGGTACAACCGCGCCGGCGTCGAACGCGTAATGGATTTCTGCACCTCCACCGAATACCTGGAGTTCACACGCCAGGTCCCGGAACTCGAGCGAATGCTCACCCGTTCGGGCATTCGCCTGTACAAGTACTGGTTCTCGGTCACCCGTGACGAGCAGATGCGTCGTTTCGATGCGCGCCGCGACGACCCACTCAAGCAATGGAAGCTGAGCCCGATAGACAAGCTCTCACGCGACAAGTGGCCGGACTACACCGAAGCCAAGGAGGCCATGTTCTTCTACACCGACACGGCTGATGCACCGTGGACGATCATCAAGTCGGACGACAAGAAGCGCGCTCGGCTGAACTGCATGCAGCATTTCCTGCGCAGTCTCGACTACCCGGACAAGAACATGCAGGTGGTACACGGCCCGGACCCACTGATCGTGGGTACCCCCTCGTTGGCGATCGAGAAGGACCGCCATCTTTGGGGCTAGGAGCGCGGCTGAGATTCTTTTTACCTGCTCAGAGTCGGGGTTCCGATTCAGGCGTTTCACCGGCCAGTCCGGGCTGCTGGCGCACGTTGGTGACACAACAGTCTCACGAGGCATTCCAGAGCGGCTGCCCTAGATCAGCCTTTCTTCCGCAACGGGTAGGTTTTTCCGAAATTGTGCAGGTCGTGTTGCCACTCTGTTTGAATCTACGGATAAATAGCCGAATGCGCTGGTAATGCCGCACGTCGATTTGTCGCACTTGGACGTTAGCTGACGCGCCTACAGGTTCCATCGACGCGCCTTTCGCTGAAATTAGTTATACGCCTGCCACTCAGTCCTTCGAACGCCAAAATTCTAAAGATATACCAATCGGCCCAGTGTCAGCTTGATTTCGCATAGGTCCGGCGCTATACATTGTTGTATCCACGACCGGCTAAGAGGGCAATCCAATGAAAACTGTGTCGATGTCACTGGTTCTTCTTCTTGCGCTGTCCAGCGGCGCACATGCTAATAGCTACGGCTCGGTTGAGCCTGTTGCCAATCCCGACGTTATTGATACGACCGCTATTCGCGATCAGAGTCTGGCATTTCGCGAGGCGTTCGCTGAGCGATTGCTACGCTGTGGCGTGGTCGAAGACGTGGTTCAGGTGCTCGGCCTTAACGGCGGGCTAAGTAGTGTGGATGGCCTGAACACGCGTTCCGAGTTGGTTGCAGGGGGCTTCCAGGGTGCGACCAATCCCGCGTATGGCTACGTGATGATTGACGATGG
>CBDUQI010000336.1:0-3851 GCA_965369325.1 uncultured Gammaproteobacteria bacterium
GGAATGCGAGCGATAGGGATATGAAGCGAATTTACACATCTTTGGCGATCATTGCGATGGCGCTTTTCAGTGCAATAGATGGCACCGCGACCGCCAAAACGCAAGTCAGGCCCGCGCCCGACTTCACGCTCAAAAGTGCTACTGGCGAGAATGTGAAGCTCAGCGAGTTGCGTGGCCAGGTGGTGATGATTAATTTCTGGGCGACCTGGTGCGGCCCGTGCCGGCAAGAGATGCCGTTGCTGGAGAATCTACACCGCCAATACAGCCCGCTTGGCTTTACCCTGCTGGGTGTGAACGTGGAGAAAGACCCAGAGGACGCCCGGCGCTGGCTGAAGGAGCGCCCGGTCAGCTTCCAGGTGCTGTTCGATGCTGACAACCAAGTCACCAAGCAGTACAAAGTGCAGGCTATGCCCAGCACCATCATGATTGATCGCGACGGCAACGTTCGCCACGTGCACAAAGGGTACAAGCCCGGCGATGAAGGCAGCTATCAGCAGATGATACGCGCGCTGGTGAAGGAGTAATCATGCGCAACACCAAATGGCTGTTACTGGCACTGGCGCTCAGCGGCGCGGGTTTGAGCGGATGCGCCAATATCGAGCCCTGGGTGCTACCGTACGAGCGTGACAATTTGGCCGACCCCATCATGTCGTTTGACCGGGCGCCGGTCGCAAGCGCCTATATCGCCCATGTCTACGAAGCACGTGAAGGTGCGCGCGGCGCACTAAACAGTTCCGGCGGCGGCTGCGGCTGCAACTGATGGCCAGCGCTGCCCACAAATCCCGCCGCCATTTGCTGAGCCGCGTCGAAACAATCGCGGCAGTGGCGCTCATTGTGCTTGGCAGTGTTGCGCTCATCGCCATGGCCTTACTCTGGCTGCAAACGGCGCAGGCCGCCGTGTTGCCGGAGGACCGCGCCGATGTGCTCTACCACTCTTATGATGGTGACAATGTCACCGTCGACGGCCCATCCGTGTTGGTACGCAAAGGTTTCGGGCAGAAGCTATCGATATCCGCCAACCACTATGTCGACAGCGTCAGCAGCGCCTCGGTTGACGTGTTGAGCACCGCCAGCGCCTACAGCGAGGAGCGCACCCAGAATTCCCTCGGAGTGGACTTCTTGCATGGCAAAACCCTCATGAACCTTAGCCACACGGTAAGTGATGAGAACGACTACGAGGCGGCCACCACGCATTTTAGCGTCAGCCAGGACATCTTCGGCGACCTCACCACTGTCTCACTGGGGTATGCCCGCGGCAACGACACCGTGATGCGTAATGGCGATGCTGATTTTGAGCAGAAGATCGACCGGCAAACCTACATTCTGGGGCTCACCCAGATATTGACCAAGAACATGATCCTGGGTTTCTCGTGGGAGACCATTACCGATGAGGGGTTCCTGAACAACCCGTATCGCACGGTGCGCTTCCTGAGTGATACGCCTCGGGGTTACAGTTTTGAATCCGAGGTGTACCCAAACACCCGCACCAGCAATGCCGCAGCCCTCCGGGCGCGGTATTTTCTCCCCTTTCGGGCTGCGCTGAGCGCGCAGTACCGCTACTTTACGGATACCTGGGACATCGAGGCACACACGGTGGAGCTGGGATACACCCATCCGCTGAAGCGCGTCCCGCTCACGCTGGACTTCGGTTTGCGGCACTACTCACAAACCGCAGCGGAGTTCTATTCCGATCTTTTCGCACGCGAGCAGCAGTTTAACTTTCGCGCACGCGACAAAGAGCTAAGCACGTTCAACAGCCAGGCCATCTCCATCGGGGCGAGCTATGAGTTTGCAAAAAATGGATGGGGCTTTATCGACAAGGGCTCGATTAATCTGATCATTGATCATTTTATCTTTGAGTATGAGGACTTTCGGGATCTGACGGTCGACGGCGCGACGGTGGCGCAAGAGCCGCTGTTCGAACTGGACGCCAACGTCATCCAGCTCTACCTCTCGCTGTTCTACTAGCGGCTGGCCCAGCGCCGCGATACCGCCGCTTGGCTAGCGGCCCGGCGGCGCCTCGCTGATAAACACATCATGCGGCTCGCCGCGGAACACATAGCCTTGGCGGTACACCGCATCGTGCACCCGCCGGGCGACTGCGCACGACGGCCCGTTGTCAATGTGCACCAGCGAGATCAGCCGCTTTTCCCCAAGATCCTCAAACGCCCATTGCCGACAGGCCAACGCCGCTTCGGTCGCGAAACCAAAACCACGTGCGCTCTCACACAGATGGTAACCCACCTCCAGCAACGGCTCCTGATCAATCTGCTGCCACATCAGGCCGCAGTCGCCAATGAACTCACCGGTATCCAGTCGCTCCACCGCCCACAATCCGAATCCTTCTCTGCGATACTTCAGCACGCTGCGCTCAATCCAGTCGGCGACACAGTCCGGATGACGCATGCGCGGATAGAATTTTAACGCCTGTGCATCCGCAAACATGCGCTGGGCATTGCCAAGGTCAGCACTGCGATACTCCCGCAGCCGCAACCGTTGTGTCACTAGCGTGGTCACCGCCCGACGTTGCTCAGGGCTCAGATGCTTGAACAGCAAATGGGCCTGCAGTGTTATCCCGCCGCGCACCTGCACCGACACTTCGCGCTGCTCGGTAAAACCCGCCCGGCGATAAAATCCCAGTGCGTTCTTTGCGGCATGTACCTGCAGGATATGCAACTCATGATCACACGCGCAGGCCTCGAGCACCGCTATCAACGCGCCGCCAACACCTTTGCCTTGATACTCCGGGCGAATGAATATGGCGCTGACCTCCGATTGGGGCAGCAGCAATTCGGCGAAACCCACCGGCACCCGGCTAATGCCTGGCATATCCGCCGTGGCCACAAACACCTCGCGTGTGACAATGCGCTCGGTCAGCGCGGCATGGGTCAGACCGCTGAGCCAGGCATCCAGTTCCTGGCGCTCATAGGCGTGCGGGGAGATAGCGCCGATTGCCAGACGCTGCACCTCAAGCAGGGCTGGCGCGTCCTCGGCGCGTGCGCGCCGAATCGAAAGGCCCGGCAATCGGGCGGGTGACTGAGAGGTATCGCTGGCTGACATTACTGGCCTTGCGCAATGCAGGCACCGGACCAACGCGCCCCGCGCCACTGCGCGCAGCAGTGTACTACACCGCCCAGCCTTGGTGGACTATGCGGGGAAGAACTCGATCGGCTTGGTGGTGGTGATTTCCTCAACATCCCGCTCGCCGAAATTAAACAACTTGATTCGTTGCACCAGTTTGCGCTCCAGCTCCGGCGAGTTCAGCTCGCTGGAGAGCACCTCGCAATTGGTTACCTGTCCGCTAGGGGAAATGGTAAGACTCAACACGAGCTTGCCTTCGAGCGTCGGATCGCCGCGCAGCGCCCGATGGTAGAGCGCATAAATCGCCCCCTTGTTGCTGTCGAAGATCATCTCGATCTCCTCGCGGCTACGCTTGGCCACGCGATCGACCAGCCCCTGCGGCTCGGCGCTGACTACCGGCAGATCCGACACCGGTGCCTGCACCTGCGTGACCGTACGTCCGGCCAAACCTGCTCCGCCGGTATTGCGACTCAGAGCCGCGGTATTGATGCCACCACTGGCGGCCCCGGTTTTGGAGGTGACCAGCGCTCGCTCAGTGCGCGCAGCCGCCCCCACCGAATTGCCCAGCCGGCGGCTGTCGGTGGCCGCCGCGGTATGCTGGCGTAGCTCGGCCAGTTGATCGGCAAAGGCCATAACGCCTGTGCGCGCCGCTTTCTGGCGTGCCTCAGCCACCTGATCGCGCGGCTTGGGCTTGGGTGTGATCGGCACTGGCTCCGGTTTGGGCTCGACCTTTACCTCAGGCTTGGGCTTCTCGGGCACCGGCTCCGGTT
>CBDUQI010000337.1:0-3849 GCA_965369325.1 uncultured Gammaproteobacteria bacterium
CACCACGCGTGGTGTCGCCGGCGCCAACATTACATCCCACTGCACCGTCGCCCACGCCCGCTCCGCGTGCGCAACCCGCGCCGCCGATTCCGCAGGAGGGCTTCGCCCTGCGTTTTGAAAACGACGACGCGCTGATGGCATTGGTTGGTGCCGGTCGGGTCGGGCTCTACGTGGTGCAGCGCCAGCAGGCGAGCAGCGAGTCTTGGTCGCTTACCACCCGTGGCGGTCGACTGAAGTTTACCCGCGCGGATGCACCACGGCGGATCAACGAAATGACACCGCATACAGTTCCGGCGGATGTGCGCGAAGCGTTTGTGCGCGCAGCAGGCAGCACGTTGGGAGCGTCACAAGTATGGGGCGTGACACTCCCGCCCATCACGATGCAGCAGATACAGCGCCTGCTCGCCAGCGCCCCCGGCGGTGAGCTGGTTATCGATCAGACCGCCGGGGTGACGCTCAACCAGAGACCAACGCCATGATCAAGTTGCGACGCCTAACAATATCTACTTTGCTTGGCCTCTCTGCCGGATTGGCGAGTACTGGCGCCTTGGCACAAACGCGCGAGGACAGCCTGGATGACTGGTTTACCTCAACTGCGGTACCGGCGCTGGTGCAGGATCTGCGCGAGCACCCGCGCTTCCAGCGCCAGCGTATTGATGTGCTGGCGGTGGATGACGTGCACAGCTCCGAAGAGGCTGCTACTCGCAGCAACGCGTTGGCGCAGATGCTGGCGAATACACTGCGCCAGGCACTACGCGTTACCCCCGGCGTACAGTTGGGCTGGAGCGCCTCGCCGGACGCTTGCCAGGCCCGTCACCCGGCGGACTACCGTGTAGTGATCGATGCCCGTACCGTCAGCGCGAAGCGTGCTCAGGCGCAGGTGGATATTGGTATCATCGACAGCCACGAGCAACGTTGGCTAAGCGATTTTTCTCATCGCTGGACTGGCACACTTAGCGGCGGTCAGCGACGTTTGCTGGGCCAGGTTGCGCCGGTTGGCGATAAGCGGGGCACACGTGATCGGCCGTTCGCGGGCACGGAAGTCGATCTGCTTGCCGAGTCACTGGCGCAACGTCTGGATTGCGAGTTACGGGTATACGCGGATGCCGGTATCCTCGTCGCGGCGCCGCAACCCGATGCGGACGAGCGCGATTCGCGCAGCTCGCGCGCGCTGGGCAATACACCTGACCTTGTGGCGCAGCTGCTGGCACAGCGCAAGGGCGTTGGCGTACTGGATACGGCTGAGGACCTTCCCGGAAATGCGCTGGTGCTAAGCACTCGCAGCCAGCGCATCAGCAACAACCTGGTAAGTGTGTGGGTGTTTGCTCGCAACCACGATCAGGATGGTACGCAGTTTGAAGCCGCCTCGGCGCAGGCCTATATCGCACTGGCGGCAGAGCGCGTTGAAACTGCGACCCCGCGTAGCGCGCGCCGACCTTCGTTGCCCGACGTTGCGCGCCCCACCGTGACGGTTAATCCCTCGCTGGACACGCCAATTAATCCTCTACCGGAGCGCACCGCGGCTAGTCGGCAGCAGGACGCGGACCGGCCACCAGGGCAGGCTGCGCCGAGCCGTCATGCTTCTGCCACGACCGGCCCGTTGTTGCCGAGTGCTCCGCGCTTGCTCAAACCGGCTGATAACAGAGCTTGTCGCCACGACCCCTGGGCACGTGGCGCACGCTACATGGATCAACGCACGGACGTAAGCCGTGGTGAATGCTTTGGGTTGGAACTGGATGTTGACAGTGATGCGGTTTTGTTCGTGCTTCACGAACCGCTGGCGTGTGGCCGCGCCGAACCCGCCCAGCCGCCCCGGGCAGTTCAATCCGCGCATGACCGGCGGTTGGCTACGCTGCGCTTCCCGCAGGATGCGCAAAGTGCCTATGGCTGGCGTGGTGGCGAACCGCTGGAGAGTTTTTACTTTGTCGCCGCCCGCGATCCGCAAGCGGCCACGCGGATCAGCGAGCAGTTAGATCGGTTGCCCCCCGGGTGTGATCCGCATTCCGCGCGCTGGCGTGAAGACTACGAGCGGTGGTTGGTGGATCTTGAGCACACGATGTTGGCCCTTGGCGCACGCGCCGATTGGCAGGGTTTTCGTGTACGGCATGTGGACTAATAGGCACCGGAGGCGGGCATGATCAGACTCTCGGGATTTGTAATCGGTAGCGCATTGTGCGCATTGGCATTGCTGTGGTTGGTGGAAGGGCCCATGTCCTCGCGCGATGTCGTATCGGGCGACCTTGCATCCACCACGGCGCTATCCGCTAAGGAAACGTCCTCGCCCGCGGCGCAGCTGCCACCGCCGCAACCATCATCGAACCCGTCCGACACCCAGCGGTTGGCGCTGCCCGATGCGGCGCAGCCGGTGCGCCAAGCCGCTGCGACGCGCGACTTTGGTAAGGTGTTTCCCGAACGACCAGCTAGCTCGCCGGTGGAAGCACCCGCAGAGCAACGCGCCGAGCCACGCGAGCTGCGCGAAGCGCCAGTGGCGCCGGAAGTATCTGGCGCCACGGGCTCTGAGCCGCTGACAGTATCAACATCTCTCGAACCATCTGTGCCCGCGGCGCTGCCCCCGGTGCTCGCCGCGCAGCCGTCGGTCAGCACGCCGCCGGTGATGCCGGTGCGGAAAGCTGGCGCCAACGCCGCCCGCACCGCACAGGCCGCCTCAGAGGTGGCGCCGGACGTTGCGCCCACCCCACCGGCTGCGGTGCCCGTTGCAACCGAAGCCGCCGTATCCGGCTCGTTGTGGGCGCCGGTGTGGGAGAGCTTTCGCAGTGAGTTGTCGGCGCGCGGATTCGCGGGCCGGTTGCAGACGCTGACCGGGTTTGAGTATCAAGTGGTCTCCGTGCCCCCGCGTCGCTATCAGGTACAGGTCGCGCACACCGATGAAGCCGAGCGTTTGACCCGTCTGGCGAGGATCGAATCGATGACCGGTCTGCGCGTGAATGCGCTGGCATCGGGTCCCGCGAATCCGCCGGCCAACGCCCCCATTGAGAGTTTGGCGAGCACACCGCTGGCCCTGCCCGAACCGTTGCCGCAAAGCGCCGTTGAGACGAGCGAATGAAGCCGGGGGTACATCGCAGGCACAAGCGAATGAGGCGTGGATGCCAGGCGCGGTTGCTGGCGCTGATCTGCTGCGCTGGGCTCACACCCGGCGCAGGGTACGCGGTGAGCCAGGTGACCGAGGTTGAACAGCAATGGAAGGCGTATGCGCAACAGGCCAACAGCTTGACCGTGCAACGTGCGTTTCCGTATCAGCACTGTTTCGCGCGTTCCGCTGTGGTGCATCAATTGCCCGAGACCTTATTGCTGGCGGTGGCCCGGGGCGAATCGGATTTTGATCCGCAAGCCCGCAGTAAGGCCAACGCGCGAGGACTGATGCAAATCCTTTGGCCGGGTACCGCGCGCCACCTTGGCATTCACGATTTGAAAACGCTTCACGATCCCTGCACCAACGTAGATGCCGGCGCGCGCTACCTGAAAGAACTGATGGCCCGCTACGATAACAATGTGCACCTGGTGCTGGCGGCGTATAACTACGGGCCGCATCGCATCCGCCCGGACGGGCAGGCTGTGCCCAAGGGGGCGAGTTGGTACAGTAGCTATATCTTGCGTCATATGAACTACGTGCTGGGGCGCAGCAGCGGCAGCGTCGCTGCAGCCTCAGCGCGCGCCCCAGGAGGTACCCCTGAACGGGCAAGTGATCAACCGTATGCCAAAGAACGCAAACTGGAGCTGGCAATGTTCAGCGCACCGTTTCGTGCGCAAGCGTTCACCGATCGGATGAGCCGAGCGGCGCCAAGCGTGCGCCTGGACTGGTTCCGCACCGATGTGGATGAGTTTCGCGTG
>CBDUQI010000338.1:0-3806 GCA_965369325.1 uncultured Gammaproteobacteria bacterium
CATCCCCAAAGCTCAGCACGTATATTTACCGTGCTAGTTATGTAGATGCAACTGCTTCGATGCAAACGTCGGGAAATAACGACTGAGGCCAGCCTGCTTCGAGCGCATTGTGGCTGCCGGGAGAGCAACTGTGGGCCAATGCCAGTCCTTGAAGTCATCACCTTACATCCGTATTTTTGCGCGCCCAGTATCGACCTGGGGCGCCGCGCTGGGGAGTGGTTAGGTGACGATACGCCGCTTGTGCGGGCAGTCAGTATGAGCCACGTCTCATCTTGCCCAGGCCGGTGGGAGGTTGTGTTGGATTGGCACGCCTATTTTTCAGCGCGGTTTGGTATTATGTAACAAAAACAGCCGGATACCGTTTGTAGGTAGCGGTTAGCGAGGTCGCTGTTCAGGCGCTGCAAGCGCGTTCAACTGCCGCGCGAGCGAGCCTTCCCAGGCGCTTTTGCGGTGGCGGGCAGGTAGTACTTATTGACGTAATCGCCGACCATCCGCTGGGTGGAGAAGGCAGCGCACACGCTGCGCATTGAGGCTCGCATCATTGCCAGCCAGGCGGTCGGCAGGCCGTGGGCGTCGCGCGAGTAGAACAAAGGCGCAATTTGTCGCTCCAGCAGCTCGTAGATGCTCAGCGCGTCCTGCTGATCCTGTTTTGCGCGCGAGCTCAGCTCGGCACCATCGCCAATCTGCCAGCCGTTGCTGCCGTCGTAGCACTCCGGCCACCACCCATCGAGTACCGAGCAGTTCAGGCCGCCATGCAGCGGCGGCTTCATACCGCTGGTGCCAGAGGCCTCATGCGGGCGGATGGGATTGTTCAGCCACACATCGCAGCCGCTGGTGAGCAGCCGGCCCAGCGCCATATCGTAGTTCTCAAGCAGCACCACTCGCCCGCGAAACTCCGGGCGCCGTGATAAGGCGTGGATTTTCTTGATCAGCTGCTGCCCAGGGATGTCGGCCGGATGGGCCTTGCCCGCAAATACGAGCTGCACCGGTCGCTTGCTGTGATTCAGGATGGTCTCGATCCGTGCCAGGTCGGCAAATACCAGCGGTGCCCGCTTGTATGTGGCGAACCGGCGTGCGAAGCCAACGGTCAGTACCCGCTCATCACACAACTGATGAGCAATGGCCATGGCCTGCTCGCTTTCGCCGCGTCTGAGCATTTGCTCATACACACGCTGGCGTATCGCATTGACCAATTTGGCCCGTAGTGTGTTTCGCAGCGCCCACAGCGCCTCATCCGGAATCCGCTCAACCCGCTCCCACGGGTTGTACTCCGGCGCGCTACCATCCCAGCGAGGCGCCAGATACTTGCGGTAGAGCTGATCGGCCTCTGGGGCCAGCCAGGTGCGCGTGTGAATCCCGTTGGTTACGTGCCCAATGGGCACTTCCCCCGCGGTTTTCGCCTCATGTGCGCCCTGCCACATCTCGCGCGACACCTCACCGTGCAGCTTCGAGACGCCATTGCGATGGCCCGACAGGTTCAGTGCCAGCACCGTCATGCAGAAGCTGCTGCTGCCATCGTCATGCTGCTCGTGCCCCAGGCCCAACAGGCCGGCGCGATCCAGCCCCAGAGCGGGCGCTAGCGGCGCCAGATACTTCCAGGTGTGGGCTGGATCGAAGCGGTCGTGGCCGGCTGGCACGGGGGTGTGGGTGGTAAATACAGTGGAGGCCTGCACCGTTTTTTGCGCTCGCGCCAGAGTCCAGCCCCGATCCCGGTACTGTTTCAGGCGCTGCAGCGTGCAGAAGGCCGCATGGCCCTCGTTCAGGTGGAACACGGTGGGCTTCTCGCCCACTGCCTGCAGTGCCAGCACGCCGCCGATTCCCAGCAGCAACTCCTGCCGGATGCGCAAGTCCTGATCGCCACTGTACAGTTGTGCGGTGAGCGAGCGATCGGCTTTGCGATTGCGCTGAAGATCGGTATCCAGCAAATACAGTGGCACTCGCCCAATGCGCACTTTCCAAACCCGAGCGTAGATGTTGCGCGGCCCCAGCGGTGCTGCGATGACTTGGCCGGTGTCCTCCATGGGTTGGCATTCCGGCGCATTGGCGGGCTGTTCCACCAGTGTGGCGCCGCGTGCGTCCAAGTGTTGGGTATAGAAACCGCGCCGATACATGAGCCCTACGGCGCACAGTGGCACGCCAAGGTCGGATGCGCTTTTTAGATGATCGCCGGCCAGTACACCCAGGCCGCCGGAGTAAATAGGCACTGACTCGTGTAACGCGTACTCCATGCAGAAGTACGCCACGCGCATCCGTGGGTGTTTGCGCTTGGCATACCAAGTGGGCGTTTGCAGATAGTGCTCCAGCGCCCGCTCGCACACCTCCAACGCGCTGACAAACCCAGGCTCCGCCGCCAGCGCTTGCAACCGCTCGGGCCCTGCGGCCGCGATGGTGGTGAGCGGGCTGTGATTGCTCGCACGCCAGATAGCGGGCGCGATGCGCTCGAACAAATGCTGGGTAGGCGCGTGCCATGACCAGAAAAAATTGGTCGCAAGCGACTGCAGGCGATCACTGATCGCCGTCGCGTCCCGGTGCTGCAAAGGTTTCTCCGTCTGGCGAGTTAGCCGAGCAGTTTGTGTAAGACCGCTAGCAGCCGGTCGATTTCCTGTTCGGTATTGTAGTGTGACATGCCAACGCGTAAAACGCCGCCCTGGTTCATCAATCCGAGCGCGGTAATGGGCTCTACCGCATAACTGTGGCCGTCCCAGCAGTAGATGTTCTCTCGCGCGAGTTGCTCGGCCAGCGCGCCAGGGCGCATGCCGCCTGCGGTAAAGGAAACGGTAGGCACCCGATGCGAGCGCCGGTCCGGCGCGGTAATGCCGTGCACATTGACGCCGGGCACCTCAGTCAGCCCGTCCAGTAGCCGGTCACATAACGTGTGCTCGTAGGCGGCGATGCGCTGCATCGCGCGCGCCAGTTGCGCCCGTCGCTCGCCATCGAAAGACTTGTCGCTGAGCGAGGCTAGGTAGTCGACCGCCGCGGTAATACCCGCGATCCCCTCATGGCTCTGCGTGCCGGTTTCGAAACTGCCGGGAGGATGCTTGGGCGCCGGACGCAAGCGGTAGGGGTCCAGATCGCTGAGAATGTCGGCCCGCGACCACAACACGCCCTGGTGCGGGCCGAAGAATTTGTAGGATGAACAAACCAGAAAGTCCAGATCCAGTGCCTGCACATCAATCTGCCCGTGCGGCGCGTAATGCACTGCATCCACGTACACCAGCGCGTTAGCCTCGTGCGCCAGTGCCACCACCGCGCGTAGATCGTTGATGGTGCCCAGCACATTGCTGGCATAGCCGATGCAGATGAGCCGGGTGCGGTCATTGATCAACATCTGCAGGCGTTTCAGATCAAACTCGAAAGTGTCCAGATCAAAATCCAGCCAGCGCACCGTCAGGCCAACGTCCCGTGCCATCAGTACCCATGGTGATACGTTGGCGTCGTGCTCCATGCGCGAGAGAATAATTTCATCGCCTGGGCGCAGGTTGCGGCCGATGGAGCGCGAAAGGTGAAAGGTGATGCTCGTCATGTTCTGACCGAACACAATCTCCTCTGGCGAGGGCGCGTTTAGCATATCGGCCATGGCGAGCCGCGCATCGTCCACCATTTGCGTGGCTTTGCGCGAGGTGGCGAAATGGCCGCCGATATTGGCATTGGCATTAATCAGCGAGTCGCTCATCGCATCCACCACCGATTGCGGTACTTGGGTGCCGGCCGGGTTGTCCAGGAAAATGCGTTTGGGATCCTCCGCGCCGCTGTTCAATGCTGGGAACTGGCTGCGTACGGCGTCGACGTCAAAGCGCTCTTCGGTC
>CBDUQI010000339.1:0-3795 GCA_965369325.1 uncultured Gammaproteobacteria bacterium
ATCCCATTCTGAATCCGCAGTACGGACAGGCGTACTTTGGCGGTGAGTCGGTACAGCAAACGCTGCTCGCGCACGCGTTTGCGGCGAAGGGGTATGAGGTCAGCATGGTGGTCAAAGACCACGGTCAGCCCCAGGGTGAGGTGCGCGATGGCGTGCGCGTGTTGAAGACGTTTGCCGAATCAGATGGCGTGCCGGTGCTACGTTTTGTTCATCCACGATTAACCTCCATCCAGACCGCGCTGAAAGCGGCTAACGCCGATACGTATTACCAGTCCTGCGCCGGCATGTTAACTGGCGCGGTCGCCTGGCATTGCGCCCGGCAGCAGCGGCGGTTTGTATTTCGTCTGGCGCACGACACCGATTGTATTCCCGGCGAGCAACTGATTGCGTTCTGGCGTGATCGCAAATTATATGAGTATGGTCTTCGCCGCGCCGACCATATCGCGGCACAGGGTGTGCGTCAGATAGCGTTGCTGAAGCAACACTACGGGCTTCCTAGCACTATGGTGAACATGGCGGTTGAGCCGCCTGAACACGGACCTGGCGAGCGTGATATTGACGTGCTGTGGGTGAATAACCTGCGTCCGTTCAAGCAACCCGAACGCGTTGTAAGCTTGGCACGGGCGTTGCCGCAAACACGTTTTGTCATGATCGGTGGCGCCGTCCCAGGCAACTCGGAGCTGTTTGAGAAGGTGCGTGCGCAGGCTGATGATCTGGATAATCTCGAGTTTCTTGGCGCCGTGCCTTACCACGAAGTAAACGCATACTTTCAGCGCTCACGGGTGTTCATCAACACCTCGGATCACGAGGGGTTTCCCAATTCCTTTTTGCAGGCGTGGATTCGCGGCACACCGGTGCTGTCGTTTTTCGATCCGGACGGGCTGATCGAAGCGCAGCGCCTTGGTGGCTGCCCTGGTGACATGGATGAGATGGTGATCCAGATTGCTGCTTTGCTTGAGGATGCGGATGCGCGAGCGGCGATGGCGCGGCGATGTGAGCAATACGCTCAGGCGCATTACTCGCCGCAGGCGGTCGCCGCTACCTACGAGCAGTTGGGCATGGTCGGGGACAGCGCATGAGCCGGCATGTGGCACCCGTCTTGTTTGTGGTGCCTTCGCTGCGCCGCGCGGGTGCGGAGACTCAGGTGGTGGAACTGATCAATCGGTTGAACCCCGAGCGTATGCAGAAACATCTGGTGAGTTTTCAACCCGAGCTTGATCTGCTGGATGAAGTGGACGCACAGCAGGTGACCTTCCATCACCTGCAACGCCGTGGCAAATTTGATCTGACGTTGGTGCGCCGCCTAGCGCGTCTGATCGACGAGTATCAAATCGAGCTGGTGCACTGCACATTGCAGTTTTCAATGCTTCTTGCACGCATGGCTATTAGACTCGCGCGACGTACGCCCCGGGTGGTTGTGGCTATCCACACCACGCTGAATCGCTCGAGCAAAGAGGAGTTGTTTGATAAGTATCTGTACGCCAGCATGGCGCTGCGTTGTGATCAGATTGTATTTGTGTGCGAGGCACAGAGCCGTTACTGGTGCCAGCGTTTTCCGGCGATGGCTGAGCGCTCGCAGGTGATTTACAACGGCATCGATACCGATCGCTTCGCCCCAAAGGCGCTGGCCGCAAACAGTGACGGGCTACGCCAGCAACTAGGCATAGACGATGCCAAAGTGGTGTTAGCCTGCATCGCGGGCTTTCGTCCGGAGAAAGGCCACCGGTACTTGCTCGAGGCGTTAGCTCGATTGGCGGATACGCATCTGGTACTGGCTGGCGATGGCCTGATGCGAGCGGAGATTGAAGCGCAAATCGCCTTAAATCAGTTGGGCGAGCGGGTGCACTTGTTAGGGCAGATTAACGACGTGCGCCCGGTATTGCATGCCGCCGACACCACGGTGCTGGCATCTACGGCGGTGGAAACGTTCTCGATGGCGATGCTGGAATCGATGGCAAGTGCGACCCCGGTAGTTGCTACTGATATCGGGGGTCTGGGCGAGGCGATCGAGCCCGAGCGTAATGGCGCGCTGGTGGTGCCCGGTGATGTCGAGGCATTGGCCCGCGGGCTGAATGCGGTGGCGGCCAGCCGCGCACAAGCCGCACGCCTGGGGGCATGCGCGCGTGAGTGTGTGCTGGAGAGGTTTAGTGTAAAGCAGATGGTCGATGAGACCGAGCGCATGCTGAGCACAATCCTGGCCAGTGGTGCTAACGCTACGCCGTCACGGGTTGCCTGAACCCATGCGTGAAAGTGCGGCGACACCCATACTGGCTTTTGTGCATATTGAGAAGGCAGCGGGCACCAGTCTCATTCATTTTTTGCGTCGCAGTTTTCTGTTGCGCTATGCCGATGTGCGACCGCTGCGCCCAGACTCGCAGCGACGCTTTACGGCGCGCGATCTTACCGCTTATCTGCGGTTAAACCCGTGGTTACGTGTGATCGGAGGGCACTCGATTACACCCGCTAGCGATCTCGAACAATATGGACGGCCGTTGCAGTACTTTACCGTCATGCGCGAGCCCGCCGCGCGCTACCTCTCCCAGTACCAGTACTGGGTGCGGGTGCTAGGGCGCGATCTCAGCTTCGAGCAGTTTCTTGAGCAAGACGACTCATGGAACTGGCAAACAAAACGAATTGCAGGGCAAGCGCAATTGGAGCAGGCGGTTACGTTGATCGAACAGCGCGATGTGCTGGTGGGAGTGGTGGAGCAGCTGGGGCTTTTCGTACGCGAACTGTCCTTGCTTGCGGGCATCAGTGAGCCGTTGCTCGAGACAAAAAATACCGCCGGCAGTGATCGCGAGCAGCGGGGCGAGTTGCTCTCGCGCTATGGCGAGGCGATTGCCGAGCGCAACGCGGTGGACATGCAACTGTACACCTGGGCCAGGGAGCATCGGTTGCCTGCGCAGACCGCCAGCCGAGGGGCCGGCGAGGCGTTGCGCGAGCGCGTGCGTTGGTCTGATCGCCTGGGCGCGTACTGCGACTATGCGTTGCGCAAAGCGTATCTGGAACCGGTGACGGGTGTGCTGCGAAGAACACAGGGAATGCCAGCGAAGGGATCTTACTGATGGGGACGAACTACCACAGATGCCGGGGCGCGCGCGGCATGTGTTACGCCGGATTGCTGGGGCTGATGGCAGGTGCGGTTGCATGGGCGGACGAGCCGCCGCAGATGAGTGCACCGTTTGCCGTTGACCTTGATCTGCGCGTGCCGTTGCCAGCGGCCATCAGCGCGCAGAGTCGCTCTGGCATGCGCTTTGATGGCACCCATCCGTTGGTCGCACGCGGGGAAACGCTGGTGGATGCCGAGCAACAGCCGGTGCGCCTGTGGGGCATGGCAATTACCATGGCCCGCGATTTCCCCCCCAAGGACAAAGATGAGGCACGCGCGGTGGTCGCGCGGCTGAAGTCCATGGGCTTTAATTTTGTGCGTCTGGATGGCCTGGATTACCCGCGATTTGGCATGTTCGAGGAATGGCGAGCCGAGCAACGGTTGCCGCAGGCGCAACTCGAGCGGTTGGATTACTTTATCTGCGTGTTGCGCGAGGAGGGCTTTTACTACTCAATCAGCCTGAACAATTCCACCCGCAAGTTTGACAACGTGAGCAGCGTGAGGCCTAACCAGCGTAACCTGACCCACAAGCGCTACAAGCACATTCAACTGTTTGACCCAGACGCCATTGAGCTGAGCGCGCAGTGGATCAGTAGCGTACTTGCGCACCGCAATGCCTATACCGATATTCGCTACGCGCAAGACCCTGCGCTGGTGTATCTCACCGGGATCGGCGAAGACTCGAT
>CBDUQI010000340.1:0-3792 GCA_965369325.1 uncultured Gammaproteobacteria bacterium
CGAACCACCGGTTGCCACCGGCACTCCCGCCGTGCCTGCGCCTGACCATGCGAGCGAGGTGTTGGCCCGACTCAGCGACGGCGTATTATTGCTGGATCGGGAGTTGAACATTGTCGGGGCGCCATCGCCTAGAGCGTTGCAGTTGTTACGTAAACAATCCCTTGCCGACGTCGACCTGCCCACCCTGCTCGAACAACTAATGCCCGCACCCGCCATCGCTGAAGCTCTCGCCTATGTGGACTTGCAATGGGCCCAGGAGACGGGAACTTCAAAGCCGAGCGCCGTAAACCCCATGCGGCGTCTGCACGTTCCGGGTGAAACGCAAGACATCCTGAGTTTTGAATTTACCCCGATGAGCACCCCCGGCGCGACCGCCCGCTTGTTGCTAACGGTGCGCGAAGTGTCAGACATCGCACGTACCGAGCAGGCCCTTGAGTGCGCCCAGGCGCACTTGCAAGTGCAACGCGATCTGCTGCCCGGGCTGCTAAGCGGCGGCGCAGGGCAGTTGAACAATCTGATGGCTGATGCCGAGCATACGGCGCGCTGTCTGACCCGTGCGCTGGGCGCAGAGAAAAACCACAACACCGATGACAGCGAGCTGGCCACTGCGACCGTCGAAGCGTTGACCCACCTGCAGTCCAGCACCCGCGCATTGGGGTTGGGCAACATTGCCCAACGCATTGCCGACCTGCAACGCACACTGGCAAGTGATTCAAGTGGTCAGGAAGCCGCCCACGGCTTGAGGATTACAGCGTTGACCCAGCAGCTGATTCAACATCTGAACTGGATGCAGGATGCGGCCGGCGGCCTGGTCGAACAACAGCAACCGCGCCGAAAGGGCGACTCGCCGATTGAATGCGAGCTGAGTGCCGCCGAGGTCGCGGCAATGATCGATGAGCCTCTGCCGCCCATGGCGACGAGCAGCCAGCGCCTCCCTCGCGATGCAGGCACGCCCGACGCCGCGACGGCGCCCGCTGAGCCGACCGCGCAGAGCCAGCCGGCCGGTGTAGAGGACGATATGTCAGCCGCTGGGCGTGCGGGCCAGGCAAGCGCTGATCTTTGCCGCACACTGAGCGAACTGGCGCTGGAAACCGCCCAGCGAGAGGGTAAAGAAGTAGTGATGGACACGGCCCACTTTTCCGCTACGCTGCAGTTGCCAGACGGTCTGGCCGCTGGTGTACGGGACATCGCGGCGCGCCTGATACACAACGCCATCACCCACGGTGTCGAGCCGCCCGAGGCACGAGCGCAGGCCGGCAAACCGGCGCAGGGACGGGTTGGTCTGGCGCTGGCGCACAAGGGCAACCGGTATCAGCTGGCCGTGGTCGACGACGGCGCTGGATTGGATGTCAAGAGCATCCGTGAGGCGGCGTTACGTGCGAACATGATCGACACGAATACCGCCGAACGCCTTAGCGACACTCAGTGGTACGCATTCCTGTTACGCAAGGGGTTCGGCGTGCATCCGCACGCAGCCGAAGGTGCCACGCCGATTGATCAGGTGCACGGATCGGGATTAAGCGAGGTAGCCCAGCGCGTACGCGAACTTGGCGGGCAGATTCGCATCCGCAGCCGGCCCGGGGAGAAAACCTTGTTTCATGTGACCTTGAGCGGTGCCCGCCAGCAACTGGCGGCGGACGCGGCCTAGGCCACAAGTGCGGGTACGGCGTGCATACGCGCGCTACAGCAGCACGCCCTTCAGGCGACCTGTTTCTCGAATGCCAACCCGATATCGCGCGCTTCCACACGAATCACGTCGCCCGGCGCGAACTCGCCGCTCAGAATGCGATTAGCCAGTGGGTTCTCCACCTCCGACTGTATCGCTCGCTTGAGCGGGCGCGCCCCGTACACCGGGTCGTAACCTGCATCAGCCAGCCGGTCCAGTGCCTGGTCGCTAAGCTGCAGGTGCATCTCGCGCGCCGCCAGCCGCTTGCGCAACGAGCCCAACTGGATGACCACAATCTTGCGAATGTGATCGCGGCTAAGCGGATGGAACACCACGCTTTCATCAATGCGATTGAGGAACTCTGGGCGAAAATGTTTAGCCACGATCTCCATTACCTCGGACTTCATTTGCTGGTAAGGCCCATCCGCCAGCTCTTGAATTTTGTGCGAGCCGAGGTTGGAGGTCATGATGATCACCGTGTTGCGAAAATCGACCGTGCGCCCGTGCCCATCGGTCAAGCGGCCGTCGTCCAGCACCTGCAACAGGATGTTAAACACATCACCATGCGCCTTCTCTACCTCATCCAGCAAAATAACCGAATAGGGCCGACGCCTCACCGCCTCGGTAAGATACCCGCCCTCCTCGTAGCCGACATAGCCGGGCGGGGCACCGATCAGCCGCGCGACCGAATGTTTCTCCATGAACTCCGACATATCAATGCGTACCAACGCGTCATCAGCGTCGAACATAAATTGCGCCAGCGCCTTGGTCAGCTCCGTCTTGCCCACGCCGGTCGGCCCCAGAAACAGGAACGAGCCGATCGGCCGTTTGGGGTCTGACAGCCCGGCGCGTGAGCGCCGGATGGCATTTGAAACCGCGCGTATGGCCTCGGCCTGGCCGATCACCCTTGTCGCCAGATTGTCTTCCATACCAAGCAGCTTCTCGCGCTCACCCTCCAGCATCTTGTGCACCGGAATACCGGTCCAGTGGGAGATCACCTCGGCGATCTCCTCCTCCGTCACTTTGCTGCGAAGCAGGGTGGCGTCGGTTTCCACCGTCGCGGCCTCCTCCAGCGCCTTCTCAAGCTCCGGAATACGCCCGTACTGCAGTTCCGACATGCGCGCCAGATCACCGGCGCGCTTGGCGGTATCAAACTGCTTCTTCGCCTGCTCCAGCGACTCTTTGATGTGAGTGATGCCCTGAACGCTGGCTTTCTCGGCGGCCCATATCTCGTTCATCTGGGCGTACTCGCGCTCTAGCGCATCAATATTGCCCTGCAACGCCTCAAGCCGTTTCAGCGAGGCCTCGTCGGTTTCTTTGTTCAGCGCCTCGCGCTCAATCTTGTACTGGATGAGCCGGCGCCCGAGTTTATCCAGCGCCTCGGGTTTTGAATCGATCTCGATGCGAATACGCGCGGCCGCCTCATCAATCAGATCGATGGCTTTGTCGGGCAGATTGCGATCGGACACGTAACGGTGCGACAGTGTGGCCGCCGCGACAATCGCCGGATCGGTGATGTCCACGCCGTGGTGCACCTCGTAGCGTTCCTGCAAACCGCGCAGGATCGCGATGGTGTCCTCCACCGAGGGCTCATCAACCAGAATGCGCTGAAAGCGGCGCTCAAGGGCGGCGTCTTTCTCTACATACTCGCGATACTCATCCAGCGTGGTAGCACCCACGCAGTGCAACTCGCCACGCGCGAGCGCCGGTTTGAGCATATTGCCCGCATCTAACGAGCCTTCGGCTTTGCCCGCCCCCACCACGGTGTGCATCTCATCAATGAACAGGATGATCTGCCCTTCCTGTTTGGTCAGATCGTTCAGCACCGCCTTCAGGCGTTCCTCGAACTCACCGCGAAACTTAGCGCCCGCCAACAGCGCGCCCAGGTCCAGCGACAGGATGCGCTTGCCGCGCATGCCCTCAGGCACCTCATTGTTGACGATGCGCTGGGCCAACCCCTCAAGGATGGCGGTTTTACCCACGCCCGGCTCACCAATAAGCACAGGGTTGTTCTTGCGCCGGCGCTGCAGCACCTGGATGGTGCGCCGAATTTCCTCATCACGCCCGATCACCGGGTCCAGCTTGCCCTGCTCGGCGCGCTCGGTAATGTCGATGGTGTAGCGCTC
>CBDUQI010000341.1:0-3780 GCA_965369325.1 uncultured Gammaproteobacteria bacterium
CAGACCTTAGGAGACCACCATGGAGAACGATAGCACGACCCCGATGGGCAGAGTAACCCGGATTGACGAGGGCGAGATTCGTGGGCACCTGGACAAGATGGTGCGCGGCACGGTGGAGGAGACGCTCAACGCCATGCTTGACGAAGAAGCCGATCAGATGTGCCAGGCGCAACGCTACGAACGCTCACCGGACGGATCGATACCCGAGCCGGCCACTACAAGCGCAAGCTGCACACCAAGGCAGGCGAGGTTGAGGTGAAGATGCCCAAGCTACGCCGCCAGACCTTCGAAACAGCGATTATCGAGCGCTACCGTCGGCGGGATATCTCGATCGAGGAGGCGATCGTTCAGATGTACCTCGCGGGGGTGTCGGTGCGCCGGGTCGAGGACGTCACCGAAGCGCTATGGGGTACGCGAGTCTCATCCGGCACCGTGTCGAACCTGAACCAGAACGTCTACAAGCACATCGACCGCTGGCTCAATCAGTCGATCGAGGATCGGTTGGTGTATGTGTACTTGGTAATCCCCCCAAGTCAGAAGTTGGCCCTCGCGGCCCAAGCCCACTTCTGAAGTCAGCTAAAAATGGAGGGATTACCGACACACGAGGCAGCGGGGCAGCACTGCCGCCCCACATACTTAACGGGCGCCCGGCGTTTTTATAGGATCGGCCGGCTTCGGCGGCAACACTCCCGGCTGAGTCCGAAACCGCTGCATGACTTCCTGGATAGCCCGATCGAGCTGCGCGTCCTCGCCTCGCAGCACGACCTCCGGCGGGTTCTCGACCTCGATGTCCGGATTAACACCCACGCCCTCGATGGCCCATTCACCGCTGGCCGACGCCGTCGCGAACTGCGGCACATAAACCGAGCCACCGTCAATCAGCGGGCCCAGGTTGGTAATGCCGATGATGCCACCCCAGCTGCGTTTGCCGATCAGCGGGCCAAGTTTCAGCGTCTGGAAGGCGGCGGGGAAGATGTCGCCATCGGACCCCGACTCTTCGTTCAGTAGCGCGACCATTGGGCCGGTGAAAACAACATTCGGATAGGTGCTGAGGTTGTCGATGCCGCGGCCATAACCCATGAAAACGAGGCTGCGAGCGAGACGATTGATCACCATCTGCGAAACGTTGCCGCCGCCGTTGCCGCGAACGTCGATGATCATTCCCTGCTTTCGAATCTGGCCGTAGAACCACTTCGTGAACTCGTAAATGCCAGCTGCGCCCATGTCGGGTAAATGCAGGTAGCCGATCTTGCCGTCGGTCTGTCCCGTGACATATTCGCGATTCCCGTTCACCCATTTCAGGTACAGCAGAGCGTTTTCACTGGCAATCGGGTTGACGAGCACGGTGCGCCGGTTCTTGCCGCGAGCGTCGTCGGCGAGCGTCAGCTCCAGCAGGTGCCCGCCCTGGCCCTTGAGGAGCGAATACGGGTTGATGTCGGCAGTCAGCGCGCGTCCGTTGATAGCGAGCACGTAATCGCCAGCGCCGGCGCCTATGCCTGGCTCGGTCAGTGGCGAGCGATACTTGTCTTCCTCGTTCTGGCCGGCGTAGACCGCGCCGATACGGTACAAGCCAGCCGAACTATCCAGTTCGAATGTCGCCCCCAACAGTGCATCGTTGGATCGCTCCGTGCTTGCTATGTCGCCGCCCGCGATGTACGCGTGTCCGACGTTCAGCTCAGCGAGCATTTCGCCGATCAGATAGTTCAGATCCGCACGATGTGCTACGTGCTCCAGAAGAGGCCGATAGCGATCGCGTAGTGCGACCCAGTCGTAACCGTGCATGTTCTTGACGTAGAAATGATCGCGGTAGCGGCGCCACACCTCGTCGAATATCTGTGCGTACTCCACAGAGCGCACACGTCGCGCCGTCAGGCTGTTGAGATCGGTTTTCTTGGCCTCCTGCTCACCCTTCTGAATGTCGAGACGGCTGAGCGCGCCCTTCTGGGCCACCACAACCTGGTTCGCAGACTTCGCGAGTGCATACTCACCGACCTTGTTCGCGATGGTGAACACCTCCCTGTCTGCCAGGGAATAGGCGCGCAGCTCCGCACCGGGCTCGATGTCGCGGCCGTAAAAGAACGCCGGGTAGGCGACGAAAAGCAAGTGTTCACTGGACGCGGACAGGCGGCCAAAATTGTCGAAGTCGATCGGCGCGCGGGCGACCCTGGTAGCCAGGCCGTCGAATTCAATGCTTACCTTTACCGCATCCGGTTTATCTTCTTTGTTTTCACCTTCGTCTTTATCCTCCGGCAGCCCTTCCATGTTTCGCGGTGCAAACGGGTTCTCCGCCTTTGAGGTCAGCATCAGCGCATAGACGCCGGTGCTGCGATTGTTTGCGTAGTTCCACTCCAGCAGATCGATCTGAGGAGCGAACATCCGATCAGACAAGAAGTAGAGTTGACCGCCGCCTGGCGCGAAAACCGGGTTGTACGCACTGAACATCTCGTTGGTCACGCGTTGTGACTCGCCGGATTCACTGTCCCAGATATAAAGCGATCGATACCCGTTCGGACTCGCCGTGGAATACGTCAGCCAACGTGAGTCAGGCGACCAGGAAAAATCGTGCTGGGGAAACCCGGGATCATCCGCGACCTGCCGCTTGTTGCGGCCATCGCTGTCGACCACGAAGATTGTCGCTTCCGCATCGCCGTAAGCGATCCTTTTTCCGTCTGGCGAAAACAGAGGGCTGTAGAGTCGCGTTGCCGAGTCGGAGGTAACTTGCGTTGCCGCCGATTGCCGCAGGTGGTCGCCAACGTATATTTCTTCTTCGCCACTGGCGTCGGATATCCAGGCGACCCGATCGCCTTTGGCGGACCAGGCGACTTCCCGTTCATGTGCACCGGCGCTGTTCGTCAGGTTGCGCGATACCCCGTGCTCGACGGGCACCGAAAATACTTCGCCCCTCGCGGCCACGAGAATACGCTGGCCATTCGGGCTTACGTCGAAGCCTTCGAGATGGTCGGCCACCTTAACCTGCTCACCCAGCTCGACGCCGGTATCGGCCGGCACACTGATTGCGACCTGACGGTCACCGCCGTCGCGGACATCGAGTATGCGCAGCGTGCCGTCAAGTTCGTAGATGATCCGATGGGATCCGTCGTCGCTCGCCCAGCGCACGTCAAGTTCTTCATGATGGGTAAGCTGGCGCGTTTGCTTGTTCTCAAGATCGTAGGCATAGATATTCAGGTAATCATCGCGATCGGATACGAAAAAGATGCCATCTTCCATCCACATCGGATCGCGATCCGTGCGTATATGGTTGGTAATATTTCGTGACCCCGATCCGTCGAGCTCGAAGACATAAAGATCCTGTGCCCAGCCGCCCTGGTAACGCTTCCAGGTCCGAAAGTCACGGAACAATGGCGAAAACAGAACCCTGTCGCCCTCGGGGGATAGTGCACCGGCCCCTGAAACAACCATCGGTAGTGCTTCAGGTAACCCGCCCGACGCCTTCACCGTGTATAGCCGCGAGTCCTTCAGGTCGAATCCTTCGCGAACGGACCGGAACAGCACGGCTTCGCCGTCCGGGGTCCAGCCGTAGACCTGATGGTCATAGCCCCAGCGGGCAGGCAGCGGCCCCTCCGACGGGTACCAGGTCAGGCGCGTTGGTTCGCCCCCGGTAACCGGGACCACGTAAACTTGCTCCCCGCCGTCGTACTGCCCCGTAAACGCAATATGCTGGCCATCCGGGGAGAAGCGGCCAAAAAGCTCCTGACCCGGGTGCGAGGTCAGCCTCCGGACATTCGTACCTTCCGTATTGGCCAGCCACAGATCACCGGC
>CBDUQI010000342.1:0-3775 GCA_965369325.1 uncultured Gammaproteobacteria bacterium
AGTGGATGTTCAGGAAAGCAACTGATCACAAACGCTGGAAGGATCGTCGAATGCACCCACTCGTTCGTGATCGCCAGATGCTGGAGTGCGATCGTTGTCTGCAAGTTACTGGCCAATCGGAGGGGCGGCGAAACCCGAGCCCGACGCGTTCACAGCGCAAGCCCCTCCATGCAATCCCAAGGAAGGTGATGCTGGCATGCCTGAATATCACTCACTGGCACCCAAGATGCCAGAGCTTATCCATTCTTACGAACGTCCCCGCAGCGGCGCTCACCCGTACACGCTTCACAACAGACCTATAGGTCTGCGATCCGGCATTACTGCCACACTGGCCGTGCTAGCCATTACCCTTGCGGGTTGCGGCGGCAGTGAAGGTGACGGCGATATCGGCTTTGGCTCCGGGCAGGACCCAGACCCAGTCGTGGTTGACTTTCCGATCGCTTACGTCAAACGTACATTGCCGGTTGATGAGAACGCCGAGCCGGTCGAGCAAGACGCACGCGAGCTGATCGAGTTCAGCGCCGGGGCCGATCTGTTCCTGCGCGACCGCGCCTCCCCCACCGCGCCAGAAACCGATATCACCGGCGAGTTCACCGAGGGGCTGGGTGACGTGCGCGATGTCGAGATCTCCTTCGACGGCAGCAAGTTGTTGTTCGCCATGCGCGAAGCGCTGGATGAGAACCTCGACGAGGACGAGCAACCGACCTGGAACATCTGGCAGTACGACATCGAGCTCGCGAGCCTGAGCCGCCTTATTAGCTCCGATACCATTGCCGAGGCTGGCCACGACCGCTCACCCGCATACCTGCCGGATGGGCGTATCGTGTTCAGCTCCACCCGCCAGCGCCAGTCCGGCGCTATCTTGCTAGATGAGGGCAAACCGCAGTTCGCAGCGCTGGACGAGAACCAGAATGAGCCGGCATTCGCGCTGCACGTCATGAACGAGGATGGCAGCGATATCCACCAGATTACCTTTAACCAAAGCCACGATCGTGACCCCAGCGTGCTGGATAACGGGCAGATCGTGTTCAGTCGCTGGGACAACATTGGCAACAACGACGGCATTGCGCTATACCAGACGCGGCCAGATGGCACTGGCACCCAGTTAATGTACGGCGCCAACAGCCATAACACCGGCACCGACGGCGCCCAGGTGCACTTCCTGCAGCCGCGGGAGATGCCCAACGGGGAGATGCTGGCGCTGGTATCCCCGTTTGTCAGCAACAACTACGGCGGCGACCTGATCACCATAGACACGGCCCGCTTTATCGAAAACGAGCAGGCGCTGGCCGGCAGTGCCGGGATGCCGGGGCCCGCGCAAAAAGCCGCCACCGTGAACGTCGTGAACACCGAAACCGACCCTTCTCCTGGCGGGCGCTACGCCAGTGCGATCGCCTTATTCGACGGCACCGAACGCCTGCTGGTGAGCTGGAGCCAGTGCCGCTTGCAAGATGTGATGGGCGCGATTGTGCCCTGCACCCAGAGCAATCTGGAGGATGCCGCGCTGGTACCGGCGCCACCGCTCTACGGCATCTGGGTGTACGACCGCACCACCGACACCCAATTACCGGTGGTCGAGCCGACCGAAGGCATCATGTTTACCGAGGTGGTAGCCGCGCAGCCGCGTGATTTGCCTGCCGTACTTGGTGACGGTAGCAGCGGCCTGGACGCCACGTTGGCAGAAGAAGGCGCCGGACTGATCCACATTCGCAGCGTCTACGACATCGATGGGCTCGATACCGCCGTGCCCAATATCGAAACACTTGCCGACCCGGCCCTCACTACCGCAACCGGCCGCCCGGCACGGTTTATTCGCATTAGCAAAGCCGTCTCTATACCTGACGATGACATTGTGAATATCCCCGGCACGGCATTCGGGCGCAATCGCGCGCTCGGCATGCGCGAAATTCTGGCTTACGCCCCGATCGAACCCGACGGCTCCGTGCAGTTGGAAGTGCCAGCCAACGTGGCCTTCCAACTGAGCATTCTGGATGTCCTGGGACGTCGCATTTCGGCCCGCCACGATAACTGGCTACAGGTGCGTCCGGGCGAAATCCTGCAGTGCAACGGCTGCCACGACCCCAACACCGGCAGCTCGCACGGCCGCGATGACGCATTCGATTCAGTGTATGCGGGTTCCCTGCAAACCTCTTTGCCGTTTCCCAACACGGATCCAGCCATTTTCGCCGACTTTGGCGAAACCATGGCGCAGGCGCGCGCGCGGATCAGTTGCAGCGTGGATAACTGCGCGTCCCAGACCCCCAGCGTCAACCTGCAGTACGAGGACGTGTGGACGGATGAGCTGGCGGCGGAGCGCCCGAAAGATACACCATTCAGCTACAGCTACGGCGATTTGGAAACCGAAGCGCCCACCACTGTGGCCTGTACCAGCACCTGGAGCAGCGGCTGCCGGGTGACGATTAACTACGAGCAGCACTTGCACCCGTTATGGGTGTTACCCCGGGTCACATTGGACGTAGACGGCGTAACTGTGCTGCAGGACAATACCTGCAGCAGCTGTCATGGCACCATAGATGCGATGGGCGAGTTGCAGGTGCCTGCCGCACAACTGGATTTGAGTGACGGGGTGTCGGACCAGAACGACGATCACTTTAAATCGTATCGCGAGCTGATGTTCGGCGATAATGAGCTGGAGATTATTGAGGGCGTGCTGCTCGATCGACTGGTCGAGGTGGGCATCGACCCTGAAACCGAAGAGCCAATACTGCAGACTGTCGGCGTAGCGCCTAGCATGAATGCGGCGGGCGCATTATCCAACGACCGGTTCTTCGCCCCGTTCGCGGGGGGCGCCAGCCATGATGGCTACCTTAGCGCCGCGGAAATTAAGCTGATTAACGAATGGCTGGATATTGGTGGGCAGTACTTCAACAATCCCTTTGCTGTGCCGGTGAACTAAGAGGTCTGTGTATAAGTAAGAGGCCTCACGCGGACGTTGTTGTTTAAGGCTAACGCTGTCCGCGCGACTTGTTTACTGTCCGAAAGATAATAATGATCAAATGCGGTAATACTCTGTTGGTACTGGTTTGCTTAGCGCTGTTCAGCGGCCCGGCGCAGGCCGCCAAAACGCTGCGCGTCGTGACCGTCGCTGATCCGTATATCGAGTTACATACCGGCCCACATCGCGGTTACCCCATCACCCAAGTGGTCGATCGGGGTGATTCGGTGTCCATCATCAAGCGCCGCACGGATTGGTTCAAGGTGCGCACTGCGCGCGGATACGAAGGTTGGGTGAAGCGCGAGCAAATGGCCCGCACTCTGCAACCGGATGGCGAGAAAACCCGTATTGACGACCCGCAATTTGCCGACTACGGCACCCGGCGCTGGGAAGCCGGCGCGATGTCAGGCGACTTTGGCGGCGCCAATGTTATCTCCGTTTACGGCGGCTTTGCATTGACCCCCAATCTCACCATCGAGGCCTCGTTGGCGCAAGCGCTGGGCAGTTTTTCGAACAGTACGATGTATCATGCCAACATCGTGCATTACTTCTTTCCGGAATGGCGCGCGACGCCATTCTTTACCCTGGGCTCCGGCGTGATCCGCACCGAGCCCAATGCAACGCTGGTACGCACCGAAGATCGCAGCGACCCCTTGGGCCATGTGGGCCTAGGCGTGCGAGCCTATCTAGCTCGCCGTTTTATGGTTCGCGCGGAATATAAAAGTTACGTGGTGTTTACCAGCCGGGACGACAATGAGGAAATAGACGAATGGAAAGTTGGCTTCGCGTTCTTCTTCTAAGGTACCTGCCGGTACTGGC
>CBDUQI010000343.1:0-3747 GCA_965369325.1 uncultured Gammaproteobacteria bacterium
CCGGCGCGGCAGGCGACCAGCCCGGTGTTCACCTCGCCGATGGCCAGTTGCTCGGCGTTGGCATCCTTCTGCTCGACGATGCTACGCACGTTCCCCGCAGCATCGCGCACGATCCGTCCGTAGCCGCTGGGGTCATCCAGCATCAGGGTGAGCACGGCCAGCGTGTCCTGCCCGGCGGCCTCGACCAGGTTGTTAAGCGTCTGCTTCTGCACCAGTGGCACGTCGCCGTATAGCACCAGCACCTGATGATCGTCTGGGATCGCCGGTAACGCCTGCTGAACCGCGTGCCCGGTGCCGAGCTGCTCCGCCTGCAGCGCCCAGTGCAGCGACTGCCCCTCGAAGGCGCTCTGCACCAGATCGCCGCCGTGCCCGTATACCACGTGGATGGCATCCGCCTGCAGCGACTGCGCGCAGGCCACCACGTGACCCAGCAAGGGCTGGCCCGCCAGCGGTTGCAGCACTTTCGGCAAGTCCGAGTGCATGCGGGTTCCTTTTCCGGCAGCGAGGATGACGACACTCAATGGCATAGCAGGCGGTCCTTCAGGTTTTTACGCAGCAATACCGTCGCGCTCAATCCAGAGCTGGCAGCGTCGCAGCGCTTTGCGTGTGGTTTCGGGCGCGAATAATAACAGGCGAGCCGTGGACGACGCCTGTGGGCAGATCTCAGGCGGCAGCAAACAGGCCCGCAATCTGCTCGGCGGCGGCGGGGGTGAAGCTGGATTGATCGGCGTAAGCGCTGAGGCCTTCGTGCGCGTGGCCGGCATGGGCGCCGCCACAGCTGGGGCAGGTGGTGTTCTTGGACGCAGGCGTTTCGGTGCCGGCCGGAGCGACGGAGGCTTCGTCGGGTTGCCCGGGCTCGCCTTCGCCACCGTTGGCTTCCCCGCTTGCGCTAATCATCTCCGCGCGGGCCTGGGCCGCCATCTGCGCGGCGGCGGCGGCGACTGACCTGTCCTGGGATGAGGGGTCGGCGGGGGCTAACGCGGCGCGGCGAATCTGCTCGGCCTTGCGCAGCGTGGCCGTGGGGTCGCCGGACACTGCCGATGTGTCGATCTGGACCTCGCCACCGACGGCGTAGGAGCGCCCGTCCGGGCCGGTCTGGTAAGTAAAGCTGGGCCCGCCTTTAGCCAGGCCGCCGGCGGCGGCTGCGTGAGCGGCCTCGTGGGCGCGTACGCGACGGTCGGTCGCCTGCAGCTCACGCACCTGCTTCTGTTCTTCTTCAGTGAGCTCGGGCTGGCCGGCCTGGCGCTCGTTGGCCGCGGGCTTGGCGTCGGACGCCGCACCTTCGGTCTTATTCGCGCCAGTGACGGCTGCGCCGGTCAACGCGGGGCCGCTGTGACCCGCCTCAACCAACTGATTGGATTGAGGATTATGTGCTGCCGGCGACGGCAACAGACCGTTGGTTGGTAAATGGCTAGCTGAGGAAATCACTACGGATCCCGCGCGCAAAAATGCTCATCCCTGAGGTATCGGCTGACCGCTGCGGGACTTTAGCTATTCGAGCGCCAACGATGGCCCGTCATCGTACTCCAAGCACCATTTCCAGCGAATAACAAGTAGAAACCCTGGCATTCTCCCTTGGCAAATTCGCGGATCTAGGCGATGGTAAGGGAGATGGATATTCAATTGGACGACAATACCAGAGCTCGCCTGTCGGCCATCGCTGTGCGGCGGCAAACTTCGCCCGAAGCGATCGCTGCCGAGCTGTTACGCCAAGTCTCTCTGGCCCATGTTGATCAGGAAGAAGACATGGCCAAACTGGAGTCCATGAAGTTAGACGGCGGTGTTCCACACGATGAAATGATGGCCTGGCTGAAAGACCTTGCGGCAGGGAAGAATACGCTCTAACACCCGCCGTTTTCTCGGGTTGCGCTCAAAAAGAAGCAATGTATCTTTACATATGATTTGGCGTGTTCGTGTTGTTGAAAATAGTGCATAAGACCCCGAGATATCAACGACATCGACAAGCGTTAACTGACCAAAGTGCGATCCGACCCAGAGGACGGGCAACATTTTACTGTATAGTTACGTACAGACTAGAGGTTCTTCAGAATGGCAAAGACGACGAGTGTTAAGGTTCGGCTTGCAGAACCACTCCGCAGTCAGAAAAACCGGCAACGCGTAATGGATGCATTTGCCAGTGGTGAGTCATCAACTGTGGTCAAGAGCGGTTCCGGCCAGTTCATTATCACCTCGCGCCCTAAGAAGGGCACCACGGGTAACGCTCCGGCGACGAAGGACGTTGCTACTCGGCGGTGAGCTTAACGCTTGGTGCATTAACCTTTCTGTATCTTGTGCTGCCTGGTCTTCTCCTGATCAGGAGTTACCAAGGTGCTCGACAGTTTACCCGCAAACCTGAAACCCCAGCGTTCGAAAGTGGCTTGACGACCTCCGCGGTAGTTGCGCTAGTGTTAGCGCCTATCTTGCATGCTATTTGGCTTCCGTTAATCCTCCTGATAACGCCCGAGCATATCGCGCATGACATTGGCCATATTCGCCAAGGTTTAACGACCGTCACCGATTTTGTGCTTGATCATTTCTACTGGACGCTGTTCTACAATATTTCTTTGTACATCGTAGTCATTCTAATCGGCGCGATGTTTCGCAGAGTAGTGATCAACCAATCACTCGACCTTAAATGGGCATCCCTGCGTTTTCCAAACGAATGGTACTACTTGTTTCAAGGTGACAATCTAGAAGAAGAGCCTGCAGGAGCCATGCTCACAGTAACCCTCGAAAGTGGTGGAATCACGTATTTGTACAGAGGCTTTCTCGATCGATTTTGGCGATCCGGCGACGGCGAACTTCAGAAGATCGCCCTTGTTCCACCGGTATGGCGCCGCGAAATTGCCAACGACCGAGAATCCGATGAAAAAGACTCAGTCGAAAGCGGGGAGCGCTACTACAAAATTGACGGTGAGCATTTCATCGTCTGGGGACGCGATATCCAAACCCTGAACATCGACTACTTGTTCGCCGAACCGTGGGAAGACAGGTCGGACATCGAATATCCGTTGAACGACTAACGAAGCCCCACCCACCGTCCGCCCGCTACGCACAACGGGCGTACGAAATCAGCGTGATCGCTCAGTACCTGGCAAATAGGCCATTCTTGAGGAACGTGATCAGAGCCTTCTCCGGGACGGGGCTCAACCCTTCCTCAGAACCTTGCGACCTACTTAGCGCGCTTGCCTTCGATGTATAGCTCCATATCCACCTGGTGCAGCGGGCGGAAGGTCTCCATGCCGAACTCCTTGGTGTTCAGCGTCACGTAGCCTTCAAAGCCGGCGCGGTAGCCGCCCCAGGGGTCGTCGCCTTCGCCGATGGTCGAGACGTCAATCGCGATCGGCTTGGTCACGCCGCGCAGGGTCAGGTTGCCGTGCATCACCAGTTTGCCGTCGCCCTTGTCTTCCACCCGGGTGCTTTCGAAGCGGGCGGTCGGGAAGTCGTCCGTGTTCAGGTACTTCTTATCGCGGATGTGCTTGTCGCGTTCCGCATGGTTGGAATCCAGGCTGGTGACGTCGATATCGATGGCAATCGTGGAGTCTTCGGGGGCCTCGGGGTCCCAGGTGAACTCGCCGTCGAACTTCTTGAACGTTCCGGCCAGCACGCTGTAGCCCAGATGCTTGAATTTGAAGTTGATGAAGGCGTGTGCGCCCTCGATGTCTACCTTATAGTCCGCCGCGCTGGCGCTACCCATGCCCAGTGTTAACACCACAGCCGCCGCGGCCGCTACCGAGAATCTCTTCA
>CBDUQI010000344.1:0-3717 GCA_965369325.1 uncultured Gammaproteobacteria bacterium
GGTCACTGTCGCTCAAACCGGCTTCTACTACGTCCGGGATCGAGTCGTTGTCGCTGTCAAGATCAACGCGGTTCTCAATGCCATCACCGTCTTGATCCACGCTAAAGCCGCCGCCCAACGGCTCGACTTCAAAGTCCGTGTAGTCCAACGCCCCGGCATGGAACGAGCTGTCAATGTAGAAATCCGGGGCGCCGCTATAACTCACAGTGCGAATCGCCGTGCCATTGCGCTGATAGCTGATCTGGCCGCCCGATACGCGAATGCTCAGCTCGTCGCCATTGGCTACACTGCCCAGAGCACCGAGACTGTTACCGTTTTCGTAGACGTATAACTGCGTCCCCGCGATGTACATCGCATAGTCGATATCGGTATAACTGGCACTCGACTCGGTAACCCCAAGGCCCACCATGCTGTTGTGGCTACTCACATTACCCGACACAACCCAGCGCACTTCGTAGTTGTTGCTGAAGCCATAGCTGGACATCCGCGCAGAGCTCACCTGATGGCCCCAGTTGGCGGTCTGACCGTTGAAACTAACTGTATTGCCGTTGGTACTCAGGGTGCTGCCGGTCACCGTCCAATCCACCACGGCGACGGATGTGCGCGACTCGACATCATCCGGCAGCCCATCGTTGTCGGCATCCACATCGGCATTGTCGCCTACGCCATCGCCGTCGCTGTCGCTCGTCTCATTCGGGTCGTCCGGGAATGCATCGTCCAGATCGTCCACGCCGTCGTTGTCGGAATCCACATCAGCAACGGTCCAGGTGAACTGAGCACTGGCCTGGCCGGCACGTCCGTCGTTCACCACAACCACAACAGCGAATGCGCCCGGCGTACTAGCGGTGCCACTAATCAGGCCCGAGGCACTGATCGACAGCCCATCCGGCAGGCCCTGCGCTGAGAAAGCGACGGAATCGCCATCTGTATCACCGCCCTGAATGAGCAGCGAGATCACATCGCCTAAGGTGCTGGCCTGATCGCCGGGGCTGAACACAAACGGGTCGATATTGCCCGGCACCTCATCGCCGTTAAAGGTACCGTCCTGATCCCAGTCGAGCGCCAGACGGGTTTCCATGCCCTCCACCACCAGGGTGAAAGTAAGCGGCTCGCCAGCTAACGCCAGCGTCAGCAACTGTCGCCAGGTCGCCTGCTCCCCGGCGATGTCGCTCTGAAACTGATTCCCGCCGACATGCACATAGCCTCGCTGTAGGTCATTTACCCGGCCTTTCGCAATCAACTGCACAAACGGGCTGTCTTCGGAAATGGTCATTAGCTCAAGCAGGAAGTCTCGCTCAACATTTGTTGAAGCGGGGTTGACGGTGAGCTGTTGCCCCATTCCTGCATGCGGCACGCGCCGCTGTTCCGCACCTTCAAGCGGGCCGCTCGGGCCGCCGATGGTCAGGATTTCCGTCAGGAAAATCTCGTTCCTACCCGCTGCCTCGCGCGAGGTCGCACCACCGGTGTGGAAGTAGCCGAAACCGGCGGTACCATAGGCTTTACCCATGCGGTCGTAGAACGCCGGAAAGCCAGAGGCCACCACCAGGGATTCAATCTCCTCATTCACACCAAAGTTACGCCCACCGGTACCTTGTCCGTAGTGGCAGCTCAGGCAGTTATTGTCCTGCGGGTTGTCACCGCGCAAGCCCTCCATGGTGGGCGAGGTGATCACTTCGCCATCTGGAAGCGTAATAGTGTTCGGACGCGTATCGTCAATAAAACGGTAGGGATTCGGGGGAAACCAGGTGGTGGATAGAAACGCCCCGAAATCTGCCATCTGCTGATCAGAAACTTCGGCGTCATCACCAAGAAGGTTGGTGAAGGTCGGGTTGAACGCCTCAAGGTTTTCCTTGTCGCCACGCCAATGCAGCAACGGGTGATCCATGATATCGACCAGCGTCTGCGTTGCCATCGGCCCCTTCAGGGCCGGCACTGCGACGGTCTCGCCGGTCAGCTCACCGGTGACTTCGCCGGTGAACAGATTGCTGGCGGCGGGCAAAAACACATCCGCCCCGGCGGGGTTGCTCAACTCCCAGGACATACGATCAGATTTACCATCCACGTGGCAGGTACCGCAGGAAACATGCCCGAGACCGGAAGTGTTGTGGGTGTCGTACAAGATCGGACGACCGACTTTGATCGCGGCCGGTGTGGGGTCGTCGAATGGCACGCGGGAAAGTTCGGTCCGCGCATCCAGATCTAGCACCGAAATGCTGCCCTCGAATCTGTTCATGATGTAAGCGAAACCGCTCGCATCGCTCAGCAAAACGCCGGTCGGCCCTTGACCAACTTCGATTCGCCCTAAACGGTTAGCATCCTGGTCGTATATCGCGACGTTGTTCGAGCCCATACCCGTGACGAACATCTCGCTGCCGTCTGCGCGCCAGGCAACCCCGCGCGGATCACCCACCGACTGGTCGCGCACGCTTTGTGGCACCGTGGGAGCGGTATAGGTCAGGTGCGGGTTGAGATCAGAAATATCAACGATGCCAGTGCCGAAGTTGAACGTCGCGGTGTTCACCCGTGCGAACACGCCATTCAGATTCGGCTCGAAGATCACCTCGTTAAGCGGCTCCGTGCCAACCACGGTGATATTGCCACCGACAGGATTGACCGCTATCGCCATAACGATGTTCATCAAGCCGCTCTGGTAGGCAACGCCGAGTGTGTTGGCGTTTATCAATGCCACATCGTTGTCAGCCAGGGTGCTGCCGCGGGTAATCACCCCTTCACCGCTCAAGCCGTCCGGCACCTCGCCGTCGGCCCCGATTAACGTGGTGTTGTTACCTGACTCAAATATCGCTGCGTAAACCACCTGACCGTTGGGACTGACCGCCAGTGCCCGTGGGTCTTCGCCGAAAATACTGACCGACTCATGCGGCGCCGACAGGTCCGCCAGATCGAAGACATTAATCCGATTGGCCTCTGAGGCGCTGACAAACGCGCGTTGCGGGGTGCCTGCAAACACAACATCAGCCGGCTCATTATCTGTGCGCAGTGTCTCAATCACCGTACCCGCGGACAGGTCGATGATGCTTACGCTATCGGAGACGTGGTTAACCACCCATACCTCAACACTGGTACGCGCGCGCACGCTTACCGGGTCGATGCCCACCGGAATACTTTGCCGATGCGCCAGCTGGCTGCCGGAAACGTCGTAAACCTCAAGGCGATGCGCTGCGGTATTGACAGCCACCAGGGTGGTGCCGTCAGGGGTCAGATCCATCGGATGTACGTGTGAGTTCTCGAAGTTGATCAGGCCCTCTAACGGCTCGATCACCCGGTCTTCCATCCGCGTGTTCTGCGGGCGAATCTGCGCAAGGTACTCCGACACGAACTGGTTACAGTGCGCCAGCATTGCCTGGTTTTGTTCCAGCCGCGGGTCGCCCGAGTGGAAACTCAGCTTTGAGAGCTCTTCATACAGTGGTGTGCGGCACTCGTCGGGCAACTGCGCCTCGGTGCTCAACCTTTGACTGTGTGAACTGGGGGACAGTGCCAATAGCAACACTGAAGCAAAAGACAAGGCTCCGCTGACGCGATCGCGATTTTTCATTATTTCGCCACTTAATATTTGTTGTTGTGGTGGTGCTGAAGACGGCGAAAAGGCTGGGCCTTCATCGTGCCTTCACCCGGCAGCGGTAGGTCTTCCCGATGCCATCCTTAGTAATAAGTTTTATACAATTAGGGACCAAAATCAATACATGATCATTTTTATGG
>CBDUQI010000345.1:0-3705 GCA_965369325.1 uncultured Gammaproteobacteria bacterium
CCGCCAGGAAACGACGCGAGGCTGGAGGAAAACCGCCGCGGGCCAGCAACCGACGCCCGCCCCACAAGCCCCAAGGATTGAACCCCAGCGTAATCAAATGTCCCTCGCCACACAGCACTCGGGCCGCCTCGCGCAGCACTTCGTGGGGCGCGATGTGGAACTCCAGCGTGTGGGGCAACAGCACAGCATCGATGGAGCCTGGCGCCACTGCCAGTCGGCTGGGATCGGTGCACATAGCCACGCCGGGGCCAGGCTCACCGTCGACCAATGTACTGCGCTGAGTGCGGGCCTCCGCCATCAGCTGGCCCTCATCGCCCCAGCGGCCGATCTGCAACAACTGAAACCCGAACACACCGGCCAGCACATCCGACAGCTGGCGCGCTTCGTCCGCCAGCAACGCTGCGCCCAGCGGTGTTTTCAACCAATCGTGAATATCCAACTCCTGGCTCATACCAGCCCCCAACGCCCCACCTCGCACGTGAGGATAGCACCTGCATGCCTTCGCCTGCATGCCACACTACAACCAACGCGGCGCACGGGTTAGGATGCCCGCCAACAACAGTCATGACCGGGAGAGGGTAGCAATGGGGTTCATGAGCGGGAAACGAGCGTTGATCGTCGGGTTGGCCAGCAATCGGTCGATCGCCTGGGGCATCGCGCAGGCCTTTGCGCGCGAAGGCGCAGAACTGGCCTTCACCTACCAGAACGAAAAACTCGAGGGCCGGGTACGTAAAATGGCCAACGAACTGGGCTCCTCACTGTGCTATCCGCTGGACGTCAGTGAGGACGCACAGATTGATGCCATGTACGCGAGCCTGGGCAAGGACTGGGACCATCTGGATGCGCTGGTGCACTCAGTCGCCTTCGCACCGCGCGAGGAGTTGGCGGGCGGCTTTGTCGAGAGCTCCACCCGTGAGGGCTTCGCAATGGCGCACGACATCTCAAGCTACAGCCTCACCGCACTAACACGCGGTGCGCTGCCCATGATGCAGGGCCGCGACGGCGCTATTGTGGCACTCAGCTACTTGGGCGCAGTGCGGGCGGTGCCCAACTACAACGTGATGGGCCTGGCCAAGGCCAGCCTGGAGGCCAACGTGCGATTCCTGGCGCAGGATTTAGGCCCGCAGGGCATCCGTGTGAATGCCATCTCCGCGGGTCCGATCAAGACGCTGGCCTCGGCTGGCATCGGTGGTATGCGTAAGATGCTTTCGCATGTGGCCGAGCGGGCACCGTTGCGGCGCAACGTCACCATTGAGCAGGTGGGTAACGCGGCCGCGTTTTTGTGTTCGGATCTCGGCGCCGGGGTCACCGGCGAGGTGCTCTACGTAGATGGCGGATTCAGCATTGTCGGGATGACACTGGACTGATATCTGCCGACAATCGTCGGCCTGGATCAGCTGCCGGGGCCTCAGATGAGACCCCGACGTCACGGTAGAAGGTTGTCTGCGAGCTCGGCTCTATGGCGCCAGCGGATCTTCCTGCGGCGCCAGTCGATCCAGCGCGAGTTGCACCTGCGCCTGCTCGCGCAACGCATTGGCGTAAGCGCCAAAGTCCATCGCCCCACTGGCAGCCGCGCGCTGCTGACGAAGCGCTTCAAGCTCCGCGCCAACAGGCATTGCGCCTGGAGTAATGTCCGCTACTTTGTAGATAACATAGTCGCCGCCCATCAGCGCGACGCCACGCACGTGCTCGCCAGAAGCGGCAGGCGCCGAGAAGGCTGCGCGCAGCACTTCGCCCGGCACTTCGGACCCCGTGCGTTTTACTTTCTGGGGTTCGGCGTAATTGGCTTCAAACTCCTCGGCTAGAGCCGACAGCGATTCGCCCGCCTCTATCCGGCTAACCAGTGTCTCGCCGACTTCCTGCACTTTCTCGCGACCGCCCTCAAGCTTCAGCACGCTAAGGATGCTGTCGCGAACTTGCTCCAACGGCTTCAGTTCGGCTGCCTGATAGTCCTTTACCCGCACCACAACGAGCTGATCCGGCGCCAACTCCAGCACCTCGCTATTGCGTCGTTCGTCCAGCACCTCGGTGCTGAAAGCTGCGGTACGCACCCGCTGCTGGGCCGCCACCCCCCCCCCGAAGGCGCGGTTAACACCGCTCACAGTCTGCACCTCAATGCCCAGCGCGTCTGAGGCGGGCAACAAGGTATCAATGTTCTCGAAGGTCAGTTCCGCCAACAACTCACGCCGCTCAAAAAACAGGTTTTCCGCCTCGCGCAGCTTCAGCTCCTGCTCCAGCTCTACCCGCACTTCTTCGTAAGGTTGCACGTCGCCACCACGGATCTCCTGCAGCGAAATGATGTGGTAGCCGAAATCGGTTTTCACCGGCCCGCGAAGTTCACCCGCCGTCATCTCCTGCAGCGCATCGTTAAACGGTTCGACCATCATGCCTTGGCTCACCCAACCAAGATCGCCACCTTCGGCGCCGCTGACGGTGTCATCTGAGAGGCTACGTGCCAGCTCCGCAAAGTCCTCACCGGCTTGTGCCCGCTCTAAGATACCCTGCGCTTTTGCTTTGGCTGCATCGTCATCATCGCCCGGTGAAACCAGGATATGGCTGGTCTTGCGTTCTTCGACGGTTTGGAAGCGGCCGCCTTCCAGATCTGTCTCGTACGCCTCACGCACGGCCTGCTCGTCAACATTAACTTCCTCAGCCACCATCTCGGTGGTCAGCTCAAGGTACTCAAGCGTGGCGCTCTCGCGCGTTTGGTAGCGATCCGGGTGCGCCTCATAACGCTCCCGGATCTGCTCATCGCTCGGCTGCACCTGATCAGAGTACTGATTCATTGAGAGCTGCAGATAACTGACCTCGCGCTCCTCGTTCTCCAACGCCGCGCGCTGAGCCAGCTCGCTGGGCGTCGAAAACCCGGATTGCGCCACGGCGCGGGAAATCTGCTGACGCACCAGTGCCAGACGGTACTGATGCTCAAAGCTCTGCTTGTTCTGCCCTTGGATGGCGAGCAGGCGATCATAGGTGGCCGGGTCGAAGCGGCCATCTACTTGGAAGTAAGGCAGGCTGCGCACTTCCTCAGCGACCGCAGCGTCAGACACGCGATAGCCCAGCTCGGTTGCCTGCTGATTAAACAGTAACTCGTTAATGTAGCGGTCGACCACGTTGTCGCGAATGCGCTGCTCGATTTGCGGTGTCAGCGGTGCCTCGCTCTGCTGCTGGTAACCGGTAATCTGGTTTCGCACGGCCTGCTGTACCTGCAGCGCGGGTACTTCCTCACCGTTAACCTTGAGCGCATAGGCGTTAGCGCTGTTACCAAAGTCCACACCCCAGAACACAAAGGTCAGGGCGATAAGACCCAGTATGACAACTGCAACTCCGCCGGTAATTTTCTCTCTGATCGTCGTCAGCATGATCTATTGCAGCCCGCAGGCTCCTCTGTAATTGGATGCCGGCCCCGATGACCTAG
The DNA here is from genome assembly GCA_965369325.1 of uncultured Gammaproteobacteria bacterium. Lineage (GTDB taxonomy): Bacteria > Pseudomonadota > Gammaproteobacteria > Steroidobacterales > JBCBZW01 > CBDUQI01. Next base: position 3,419 of record CBDUQI010000345.1, read on the forward strand.
CAATGTGCACAACCTACGCTCAGGCAATGCAGTGTTTTTAAGCAAAAAGGGCGCCCAGTTGGGCGCCCTCTTTGTTTGGCGGAGTGGACGGGACTCGAACCCGCGACCCCCGGCGTGACAGGCCGGTATTCTAACCAGCTGAACTACCACTCCTGTTAAAGCGATTCCCTTGGTGGGTGCTGAGGGGATCGAACCCCCGACCTCCGCCTTGTAAGGGCGGCGCTCTTCCAGCTGAGCTAAGCACCCGTAGGCACCCGATGGAATCAAGCACCCCTCCAATTGGAGGG
>CBDUQI010000346.1:0-3704 GCA_965369325.1 uncultured Gammaproteobacteria bacterium
GAGAGCATCAAAAAGCCGGGGGTCGGGCGGCAGGCCTGAGGATTGCGGTGTATTGTCGATCTTGCGATGCCTACATCCGAACATCCTGTGCGGCAACTGATCCTGCGAGCGGTCCTGAAGGACATTAGCCCCATCGTGGCGCGCGTGGTGTCGGTTCCCGATTCGTTAGCTATCAGAGACTTCCATGAGTTGTTCTTGGCGATGCTGGACTGGCAGTACGACCCAGACTTTATTCTCCGGATTCACGCTCAACAGTTCGCCAGCTACCGGCGCCATAGCCGTGGCAAGCGTCTTCGGGATTTCCAGCTGCGCCGCCAAGAGAAGTTCCTATATATCTGTGACACCCTGGATCTATGGGAGTGGGAAGTTCGGGTGCTGGACGTGGAGCCGGTACCGGTCCGCAGCCGCGAGCCGCGGTGTGTTAAAGGCCGCGGCGCGGGCCCGCCAGCGATGTGCGGTGGCCCCACCGGGTACCGGCTGATGCTGCGCCGTCAAACAGCGGAACCCGAACTGGCGGATCCTGAGACCACATCGGCGTCGGTGGCACTGCTGGCTACGGCCTACCAAGACGAGCCGGATGTTGATTGGGCGTTTCTCGAAACGGCGATCAATGAAGGCTGGCAAAGCGTCGAAGAGCGCCTTGTCCATAGCGGACCACTCACGCCGTCACAATTCAACTTGAAGGAGACCAACGAACGGGTAACCCAGTGGTGGCAGTGCAGGAGGGCGTGGCAATGAAGTTTCAGATACAGGTGATCTGCCAGGATGACAGCGGCGACGAGCAGCACCGACAACTGATGGAACTAAGCCGAGACGAGTTGATCATGGAAACGCTGGGACTGACCCTGGTCGAAGGCAAACAGCTGCTCCATGACCTGCAACGCTGTGTCGTTGACCGGCAGGCAGCCGCGTATCTGGAGCAGCACCGCCGATGTCCACAGTGCGATCATCGCTTCGTCATCAAGGCGCAGGGCAGCCCGACCGTGAACACGATCTACGGCCCTTGCGCCGTGGCGAACCCGCGCTGGCGACGCTGCCGCTGTCAGCGCATCGGTGCGAAGACATTCCGTCCCACGGCCGCGTGGATGACCGATCGGAGCAGTCCAGAACTGTTGTACCTGGAGACAAAATGGGCCTCACTGATACCGTACGCCAGAGTCGTCGACCTGCTCGGTGAGGTACTGCCAGTCTCCAAGACACTCAATCCGCAGACCGTGAGTAACCACCTGCACGCGACGGCCCAGCGCCTAGAGCAACGCCTTGGCGACGAGGGCGCGTGTCTGTTCTCCGGCAACGAAACTGACTGGGCGGCACAACCTCTGCCGGATGGCCGATGATTGTCGGGATCGATGGCGGCATGGTCCGTGCCCGACACAAAACCGGCTTTTTTGAGGTCATCGCCGGCAAGAGTATCGTGGCATTCCGCAGAGACCAAAGCGAGGATCTAGCCTCGTCCAGACGTTTCGCTTTCGTCCAGACCTACGACACCAAACCACGACGGCGACTGTGGGAGCTGATGAAGTCCCAGGGCATGCAGGAGAACCAGCAGGTAACGTTCATGTCCGACGGCGCCGATTCGGTGCGCAATCTCCAGGCCTATCTACATCCGTCAGGCGAACATCTTCTTGACTGGTTCCATATCACGATGCGCCTGACCGTGATGAAGCAAAAAACCAAGGCGATCCAGGCTGAAGAGACTGGCTTCGGAGACGTAGTGGAAGCCGCCCTGGAAAGGATGAAACACTACCTCTGGCACGGCAATGTCGATAGTGCTCTGGAGGTGCTCGACAACTTGTCGTTCGACGTGGAGATTCGGCGTCGGCGATTGCAATCCGTTGGCAAACTGTACGCCAGCCTCATCGATTTCAATAAGTACATCCGCAATAATCGGCACTTCATCACCAACTACGGAGAACGGTACCGCCAGGGCGAGCCGATCAGCACATCATTTGTCGAATCGACCATCAACCAGGTCATCAGCAAGCGGTTTGTGAAAAAACAGCAAATGCAGTGGACGCCAAAAGGCGCCCATTTACTGCTTCAAATCCGCACGCGCGTGTTGGACGATGAACTGGAGACTTGTTTCCGCGATGGGTACCCGCGATTTCGGCCAGAGTCAGCCCGACCCCCGGTTTTTTGATGCTCTCCCATCATCAGTCTTTCGTGGGTGCCACCAACATACATGGATTAGTTTCCACACCCTTGAGCGTGCTACCCCACCACGGCCGTTGTCTTCTCGGTTCGAGCACCGACAAGTAGTTCCTAGCTGGGACCACAAACTTGTAGAATTTTGCGTACACACTACCGTTATCGTCGTACGCAACGATCCTAAGCACTGCTTGTGAGCGGTATGAGGCGCCTACGGGACGAAAGGCGAGACTATATTGCTCGCCGCGCTTGGATACCTTGGCGACAGCATCCGGCTCATCTGTTTCGTATTCGATAGTTGCCGAGAGCGAGCGCAGCCTAACACCGCTAGGGTCGTTGACGGTGATCATAATTTCCTTGTTAGACGCGCCAGACTCACGCACGAACCCATCAATAAAGGTCTCGCCGTCCATCACCGTTAAGCCGCCAACGTCTATGGCAACGCAGTCGGCAGCAAGATGCTGCCGACTAGCCGCCACATCCGAAGTGCAGCCGAGAAGGAGAAGCGATAACACCGCGCTCCAGCTAATCGCCATCATACTATTCCACTTGGCCCAGGGGGCAAGAAAAATACACTCTTTAGAATCGCTAAGTCTGTAAAGTTCACAGTTCCGTCGCCATCTAGATCTGCATCAGGGGCACTAGTAAAAAACACGCTCTTCATTATTGCGAGGTCAACGAAATTCACGACTCCGTCATTGTCTAGGTCCGCATCGCAGATGTTTCCGAAACCGTCGCCGTTCGTATCCCGCTGATCAGCGTTCGCAACTAACTGACAGTTGTCCAATCCATCGGCAATCTGATCGTCATCGAAGTCAACAATTCCGCCACTAGCCCCTAACTGCCCAATGAACTGCGCCACGCCAGCGTTAATCAAGTATACGTCCAGGATAACCGGTTCCGCCACTCCATCTGAATCGAATACTGCCGACGAGCGAATGGCTTCTTCGGTGTTAACAGACAATCCGTTACTGAGATCGAAGCTCGCCGGGTCTCCGCCAAATCCGGCCGGAACACCCAATATATCTACTCCAAGTCCGTCTGTTGACGCCAAAAGTGTTACCTTATCTGTCGCGCTCAAGGAGAGGTCTACTGTTAGAAGATCTTCAAGTATTCCAGCTCCAAGATCTAACACCTCCAATCCCGCATCAGCCTCCCCTCCTCGCGCTACTCCCAATGCTGCTCTAGTGACTGCCGTCCCAATAACCGTCATGGAAGGCGAGAGCGACAGTCTGTATCGGCCCGAACTCCTCAGTACTGCGGTACCCGGCGCGTCCCGCCCCAGTCTTGGTGGGTCTAAGTCCGCACCCACTGAAAAGGCCAAACGGGTCCCGTTATTCTGGGTTTCCCCAATTGCAAACACAAGAGTATCCAGCTGTTCTAGGGAGTTACCGAACGATCCCAAACTTCTAATCTCATCATTGACTGACGGGGGTTGACTCAGCGGTGATTGAAAGAACCTCTTCATTAGTCGGGCCGTCAACACAAGGTCAGTGTGCACCTGTAATCCCCCCGGAAAATAATCGCTGAAGTGAGTAGAATTTTCTACCTAACGG
>CBDUQI010000347.1:0-3679 GCA_965369325.1 uncultured Gammaproteobacteria bacterium
GTATTAGCGATGTTTACGTTGGCGAGCGCGTGCAGTCGTGACGCGCCGACCCCAGCTGCAGGTGAACCTGCGCCCGCCCCGGCGACTTCACCCGCGCCAAGCGCCAACACGCCGGCGGCGCAGGCGCATCAATCAGACAAGCAACGTTTGCTGGCGCTGGTCGATGAGTACTTCGAGCAGTCGCTGCAGTTGTACCCCGTGTTCGCGACAATGATTGGCGATCATCGTTACGATGATCGCTTTAGCAACAGCCTGAGTCCCGCCCACCGTGAAGCCGAGCGCGCGCTGAATCAAAAGTATCTGGACGCAGTGCTGGCGCTGGATGAGAGCGAATTTCGTGGCCAGAATCGTCTTACCTACGATGTGTTTCTGCACAACCGCCGGGCCGACCTGCGCTCATTGCAGTTTCCGGCGCATCTGTTGCCCATCAACCAGTTTTTCAGCACACCCAATCTGTTCGCCCAGTTAGGTTCGGGCACCAGCCTGCAGCCATTCGACAGTGCGCAGGCCTACGATAACTTCCTGGGTCGCGTGGATGGCTTTGTTGAGTGGGCGGATCAGGCCATCGTCAATATGCGCCAGGGCATGCGCGAGGGCATCGTGCAGCCGCGCGTGGTAATGCACAGAGTGCTCCCGCAACTGGCCGCACAATTGGCGGCACAGCCGGCAGACAGTATTTTTTACCGCCCGGTCACCGCCTTTCCTGACAGCATCTCGAGCGATGAGCGCGAGCGTATTCGCGGCGACTACGAGCAGGCCATCGCGACCCAAATACTGCCGGCCTATCGTCGGCTGCACGACTTTGTCGCGCAGGAGTACCTGCCTGCCACGCGCGATACGGTGGGTTTGAATGCGCTGGCGCAGGGTGCTGCCTGGTACGCCGACCGCGTGGCCAACAGCACCACCACCGAGTTGACGCCCCAGGAGATTCATCAGATAGGTCTGGATGAAGTTGCCAGCATTACTCAAGACATCCTCGGGATCATGAAGGAGATTGGTTTCGAAGGGGACCTTCAAGCCTTCTATCAGTTCCTTAAAACCGATTCGCAGTTTTTCTTTGAGTCAGAGGAGGCGCTGCTGGCGGCGTACGGCGCGCTGAAGCAGACGGTGGCCGAAAACGCGCCCAAGCTGTTCTCCTCCATCCCCAGTCTGGACTTTGAGATTCGCCCGGTGGAGCCGTTTCGTGCGGCCAGTTCCGCCACGGCCTCTTACCAGAGCGCCTCGCCGGATGGCAGTCGGCCTGGCGTGTTTTACGTCAACACCTACGATCTGCGCGCGCGGCCGACGTATAACATCGAGGCCATTTATCTGCACGAAGCATCCCCTGGGCATCACTTTCAGCGCTCTTTGCAGCAGGAGCTAAAGTTGCTGCCGCGGTTCCGGCGCTTCGGCAGCTTTACCGCTTACTCCGAAGGCTGGGGGTTGTACGCAGAAACCCTGGGCATGGAACTGGGCCTGTACAACGACCCTTATCAGCGCTACGGCGCGTTGTCCGCGCAGATGCTGCGGGCGGTGCGGCTGGTGATCGATACCGGCATTCATCACAAGGGCTGGAGCCGGGAGCAGGCACTGGAGTATATGCGAGGCAATACCTCGCTGCCGGAAACCGATGCGGTTGCCGAGGTTGAGCGATACATTGCTATTCCGGGGCAGGCGCTGGCGTACAAAATCGGGCAGCTGCATTTGCTTGAGCTAAGGGACGATGCGCGCCGGCGGCTGGGTCCGAATTTTGATATCCGCAAGTTTCATGCACTGATCCTGCAGGACGGTGCACTGCCGCTGGATGTGCTCAACGCCAAGATCGAACGCTGGATACAGCCTTATCTGTGACGCGCCGGTCGCTGCGCCAGCGGGATCACGAACTTGTGCCCGGACCAGGTGTCGTCCACTGCACACACTTTGATATCGACCAGCCCCGCGGTCTGACCGGCCGTCCGGACCACGCCACCTGAAAGCTCTGTCGCGACGCCGGAGCTGCCCTTCGGCCACGACACCCACACGATGCCGTCCGGCGCCAGCGCGCGCATTGCGCGGGCCAGGCTCTTGTCCAGGGTGCTGCGCCGGGTGGCAAAGATGTGAATGAAGTCGGTCGGCGCGGCCAGCCGTTTGCGCCAGAGCACATCGGCCGGTAACGGGCCCAGCAATGTCAGGTAGTGCTCTGGGGCGCCGATAGTAAACGCTCGCATCCCGGCCTTGAGGCCGAGCTTCTTCACTAGTGGTGTTTTGGAATAGCCAGCAGGCATACGTGTTCCCAGAGAGGATCCGGTGGTTCGCGGCCGGTGCAATCGCCAGCCCGATACCCGCTCAACTATCCTCGTCCGTTGGTGAAGTTTCAACAACCCTCCGGCTAGATCGGCCATACAAGGGTACAATCGCGCTCAGGCAAGTTCCCCGACGGCGGGGAGTGCATACGTTGGTTTGAGGATTAGACAATGCGCGTACTTCGGTTGTTACTGGCCACTACGACTGTTTTGCTGCTGGGCGCCTGCGCTACGCTGCAACAGGACTTTGATGCGCCGGATGTGAGCCTGGTGAATTTGCAGGTGGTTGACGCCTCACTGCTTGAACAAACCTATGCCGTTACGTTGCGAGTGGCGAATCCGAACGCGCTACCTATCCCGATCAAAGGGCTGAGCTATAGTTTGCGCCTGGCGGGTGAGGATTTCGCCAAAGGCCTCACACCCAATGCCTTCTCAGTGCCGGCTTACGGCGATGAGCTGGTCGAGGTGCGCCTCAGCACTAATTTGCTGTCAAGCCTGAAGCACCTGTCCGAGTGGCTGTCCGCAGACAACAATGTGCTTGATTATGAGATTGCCGGCAAAGTGAACATCGACCTGCCACTGATCGGTGGTATTCCCTTTTCCAGTGTCGGCAAGATTAATCTGAACGATCGCCGCTAATTCTAATTTGCCCCCACCGGTGATTCGTGGCGTAGGCATCGACGGATGCCGCGCGGGCTGGCTGGTCGCCAGCATCGGGCCCGACGGCGATGCGCAGTTGCGCGTCGCCCCCGACATTGAACAAGCGCTGGCGGGCCTCGGGCAGGCAACCGCGCTGATTGACATGCCGATTGGTTTGGCGAGGCGTGCACCTCGTGAGGCCGAAGCTATGACTCGTGCTGCACTCGGTCGCCCCCGTTCAAGTTCAGTGTTCGCGGTACCTTGCCGCGACGCTGTTTATGCACATGGATACGAGCAGGCCTGTGCCCGTAACCGGGCGGCGTGGGGCAAGGCGATCAGCCGCCAGGCCTGGAATATCTGCCCGCGCATTGTCGAACTGGACACTTTTTTGTGCGCGCATGCGTGCGGGCAGCGCCGAGTGCGGGAAGGGCATCCGGAATTGTGTTTCTGGGGGTTGGCGGCGGGCACCGCGATGCGTCACAGCAAGAAAACGCTGGCCGGCCGGCGTGAGCGTCTGGCGGTGCTCGCGCGGCACTGGCCGCACGCGCGAACGGTGTACCGCCGCTATGTGCGCCGCTGGCCGCGCAGCGCGGTCGCGCTGGACGATATCCTGGATGCGCTGGTGCTGGCGGTCAGCGGGGCATTTTATCCGCTGGCGGCGCTACCGCCCGGTACGGCGCCGCGGGATGAGCACGGGCTGGCGATGCAAATCCACTATCCGCAGATAGCCTTAGCCGGCTAAGGCTATACCGGACAGAGGATACGTTGTTGCCTTGGGC
>CBDUQI010000348.1:0-3608 GCA_965369325.1 uncultured Gammaproteobacteria bacterium
GCAGGTTAAACATATTCGAGCCCAGGATATTGCCCAGCACCAGGTCGTGCTCGTTCTTACGCGCCCCAGCGACGCAAACGGCCAGTTCCGGCAGACTGGTGCCCACCGCGACAATAGTGACGCCGATGACCACGTCGCTGACCCCAATGGCCGAGGCGATGTTCTGGCCGCCCCAGACCAACATTTGCGCGCCGATCAACAGCACACCGAAGCCCAGCGCGGTCCACAGCAGGGCGGTATTCATGCTTAGATCGTCGCGGATCTCCGCGTCGTACTCCGGCCCCATCGGATCATTGGCGGAGGAGTCGTAGCCCAAGTGGATGACCCACATCATTAGCCCGGCGAACCCGGCCAGCATAATTACACCGTCCAGCATGGACAGGTTGGCGTCCAGCAGCAGCAGACCGGCACCGAAGGTAATCAGCAGCATCAGCGGAATTTCTTTGCGCACAGTCTCCGAGCGCACCTTGAGCGGGCTGAGGACTGCAGTGATGCCCAGTACCAGGCCGATATTGGCGATGTTCGAGCCGATAGCATTGCCAATGGCCAGCCCCGGGGTGTTGGCAAAGGCGGCGGTTGCACCCACCAGCACCTCGGGTGCGGACGTGCCAAAGCCCACGATGGTGAGGCCAATCAGCAAGGGTGAGACGCCGAGATTGCGGGCCGTGGCGGCGGCGCCGAGCACGAAGCGGTCGGCCCCCCAAACAAGCATGAGGAAGCCACCGACCACAGCGGCGAAAAATGTGAGTATCAGTTGCAAGCGGTTATTTCAGCAGCATTGGTTTTTGCAAGGTAGCTAACCATGTTAACACCATAAATCGCCCAGCTTGAAGCCAGGAAGCTTCAGCCTTATAGCTGGTTTCCGTTACCATCACGCCGGTTACTGGATCTGGGCGAGCATCTATCGTTCCGCTACAGTGCTACAGGATCCACTCAGTCAATATCCGATTGCGAACGCAGCAGGGACTCATCATGGACAAAGAGCAGATAAAACAACTCATCGAGGCGGGTATGCCGCAAGCGCAGGTGCTAGTGGCCGGCGATGACGGGGCACACTTCGAGGCCGTGGTTATCAGCGAGGCGTTTGACGGCAAGCGGCCGCTGCAGCGCCATCAGCTGGTGTACGCCACCTTGGGCGAGCTGGTGGGGCGGGAGATTCATGCGCTATCGTTGCGCACGATGACACCGCAAGAGGCCGAGCAGGCGGGCGTCGGCGCGTGATCTGTACCAGACCTGCGGCGGCAGCTCTCGCCTCGGTGGCCAATTTGCGTGGGCGGTGCTGATTGGATCGCCTGCATATTGAGGGCGGGAACCGCCTGCAAGGCCGGGTACGGGTATCAGGCGCTAAGAACGCGACTCTGCCGATTCTGGCGGCGACGCTGCTGGCGGACAGTCCGGTCAATATACGCAACGTACCGCACTTGCGCGATGTCACCACCACCGTAGAGCTGTTGGGCATTTTGGGCTGTCGGGTGACGGTGGACCAGAGCATGCAGATTGAGGTGGACGCCAGCGGGGTGAACAATCTGAAGGCCCCGTACGAGCTGGTGAAAACCATGCGCGCGTCGATCCTGGTGCTAGGCCCACTGGTGGGACGATTTGGCGAGGCCCAGGTGTCACTGCCGGGGGGCTGTGCCATTGGCGCCCGTCCGGTCGACTTGCACGTAAAAGGGCTGCGCGCGATGGGCGCTGACGTGCGTGTGGAAAACGGTTACATCGACGCCCGTGCGCCGATCGGGCCGGATGGCCGTACGCGCCTACGCGGTGCGCATATCGTGCTGGATACGGTGACGGTCACCGGGACCGAGAATCTAATAATGGCAGCCGCGCTGGCGCGTGGTCTCACCACTATTGAGAACGCTGCCCGCGAACCGGAGGTGGTTGATCTGGCGGGATTTTTGAACTCAATGGGCGCGCGTATCCGCGGCGCTGGCACCTCCAAAATCGAGATCGAAGGGGTAGAGCGTTTGATCCCTGAAGCCGCCTATCCGGTGTTACCGGACCGGATTGAGACTGGCACCTTTCTGGTCGCAGGCGCGATCACCCGCGGCGATGTTTACGTGCAAGACACGCGCCCGGCACTGCTGGACGCGGTATTGGCTAAATTGGCTGAGGCAGGCGCCGAACTGAAAACCGGCGAGGACTGGATTCACTTGGCGATGCACGAGCGCCGCGCACGCGCGGTGAATGTGCGCACCGCGCCGCACCCGGCTTTCCCGACCGATATGCAAGCGCAGTTTCTGGCGCTCAATGCGGTCGCCGAAGGGGTGGGGACCGTCACCGAGACCGTGTTTGAGAACCGCTTTATGCACGTGCCGGAGTTGCGGCGCATGGGTGCCCGGATCCGTCTGGAAGGCAACACAGCAGTCAGTGAGGGGGTGGAACAACTAGCCGGCGCCCCAGTCATGGCCACCGATCTGCGCGCATCGGCCAGCCTGGTGCTGGCGGCACTGGCGGGCACCGGGCAAACGGTGGTCGAGCGCATCTACCATCTGGATCGCGGCTACGAGTGCATCGAAGAAAAGCTGGGCGGGCTGGGCGCAAGTATCCGTCGCGTACGCACCTAAGCCGGCGTTGCCAAGCGGCTCCCGGGTGGCGCGCTAGCCGCCGCGGGGGCGGATCGGGCGTTCGATCACCCGTGCTTCCACCTCAAAAGCTGAACCATTGCGCTGGCCTTTTACCTCCACCGCCGTCCCCGGTGACAGCCGTGCGATTCGGTTCAGTGCATCCTGCAGGCTGACCACTGGGTTGTGGTTGAGCCGCGTAATGACATCACCCGCGCGCAGCCCCGCAAGTGAGGCAGGCCCTTGCGGAAACACGCCCGTCAGGAGGATGCCCTGCGGGTCTGGCAGGCTCAGATCGCGCACCATCGCGGGCGTAATATCCAGCGCATTGACGCCCAGCCACCCCCGGATAACCCGGCCGTGCTCCAGCAACTGATCCATCACGCCCCGTGCCAGATTGACCGGAATCGCAAAGCCGATGCCCTCCGAGCCGTCGGTTCGCGAGAACATAGCAGTATTGATGCCGATCAGACGGCCGTGGGTGTCCACCAGCGCGCCGCCGGAGTTGCCAGGATTAATCGAGGCGTCCGTCTGGACAAAGTTCTCGAAAATGCTGAGCCCTGGGCTGCGGCCCGTTGCACTGACGATGCCTTGGGTTACCGTTTGGCCGATGCCGAACGGATTGCCAATGGCCAGCACCACATCGCCGATGCGCAGCGTGTCGGAGCGCCCTAGCGAAATGCTGGGCAGGTTGCCTAGGCCGATGCGCAGCAGCGCCAGATCGGTGTCAGGATCGGTACCGACCAATTCGGCCTCGCTCAGTCGCCCGTCCAACAATGCGACATGAATGGAATCCGCGTCGCGGATCACATGCTCATTGGTTAGCACAAACCCGCTCTCATCCACCACCACACCCGAGCCCAAGCTGTTTTCCTGCGGGACGGGTGCCAGCGGATTGAGCAGGCGGCGCAGCCGTTCCGTTGAGCCATCCACCAGCGGTGCGCGGCCGGTGTAGACGCTGACCACGGCGGGCGAGGTGGCTGCCACGGCATCCGCATAGGACACGATGGCCTGCGGTACCAGCAGCGGGGATGCCTGTAACGG
>CBDUQI010000349.1:0-3547 GCA_965369325.1 uncultured Gammaproteobacteria bacterium
ACGGCGAACTTTAGGAATCGCACGACGGGCAGCTAGCAAGGCTCCCCCGGTCTCTACACCACGTTGCGGGGCAGCGCCTGTCAGGTACGCCATCATGACGTGCTCCTGAGTCGACAGGAACTGACGCATGGTGTCCTGGTACAGTGCTAGTACAGACTCGCGCTCGCCATCGAGCATGGGTTGCGAGATGTACTCCGGGGCTGCCTGCGCTTCACCGTCTCCGGTGGCAGAAGGCTTGTCGGACACAATATTCTCCTTGTGTTGACGGTCTTGCTGAATACTATCTTTACGACCAGTTGTGGCCTGATAGCTTTGTTGTTGAGCAGCCGGAGCCGTTAGTGGCGACGGTGACTGCGACACCGGCGCAGCCGCTGGCGGCGCCGTTTGAGTTGCCGGCGGTGCTTTGACCGCGCGGCTCTCCACTTCTTCTAACGTTAGCGGTTGGTGCAACGGCTCGTCTGATCGACGTGCGCCGCTGCCATTGAGCATCCACACGTGCGGCGCCAACGTCACCTCGCGGGTACCTGCGGCCAGATCATCCAGATCCAACTCGCGGCAATCGCGATTCTCGAACAGCGGCATCAGATCTAGCTGCACACCCTCGCTGAGCAACTGGCCGATACCTGAGACCAGACCTTTCAGCCCGCCCTCGTGATCGTCAATACGCACAACCGTGTGCGGGCGATCGCCCAGAATCTGGTTGATTAGACTTGCCTGCACATTCTTCGGCCCCAGGCCAACGAAAATACGCGCGCCATCGCGGTACATGGCCTCCACTTGTGCCACGAACTCCACCGGCGAGCCCAGGTGTTCCGCCAGCGTGTGGCGAATGCCGTCGGGGCTCTCCTCATGAGGCCGGGCGGTAGTGTTGGAGTACACCGGGAAGGCCGGTTCGTTAAACGGCAGAGCCTCAATAAATCGCGCTAACTCGGTAGCGGCAGGCGAGACGAACGATGAGTGAAATGCCGCACCGACGGTGAGTCGCTTGGCTTCCATCCCTGCGGCCTGCAGTTTCTCCACCACAGCGTCAATCGATTCGACCGAGCCGGACAAAATGCTCTGCTGCGGGGCGTTGTGATTGGCCACCAGCAAATCGGGGAATGCCTGCGCAACCGCTTCCACATCACTGCGGTCAGCCTGCACGGCAGCCATAGTACCAAGATCACGCCCATCGGCGGCATCCACGATAAAGCGCCCACGCGCTTCGGATACCCGTATCAGTGATTCCAATGACACCACGCCCGCCGCGTACAACGCAGCGTACTCGCCGTAACTGTGCCCGGCAGCCATGTCGGCCTTGAGACCAAAGCGCCCCATTAAGTGCCAAAGACTAGCCTCCATCACGCCGAGTGCGGGTTGCGCGATCTCCGGGCGCATCAACTGCCCGGTGGCGTTGCGGCTGGCCTCGGCGCTGTACATTCCACCGGGGAAAATCATCCGGCTTAATGTGGCGTCCTCACCCACGCTTTTACGTAACGGCTCTTTCAGCCACATATCGGCCTGCGCCAGCACATTGCCAAAGTCCGGAAAAGTGATGGCTAGTTCCCGCAGCATGTTGGGGTACTGAGAGCCCTGCCCTGCGAACATTGCGGCGATGCCGCCCTGCCCGCCTAGCGGTTTGGGGTTGTAAGAGGCCTGCGGCGGCAAACGGTGTGTCTGCGGCTCGCGAATATGTGCTGCCGCTGCAGCCAGAATACCCGCCGCATCATCCGACTCACGTAACACGACGCACGCGCGCTGACCCGTTTGTGGCAGCTGGCGCGCCAGCGTATAAGACAGGTCGCGCAGTGCGACTTTGCTCTCACCCGCCAGTTGTACGGCAACAGATTCGATCTGCGAGGCCAGCGATGGCCCATCGATTCCAGCAAACGGCAATACTTCGGCCGGCCAATGGTCACGTGTCGCCGCACCTATCCCCGACGGCGCGTCAGTGCGGTACTCCTCCACCGTTACGTGGAAATTAGTGCCACCAAAACCAAATGCGCTCACACCGGCTCGACGTGGTTTTTCGGCATCCGCGACCCAGGGCTGCGGCTTGTCCAGCAGGAACAACGCACCGTCCGGATCCGCGATACGCGAGTTGGGTTCTTCAACGTTGGCATGCGGTGGCAACACTTTGTGGTAAAGCGCCAGCGAAGACTTGATGAGCCCGGCCACGCCAGCGGTTGCCTTAGTGTGTCCGATCATGGTTTTCACCGAACCAATCACTGACTGCTTCGGACGCGCACCACTTTTCTCCAGCAGGCGAGTGACCGTTTCGAGCTCCGCAGTGTCGCCCGCCACCGTGCCGGTGCCGTGCGCTTCAAACAACCCGACAGTGGCCGGTGAGTACCCGGCGGCAGAGTACGCACGTTCCAGCGCGCGAATCTGCCCATCCGGATGCGGTGCAGTCATGCTGCGCGCACGCCCGTCACTTGAACCACCAACACCTTTAATGACGGAGTAGATTCGATCGCCATCGCGCTCGGCATCTTCTAGGCGTTTGAGCACCACCATCGCGATCCCTTCTGAAATCACGATGCCATCGGCAGAGGTATCAAAAGTACGGCAGCGCCCACGCGGGGACAGCGCCTGGGTTTTGCTGAAGCACAGGTATCCGAACGGCCCCTGCACTGTATCGACGCCGCCCACAATCACCATGTCACTGCGGCCAGTCTCTAACTCATTCACTCCCTGATAAACAGCGGTAAGTGAGGAAGCGCAGGCTGCATCAACGGTGTAATTGACACCACCAAAATCGAACCGATTGGCGGCACGCCCGGCCGCCACGTTCAGCAAAATGCCAGCGAAACTGTCTTCCGTCCACTTGGGCAACCGGGCCGCGTAGTCGTTATCGAGTTCGCCAGCAAAGCGCGGCAACTCCGAGCGCACAGCATACTGCGCGCCCACGTCACCGGCGCCACCACTGGCGCCGAGAATGACGGACACTTTCTCGCGATCAAAATCGCGTTCGCCGTAGCCTGCATCATCCAACGCTTGGGCGACCACTTCGAGTGTCATCAGCTGAAGCGGATCCACTGCCTTGATGGCCATCGGGGGGATGCCATACTTAAGCGGATCGAATGGCATGTCATCCAAAAACCCACCCCATCGAGAGTAGATTTTATCTTTCGCATGCCGATCAGCGTCGAAGTACAAACGCCAATCCCATCGGTGGGGGGGAATCTCACCAACAGCATCCACGCAGTTCAGGATGTTCTCCCAGAACGTACGTGTATCAGGGGCCTTTGGAAGTGCCGCACCAAGTCCTATGATTGCGATATCTGCAGGGCGTTCCTCCCGGCTTCGCCGGGCGGCCCCGCTTTCACGCGTAAGCGCATCCATCCCTTGTCTCTCCCTGCCCGATCTAGTTGCCGGGCTGTGTTTTTATTAGCTCTTCTTTGCAGCAGCTTTCCGGGCCGGTGCGCTACGCACAGGCGCCTTCTTACCGCGAACTTCATCAAGCTCTTTACGCGTTTCCTTCAATTCCTGATCAAGCTGGCTGACGCGCTCCTGCAACTTGCGCAACATCTTGCCATCCTGACCACCGCCTGCACCGCCGCCGCGC
>CBDUQI010000350.1:0-3488 GCA_965369325.1 uncultured Gammaproteobacteria bacterium
TGCGCGGTATTGCGACCGAATATCACATAGCTGACACCCGCATCCTCGCGACCGCCCGGGTCACCACTGGAGGTGGCAACGCTGATATCGTCAACGCCATCACCGTTCACGTCGCCCAATGCGGCCGGCAGGCTGGTGCGATCTGAGGTGTCGGTGCCTGCCAGTACAAACCCTTCGGTGCCATCGCCCACCGCCAAGCTTGACAACTCGAAGTGCGCGGGAAACATGCCGACCTCGCCCGTATCGCGGCCGAACACCACATAGACTTCCCCGGCATCAACCTGCATATCCACGGCTGCTGAGTCCGCTGCAATCATGATGTCGGCGATGCCATCGCCATTCACGTCACCGGCGGCGCTAACGCTCCGGCCAGAATAGTCAGCGAGACCGATACCATCCAGCATGAAACCAGTGCTGCCATCGCCGAGCGCCAAGCTGGACAGTTCGAACTCGGCGGGAAATAAACCCTCTTGAGCCGTGTCGCGACCGAACACAACGTAAGTTTCCCCTTCGTTCAGCTCACCACCACCGGGACCGCCCACGATCAGATCGTCCAAACCGTCCCCATTGATATCGCCGGCGGCTGCGACTGACGCTCCAGCATTGCCAAACTCTTCAACGCCCCGCATGACGAAACCCGCGCTGCCGTCGCCGGTGACCAGATCCCACAAATCAAACTCGGACGGAAAGGGCCCCGAAAGCGAGGTATCACGACCGAACACGACATAACTTTGCCCCGCGCTCGAATTCACGCCTTGTGTGACTCGGGGCGCGCCGATAATCAAGTCATCCAAACCATCGCCATTCACATCGCCGGCCGGTCTCACCACACCGATGTTTCCTCGATCATTGAAACCGAGTAACGCAAATCCAATGCTGCCGTCGCCCGCGGCCAGACTTGAGAGATCGAACTCCGCCGGAAAACGCCCATCCAGCATGGTATCCCGACCGAAAACGACATAAATGATGCCGCGTCGCTCACCGGCACCGGTCGCAGCGATCGCGAAGTCCTCGAGCGCATCGCCGTTGAGGTCGCCGATGCGACTCACTGACGCACCCGCTCTGTCATCCCTTGAGAGCCCTGGCAGCACAAACCCGTCTGCCCCATCGCCGCCGCCGACAACGGTCAGGCTGGATAACTCGACTTCGGCAGGGAACACACCTGCCGTAGCAGGCGCACCGGCCAGCGCCAGGCCGGCAGCAACAAACCCACCCCAGATAGGCAGTGGCCGACAACCAAGCACGCCGCGTACAGCGCCTCTAAGGGTGGCCGTAGATGTCAATTGGTGTCGGCGTGTAACCTTCTCTATGTTGGATGTCATGACTGCCTCGCGAACCGTATTTGCCTACCTAACTCTAGCAAAAGGCGACGCTTGGCGTCGCGCAAGTAACATTACCCATAAAATCGGCCGGGTTGGGAACCTCGGTATGAAGCGGCACAAGCACAGCCAGGTTGCTCGCCCAGTGGGCGGATTGACTTACCGCCGGAGCCCACGCTTATTTGGCAATCACCAGACGCCAGAACCACAGCACCAGCAATGCGAATGCGACGCCTGCGGCCAGCATCTGTGTGAGGTCTGAGCCCAACCACTCGGGCCCGATCCCGGCCGGCCGTGCGTTTTGCACAAACGCCACACCTGCGATGCCGACGCCGAGCAAGCCCTCGCCGCCAACAAAACCACTGCCCAGCAGCACACCGCGTTCACGTCTGTTTTGTTTAGCGTCTTCGCTGCTTGCGCTGCGCTCTGCCCACCAGCGCAGAATGCCACCGAGAAAAATCGGCGTCATCGTCGCCACCGGCAAGTAAACGCCCACGGCGAATGGCAGCGAGGGGATGCGCAGCAGTTCGCACGCCACGGCAATGGCGATGCCGATCGCGACCAGCGTCCATGGCAGTGCCTGATCCAGCACCCCATCGATGACCAGTTTCATCAGCGTCGCTTGTGGCGCGGGCAACTCCTCGCTACCAAACCCGAACGCCTCAGCCAGCAACAGCACGGACAAACACACAAACGTGGCGGAGGTGAGCACGCCCACCAGCTCTGCTGATTGCTGCGCTCTGGGCGTCGCGCCCAGCAGATACCCGGTCTTGAGATCCTGCGAAGTGTCGCCGGAGATTGATGCGGCGATGGCCACCACGCAACCCACGGTTAGCGCCGCCGCTTTTCCATACACATCAGTCCAGCCCATTACCAGAAACACGCCGGAGGTGCCAAGCAGCGCCGCAATAGTCATACCGCTGGTGGGATTGCTGGTGACGCCGACCATGCCGACGATGCGCGAGGCGACGGTCACAAAGAAAAACGCAAACACCACGACGCACACGGCAGCGACCACGCGAATAGCGAGTCCACCAATATCACCAAACGTGGCTGGCACCAGCGCCAGCACGGCGCCGATCAGCAGCACGCCGATGCCCACGACCTTCAGCGGTAAGTCGTTCGCCGTGCGCTTCACAGTGCTGCCGGCCGAGTTCACGCGGGCGTCCAGCTCTTTCGCACCAATGCGGAAACTCTCGATCATCACGGGAATGCTGCGCACCAAGGTGATGATCCCGGCCGCGGCCACTGCACCCGCGCCGATGTAACGCACGTAGCGCGTCCAGATACGACTCGCGCTCATCTCGTGAATCAGTTGCTGCGTCTCCGGGTACAACGGCACCGGGCGCGCGTCGCCCCATACGGCGATCACGGGGATAATCACCAGCCAGGAGAGCAACCCACCGCCCACCATGATCGCGGCGACGCGTGGGCCGAGTATGTAGCCGACGCCAAACAGCGCCGCCGAAAGATCCATCCCAAGCTCGCCTTTTTTTAAGAAAGGCACTTTGAAATGTACATCGCCCGGAATGGCGCGAATCCACGAGGTAAGAAACTTGAACAGCGCGCCGCCCGCGAGCCCGTAGAACACGTAGCGCGCGCTGCCACCGCCCACTTCACTGGCGACCAGCACTTCGGCGCAGGCGGTGCCTTCGGGATACGGCAGCTTGCCGTGTTCGCGTTCGATCAAAAACCGGCGCAGCGGAATCATGAACAGCACGCCGAGCAGGCCACCGCACATCGCCAGCAAGGTCATCTGCAGCAAGCCGGGTGCGACGCCCCACATAAACAGCGCCGGCAGTGTGAAGATAATGCCACTGGCGACGGAGCTTGAAGCCGAACCGGTCGTCTGGGCTAGATTCGCTTCCAACAGAGTGCCGCGCTTGCCGACCGATTCCAGTGCCTTGAACACAGCCACTGTCATCACCGCCACCGGAATCGAGGTGCTGATGGTTAGTCCGGCGCGTAGCCCCAGATACGCATTGGCGGCACCAAAGATAATGCCAAACAAAATGCCCAGCCCGATCGCCTTGGCGGTGAACTCGGCAGGCGCTTCATCGGCCGACACAAACGGCGCGTATTGCTCACCTTCCTGCAACGGACGATAGGCACTTGGGCTCAGGCCCTTTTGTTTACTCATGCGTGTTCCCCCAACAACGCGAAGACGGC
>CBDUQI010000351.1:0-3410 GCA_965369325.1 uncultured Gammaproteobacteria bacterium
TTGCTGAGCAGTTGTTGATACACCATCGCCACCTTCTTGGGGTGCTGCGCCTGCCAAGACGGGCTGAACCAACGATCAATCGCAAGTGCCGCCACCGGTTGCATACCTTCGTGTTCGGTGCGGGCCAGCCGCTCCCGCGCGCCCTGCCGCTGCGCCGCCGTTCGCTGGTAGACTGCATTGAGTATGCCCACCCGTGCAAAATGCTGCGGATAACGAGCGGCAGCGGCACGTACGATAAGCCCTCCCAACGATAGGCCCGCGATATGTGGTATCGAAAGCCGGTAATGCTCTATCACCTGTAGCAACTGGGTAACAAAGTCATCCAGTGTTCGCGGGCCGGGTGGATCATCACTGAGACCGTGCCCCCACAGATCGTAGCGCACCACCGTGTGCACGCTGGCCAACCGTGCCAGCGCCGGATCGTACATGCGGTGGTCCAGTCCCACGCCATGTACCAGCACCAGCGGCGAGCCTTGTCCATCACATCTTGAATACCACCCCGCCAGTGTACGTCTGACACTTGCCGGACGCTTGTTCCCCAGGGCTGGCGGCGTGCTCTTTTGCGTCACCCGAGCGAGGTCACACAACCGTTCAAATCAAAGCCATCGGCCAGTTCGGGCTGGCGCAGCTGCTCGACCAAGCCATCCACGAATGCACGGATTTTCTCATTCGCATCGGCGCGCGGCGAGTAAGCCAGGTAGTACGTATTGGAGATGCCATCGGTCAACTGCGGCAACACCTCGCGCACCGCACCTTCTTTGAGCGCCTGCAGGATCTGATAGGCAGACAGATACGCAATGCCAGCGCCACCTAGCATCGCCTGGGTAAGCGCAAAGATATTGTTGATATCGATGGTGTTCCCGAGCACCGACAAATCCACCTCGGGCCGCAGTCGCGCAAACTGCTCCCAGTCGAAATCCACCTCGCCGGTGCGCAGCACATGATGCTGGCTAAGGTCATCAAACGCCCGTATTGGGCCGCGTGCAGCCAGGTAGGCAGGCGAGGCCACCAGCACCATGCGACTGCGGCACAACGGCTGGTACTCCAGTGAGGTATCGCGGGTGGACGAGCGGATGGCAACGTCAACATTCTGACTCGCCAGATCGATGAACATCTCGTTCAGATCCACCTCAATTTTCAGCTGCGGATAACGGTGCTTAAGCGCACCGATGGCGGGCGCCACCACAAACGTACCAAAGCAGGTATCGGTGCTGATCGTCAGTGATCCGGCTAACGCCTGCCCGCTAATATCTGCCAGCCGTGCCTCCAGCAGATTAAACACCTGCTGGGTGGTGCTGGCCAGCAATTCGCCATGCGGAGTAAGTTTGGTTTGATTGCCCGGCTGGCGAACCAGCAGTTGCACGCCAAGTGCCCCTTCCAGCTTCTTAATCTGATAACTCACCGCCGACTGCGAAATATTCAACTGCTGGGCCGCGCGCGTAAAACTACGATAGCGGGAGACCAGTGCGAAATAATGCAGCTGCGGGAGTATCGCCTTCAGGTGCATTCAGGCGAGAGTCTCAGGTCAAAAAGCGCAGCAGCTTGAACACGACCTTGCCAGCTGACTCCAGGTTCTCGCGCAGGTAGGCGACATTCTCGTCCATGTGCTTTTCCTGCTCTACCAGTTTCATCAACGCTAGGAACGTCTGCTTGTCGCGCTTGCGCGGCAGCAGATCCTGCAAGGTCTCGCGGTTCATCGGGCTTAGCGCGGCAATCTCGGTTGCCAGCTGTTTGTTCGTCAAATCGCTCGCCTTGCGAGCGGCAGATGCGTATCGACCCATAGTGGGAATCCTCCGGGGCTATTATTGTTCGCGCTCGGCCAGCCGGCGCCGAAAATCCTCCAAGCTCTCTAGTAATTCGCCGCGCCGCGTACCCTGCGAAAGAGGGTTGTCCAGCACCGGCTCAGCCAAATCTGCCGCTGAGGCGATGGCATCACTCACAGCCGCACTCACCTGCGCCAGACGTTCACGAATATGTTCGGTCTGCCCTTCGCCCAGCAACTTATCCAGTGCCTGATCTTGCTGGTCGCGCACGCGACTAGCCGCCGCCAGCCGACCGGTGATAAGGTTTTGCGCCGCCAGTAGCTGCCCATAGGCGATATCCAGCTCCGCCATCACCTCGGCGCGCGCCGTGCGGATGGGCTGCATTAGCAGCTCGTGCTGGCGTGAGATCTCATTATGCGCGTCCTGCGCGAAATCCATAATCATGCGCGCGGGCTCATCCGTCGCTAACAGCGCGCCCAGGTGAGTTACCGCCGCGGACAACTGATCGTCCTCCACAAAATCTCCCAGCACCTCGCTCACCACCTGCGGCTCGTTGCCGCGTGCGCGGTCCAGCGCGCTGACCAGCGCGTCGGCCACCCCTTCGGCCTCCTCATCGTCCGTCAGATACAGCGCCGCCGCATCGCGCAACTGCGCGCGCTTGGCTTCACTGAACTGGGAGGGGCTGCTGAGGTCCGACAGGATGCCCGACATGCCGAGGAAGTTCTGCAGGAACAATGGCTCCCATTGATTGGTCATGAACTGCACCACGCGCAGCTCCTCGGCATCAAAATACCCCGCGACCGCAGCCCGATGCAGGCCCTGCATTTCGGCCACCCGGCTGCCTACATCGGCCGACAGTGCCACGCTGTTCTCCGACACACTGGCACAACCGCCAAGGCCTAACGCGAGCACCGCCAGCAGCCCGGCAGGCCAGCCTGCCGACGCCTTGCAGAGAAGTGCTTGTAATCTGTTTATAGACACCTTTTGCTCCTTCTGGGATGCCCGCTCCTGGTGCTTGCCCATGGTACATCACCGGGAGTGCGCTGACCCGGCAACGCCCGCGTGAGCGGCTCTGCGGCTAGATCGATTTGCTCAACAGATCCAGGTTCTCGCTCGGCGCATGATCACTCAACAACGAGATCAGCACCAGTGAGGGCAGCCCGACCAGCCAGCCCATGTACGAGGCCGCCATACCAAAAGGCTCACCGGCCACGGCCCATGCAACCGCGCTCGTGCCGCCGAGCACCATACTCCAGAATGCCCCGGTCGCCGTGGTACCTCGCCAAAACAACAGCCCCAGCATGGGGAAGAAGATTCCGGCGGCGCCGAAAGTATAAGCATAGATCACCAGATCCAAAACGTTGGGAATCAGGTAAGCAGTGCCAATCGCAAGCACGCCAAGTACCACGGTGGCAGTGCGCGCGACCGCGAGCAGTGAGGCATCTGAGGCCTCGGGGCGGAGCAGTTTGCGATAAATGTCGTTGGTAAAAATTGCCACCGGGCCGATCAGCGCAGAATCGGCGGAGGACATCACAGCCGCAACGTAGGCGGCAATCACGATGCCGGCCATCCCAGCCGGCAACAGCTCCATAATCACCATCGGCGTTGCCAGCTCCGGATCGGCCAGATCTGGCAGCAACATCCGAG
>CBDUQI010000352.1:0-3405 GCA_965369325.1 uncultured Gammaproteobacteria bacterium
AGCCGCTCGCCAGCCGCCTCGTCACGCGTATCGACCAGCCAGCGGTAGGCCTGCAGCAGGGCGGCCGGGCCCAGATAGCGGTCACCGTTCCACCAGTAGCTTGGGCAACTAGTGGAACAACAGGCGCACAAGATGCAGGCAGAGGGCTCGTCGATCATCTTTTGATCGTCCTTGGCCTGCAGCCGTTCGCGGTCCGGCGGCGGTGGCGTGCGCGACTGCAACCACGGTTTGACCGAGGCATATTGCGCATAAAACTGGGTCAAATCCGGCACCAGATCCTTCACCACCGGCATGTGCGGCAATGGGTAGATCTTGACCTCGCCCTTGAGCTCGCTGTACGGCTGGGTGCAGGCGAGCGTGTTGGTACCGCCGATGTTCATCGCACACGAGCCACAAATGCCCTCGCGGCAAGAGCGGCGGAACGTCAGCGTGGGGTCAATCTCACTCTTGATCTTGATCAGCGCATCCAGCACCATCGGCCCGCAGTCATCCACGTTCAGCTCGTAGCTGTCCACGCGCGGGCGCGCGCCGGAATCGGGATCGTAACGGTACACGCGGAACGTACGCATAGTCCCGTTGGTGTTGCGGTCTGACCAAGTCTGACCGTTTTTTTCGATTTTGGAGTTCTCTGGTAGACGGAATTCAGCCACGTCTTTACCTCAAGTTTGTTCCGGCCACGTGCCGTGTTTGATCCGATTCAGTAAACCCGTGCCTTAGGCGGCACCATCTCAACCTCATCTGTCAGCGTATGCATATGCACCGGCCGATAGTCGATGGTTACCTCACCATTTTCCGCCACCCACATCAGCGAGTGCTTCAGCCAGTTCTCATCGTCGCGATCCGGATAGTCCTCACGCGCCTGGGCGCCGCGGCTTTCGGTGCGATTGCCGGCGCCGGCCATGGTGACCATCGCCTGTAACAGCAGGTTCTGCAACTCAATGGTCTCGACCAGGTCGGTGTTCCAAACCAGCGAACGATCAGTCACCTTCACATCCTCAAACGATACAAACACCTTGCTCAGCCGGTCCATGCCCTCATCCAGCGATTCACCGGTGCGAAATACTGCAGCATGATCCTGCATCACCCGCTGCATGTCATCGCGAATCTGTGCGGTGCCCAGCTTGCCTTTGGCGTTGCGCAGGCGGTCCAGGCGATTCAGCGCCAGTGCGGAGGCCTCCTCATCAAGTGCCGGCTGCGGCTGCTTGGGTTTGATCAATTGCGCACAGCGGCGCGCCGCCGCCCGACCAAACACCACCAGATCAATCAGCGAATTGGAGCCCAAACGATTCGCGCCATGCACCGACACGCAGCCGGCCTCGCCCACCGCCATCAGCCCCGGCACCACGTGCTCAGGATCGCCGTCCTTCAGCGTGACCACCTCGCCGTGGTAGTTGGTCGGGATACCGCCCATGGTGTAGTGCACGGTCGGTAGTACCGGGATCGGCTCCTTGGTCACGTCCACGTCGGCAAATACTTTGGCCGTCTCGGCGATGCCCGGCAGACGCTCTTCGATCACTTCCCGGCCCAGGTGCTGCAGGTTCAGCAGCACATGGTCTTTTCGTTTGCCAACGCCACGGCCCTCGCGGATCTCGATGGTCATCGAGCGGCTCACCACATCGCGTGAGGCCAGATCTTTAGCACTGGGCGCATAGCGCTCCATAAAGCGCTCGCCTTCGGAATTGGTCAGATAGCCACCCTCACCACGTACACCTTCGGTAATCAACATGCCTGCGCCGTAGACGCCGGTGGGATGGAACTGCACAAACTCCATGTCCTGCAGTGGCAAGCCCTGGCGTAAGACCATGGCGCCGCCATCGCCGGTGCAGGTGTGCGCGGAGGTGCAGGAAAAATAGGTACGTCCATAGCCACCGGTGGCCAGAATGACCATGCTGGCCTTAAACCGGTGAAGGGTACCTTCGGCCATATCCAGCGCGACCACGCCACGGCAAACGCCATCTTGCATCATCAGGTCGATGGCAAAGTACTCGATAAAAAAATTGGCCTCCTGCTTTAGCGATTGCTGATACAGGGTGTGCAACATGGCGTGGCCGGTGCGATCCGCGGCCGCGCAGGTACGCTGGGCCGTGCCTTCACCAAAATGGGTGGTCATACCACCAAATGGGCGCTGATAGATGCGCCCGTCGTCAGTACGCGAGAACGGCACACCATAATGCTCCAGCTCCAGAACCGCAGAAGGCGCCTCTTTGCACAGATACTCGGCGGCGTCCTGATCGCAGAGCCAGTCCGAGCCCTTAATGGTGTCGTACATGTGCCAGCGCCAGTTGTCCTCGCCCATGTTGCCCAGCGCAGCACTGATGCCTCCTTGTGCCGCCACGGTATGGCTGCGAGTGGGGAAGACTTTACTGATACATGCGGTGTTCAAACCCGCCTCGGCCAGACCGAGCGTCGCGCGCAGCCCTGAACCGCCAGCACCGACCACCACCACATCGAAGGTATGATCGATGATCTCGTATTTGCCGGCCATTAAATGACGCTCCCGAAACTGATCCGAAATATTGAGAAAATACCGATCGCCGCGACCAACACATGGGCCATCTTCGCTGCGATCAGGCTGCTCACCTTCAGCCAGTGGCTGCCGACGTAGTCCTCGAGCACTACCTGCACACCAAGTGCCGAGTGGTAGGCCATGGTGGCGATGAGCAGGATAGCCAGCACCGCGCAAGACGGAGAGCTCAGCCAACGCACCACGCCCGGGTAATCCAGCGTGCCCGCACCGGCCATGCCAGCCACCGAAAACACAAACCACAAGCCCAGCGGCAACAACGCGATTGCCGTGAGGCGCTGCACCCAGAAATGCTCGGTGCCGTCTTTGGCCGACCCCAGCCCCAGCACTCGGCTGATTGGACTGCGCTGATTCATGCACCACCGCCAATCTGCAACAACGCCACCGCCCAGGTAAGCACCGTGAGCGCGGTCGCAGCGATGACCACGGCCCAACCGCTGGCGTAAATCTGGGCAATCTCAAAGCCCTTGCCAATATCCCACATCAAATGCCGGATGCCGTTGCAAAGGTGGTAGAAGAAACTAAAGGTGAACCCGAACAGCATCACGCGCCCGATCACCGACCCGAGCAGATCCGCCGTACGATCATAGGCTTGTGCACCTGCCGCAGCCGAGCTCAGCCACCACACAAGCACCACCAGCCCGACGGACAATGCGATGCCCGTGGCACGATGGGTAATGGACAGCACGGAGGTCAACTGCGGCCGATAGACCTGCATATGTGGTGAGAGTGGCCGTTGCGTATTTGCCATCAGCAGTACCTTAGTGGTGGTTCGCGAGGAGGGCGCTCAGGCCCGTCGTCTAAAAGTCGATACAGCGACCGTTTTTTTCCCAGTCACCAAATCGCGTGGGCTCAGGCCCACCAGGGCCGCCCGATTCGCC
>CBDUQI010000353.1:0-3376 GCA_965369325.1 uncultured Gammaproteobacteria bacterium
GAAATGGTATCCGGAAATGACTCAAGCCGCTTAGCCCCCGGAATGTCCTACTCTCGTATCAGAGCACCACGCCAGCATCGGAGGCTAACTGACGGGCTAATTTTTGTCTTTGTCGACCAGTTTGTTCTGACCGATCCAAGGCATCATGTCGCGTAACGCCCCACCGACTTTTTCGATAGGGTGTTCCGCCATGTTGCGCCGGTGCGCCGTCATCATTGGGTAGTTGGTCGCGCCCTCGCTGATGAACATCTTGGCGTACTCGCCATTCTGAATCCGCTTGAGCGCGTTGCGCATCGCTGCGCGAGACTGTTCGTTGATTACCTCGTTCCCGGTCACGTACTCCCCGAACTCCGCGTTGTTGGAGATGGAGTAGTTCATGTTGGCAATGCCGCCTTCGTACATAAGGTCGACAATTAGTTTCAGCTCGTGCAGACATTCAAAGTACGCCATCTCCGGGGCATAGCCCGCTTCGGTCAGCGTCTCGTAGCCCATCTTGACCAACTCAACAGCGCCGCCACACAACACCGCCTGCTCACCGAACAGATCAGTTTCTGTTTCGTCCTTAAAGGTGGTCTCGATGATGCCCGTCCGTCCGCCACCGACACCACTCGCGTAGGACAACGCCAACGCTTTAGCGCTGCCAGAGGTATCCTGATAAATCGCGACCAGATCCGGCACACCGCCACCGCGCACAAACTCAGAGCGCACGGTGTGACCAGGCGCTTTGGGCGCGATCATGATGACATCCAAATCCTCACGCGGCACCACCTGGTTGTAGTGAATGGAGAAGCCGTGGGCGAAGGCGAGCGTCGCGTTCTTGCGCAGATTCGGCTCCACCTCATCGCGGTACAACTGCGCGTGGAATTCATCCGGGGTAAGAATCATCACGATGTCTGCAGCGGCAACCGCCTCAGGCACATCTGCTACCTGCAGGCCGGCCGCCTTCACCTTGGCGCGAGAGGCCGAGTTGGGGCGCAGCCCCACGGTGACGTCCACGCCGGAATCACGCAGATTGCATGCGTGGGCATGCCCCTGCGAACCGTAACCGATAATCGCTACCTTCTTGCCTTGAATAAGCCCAAGATCGCAATCTTTGTCGTAGTACACGTGCATCGCCATACCTCTCCACAGCATAGGGGGATGTGACCATCGGAGGTCACTGATCGACGCACAGGATAAGGGATCACAAGTATTGCGTAAAATGAAATATATGCAATTATATATCCCATTTATTGCAACAATCTGCCAAACATCTGGCATTAGGAGAAAGCCCCGTTGGAACTGCGCTCACTGGAGATGTTTCTGGCCCTGTCGGACACCCTGCACTTCGGTCGTGCCAGCGAACGCTGTCACATCAGTGCATCGGCCCTCAGTCGGCACATTGCCCGCCTTGAAGGCACGCTCGGGATCGCCCTGTTCGAGCGGGATAACCGCCATGTTGCGCTTACGGCGCAGGGGCGTCAGTTTACCGAGTACGCCCGCGAGACGGTGACCGGGTGGCATCAAATTCGCGATGAGTTACTGGAGCAAGCTACTGACTTACATGGGGAAATCAGCCTCTTTTGCTCGGTGACCGCGAGCTACAGCTTTCTCTACGACATTTTGAGCAAGTTTCGCCAGCAGCATCCGCGTATCGAGATCAAACTGCATACCGGTGCTGCCGAAGACGCATTGCAACGGGTCGTTGCCGGGCATGAAGACATCACCATTGCCGCCCGCCCTGATCGTTTACCCGCCGACCTCGCCTTTCGCCCAATCACCACCACGCCGCTGGTGTTCGTCGCACCGCTGGATATGGCGCTACCTACCCGGTCGCCGCGCTCGCCAGCGCCGGACTGGGCGCAGATCCCGATGATTCTGTCGGAGCATGGGGTGGCGCGCGAGCGGGTGAATGCGTGGTTCAGACGGCGCAGGGTGAGCCCGCGCATCTACGCACAGGTGGCGGGGAACGAGGCCATTGTCAGTATGGTAAGTCTGGGTTTTGGGGTGGGTGTGGTGCCGCAAATTGTGCTCGACAACAGCCCGCTGGCACAGCGTGTGCGAGTGCTGCAGGTATCCCCAAAACTGCCGCCGTATCACGTGGGCCTGTTTACCTCCAAACGTCGGCTGCGCAGCCCGCTCATCCGAGCCCTGTGGAGCCAGTTGTCAGATGCGAAGACGCCTGACACAGCCGACACCCGCCGCGCATCCTGAGGCAACCATGCGGTACCTGGGTGCCTACATCGAGGTGGCGTTTAGTCGGTGCGGAGTTCTCTAACACATCGCAATGCGATGATTCGCCTCCAATTGTAAACGCGGCGTGCGAAAGTTCAGCGCTCGCGGCACTTAACGGACATGGACGTGTACCGCGAGGTCAACACCCTAGTAGAACGCTTGTTCGACCTGGGAATTCGGCCACCTCGAATACGTTACCGACGGACAAGTGACAACGCCCAATCGTTTGAGATTGTCGGCTGACCTTGCGTTTGGCTTCACGTCAGTCCTGCTGTGCTGTTAGATGTCGGCCCCGGCGGGTTTCGTTCTAATGATCGTTGTTGGAGGAAAGTATGAAACACTTAGTATCTGCGTGGCGGCTCTTTGGCATGTCCACCAATACTCCTTGTCAAGGCAAGACGCCTTCGGCGCTGGCGGTCTCCGCCATGGCGCTGCTTCTCACCTTGAGCACTCACGCAGCGACCGCTGCGGTGAATGTGGACATTCGCGTCTCGCCCGGTGTCGCGAATCCGGGCGAGCAGAGCATCGTCGAGGTAACGCTCGTCAACGACGGCATCACGCCTGAACTTGATTTGACTGCGGACATCGTCTTCCCAACGGGCGTCAACGCGTTGTTTGAACCGTTCGTCCTGGGCGTCAACAGCACATCCTGCGGCGGCACAGGCGGCGGCTCGAACGACGACTGCACGGCAGGTGAGTTAATTCGATGGACGGTGGCGAGCCTCAGTGCGGGTCAGGCGGTTAGCTGGACGTTTCCGACCGTTGTTTCAAGCGCAACGGCCGACGGCACCGATATCAATTGGGTCATCGATGTGACCCAGAGCGGTGAAATAGCGGCAAGCGACTCTGACGTACTGACTGTCGATGACAACAGTGTAGCGACGCTTGCGATTGATGAAAGTCACGATCCGATCGCCCCCGGCGGCACCATGAACTACACCGTGCACTACGGCAACACCGAGACCAGTAACCTCACCAACGGCGCATTGGCACTCACCCTTCCCCCGGGCGCCACGTTCCTCTCCGCAAGCGGCGGTGGCACCGTCAACGGCGATCAAGTCGAGTGGCCTTTGGGCACACTGATCCCCGGTGCTATCGGCCAGCAGGCCGTGCAGGTCCAGGTCGATCCACAGGCCGGCTTTGGCACGCTGCTTCCCGTCGC
>CBDUQI010000354.1:0-3374 GCA_965369325.1 uncultured Gammaproteobacteria bacterium
TGTGTAGGGCCGGTAGCGATTGCAATCGCGCTGATGGCATCGCCTGCGGCGGCACCGGCCGTACACCATAGGCTCTGACTTGTCGGGGCTTTGGGATCGCTATCGTGATGGGCGCCGTGATGGGCGCCGTGCAGCGCTGACATCTGGGCGTCGGTCAGACCACGCGGGCAAATTTGTATTAGGCCGTCGCCAAGCGCCACCGGCATATAGCCCGCTGGCATCACAGCCTGCAGCGCCAGCGCCAGTAGCAGGGCGTAAGGAATCAGGTGTTCTCGCGCGGTGCGATGCACAAACACTCCTTGACGGTACGGTACACTATTAACACTAGCGCACCCGCGGCCCATTTTGCGCGCTTTTTAGCGGACAAACGCGGCCATACTGCGGCCAACAGGTGCCGCTGCGATGGGCATTGCCCTTCAGGACCGAGTGGATATCTATGATAGGCTGACGCCCCGGTTCCGAGCAGCAGGAGAGGGTGTGATGTCCACGGATGATTATCCCCGTCGATGGTTCTTGCAGCAGTTCGCGAGGGTTGCCGGCGGCGTGTGCGCGAGCGCGTATTGGCCACAGGTTTACGCCACCGGGAACGCGGCGGCGGCGGCCGCCGATCAGGCGCGGCCACTGACCCATCTTTCGGGCATTCAGGCACGCGAGCTCGGTGCGGTGGCGGAGCAGATTGTGCCGCGCACGCAGACGCCCGGCGCAACCGATGCTGGTGTTGTATATTTTTTTGATCAGTCGCTGGAGGGTTTCATCGCGGGCCCGGCACAGGCCGCCCGCGATGGCGTCGAGCCGTTTACGGCCATCCTGCGTGCTCAGCATCCTGAGCACGAGTACTTCAGCCAGCTTCGGTTTGATGCGCAAACCCACTTTCTTTCCACGCAGGAAAGCACTGGATTCTTCCAGACCGTCCGCTTTCTCACCTTGTTAGGGTTGTTCGCGATGCCCGCCTACGGGGGCAATCGTAACCATGCCGGTTGGGAGGTTCTGGGTTTCCAGCATCGCCACGTCTGGCAACCGCCGTTTGGGTACTACGATGCTGCTTTGCGGGCCGGGGAGGAAACATGAGCAAGCAGCCGCGTTGGCGCACGGATGAGCCGGTGGACTTTGTGGTAATCGGCACCGGCGCTGGCGGTGGCGTGATGGCGCGCGAGTTGTCGCGCAACGGCTTCAGCGTCGTCGCGCTGGAGCAGGGCCCGCACCGGTTGGCCTCCAACTTTAATCACGATGAGCTGGCCGTGTTCATGGACAACGAGCTCACGATGGATCTTGAGCAGTATCCACAGATGTTTGCTGCTGGGCCCGAGCAGCCCTTTGTGGCAGCCCGTAACGGCTTTGGCTTGCCGCCGGCGTTTTATTCTCGCGGCGTGGGCGGCAGCACCGTGCACTTTAGTGGCAACTATTGGCGCATGCGCCCGCTGGATTTCAAAGAGTGCAGTTTGCTGGGACCGATCAGTGGCACTGGTTTTTCGGACTGGCCGATTAGCTACGAAGAGTTGGAGCCGTACTACACGCGGGTTGAGTGGGAGGTGGGTGTCTCCGGCGAGCCGGGCCCGTTTGATGCACCTCGCTCAAAGCCGTATCCGATGCCGCCAATGCCGATCAAATCTTCAGGTGCGTTGCTGCGCAAAGGCGCACTAGCACTGGGGTTGACGCCGCAGTCCGCGCCGTTGGCGATATTATCGCAGCCGCACAACGGGCGCCCGCCGTGCGTGCACTGCGGCTTCTGCATCGGTTTTGGCTGCGAGGTGAACGCCAAATCTTCAAGCCTTGCGACGATGATCCCGGAGGCGCTTGCCACCGGTCAGTGCGAGTTGCGGGCGCAGTGCCAGGTAGTGCGTCTTGAGCATGATCGCCACGGACGATTGAACCGCGTGGTGTATCGCGATCAGAATGGGGTCGAGCAGGGGCAGCGGGCCAAAGCGGTAGTGCTGTCGGCCAACGGGGCGGAAACACCACGGTTGCTGCTGATGTCGGCGTCGGGCAGATTTCCACACGGACTCGCTAACGGATCCGGGATCGTCGGGCAGTATCTGATGTTCAACTACCATGCCACTGCTCAGGCGCACTTTGAGCATCCGTTGAATGAATATAAAAGTGTTCAGTGCACACAACTGGTGATGGATTTTTATGATAACGATGAGAAGCGCGGGTTTTACGGTGGCGGTGGTATTGATTCCCGTCCGCTGGTGAATTCTTTCCCCGCGTTGTTTGCGTTGCAGGGCCTGCCACCCGGCTCGCCTACCTGGGGGCGCGAATACAAGCAACTACTCGAGGAGCGGTTTACTCGGAACATGACCGTGATGTGTAACTCCACCTCATTGGCAGTGCCTACCAACAGGGTGACGCTGGACCCGGAGGTGCGCGATCGATGGGGCCAGCCGGCGTTGCGCATTACTTATCGTGATCACGATGATGATATGGCGACGGGCAAGTACTTGCAGGGCAAGGCGCTGGAGATGATGGATGCGGCCGGGGCGAAAGTGAGTTGGGGCGATCCCATCGTGCCGCAAACCGCCGGTGCGCACCTGCTGGGCACTTGCCGTATGGGCGATGATGCCGCCACTTCGGTGGTTGACCGCTTTCACCGTACGCACGATGTGCCCAATCTGTTTATTTGCGACGGCAGCAGCTTTGTGACCTCCGGCCGCGGCCAGCCGACGATGACCATCCAGGCACTGGCGTTTCGTGCCGCGGAGCACATTACCCGCGTTGCTCGTGCGGGCGAGATATAGATTCTTATTCGCTAACTTCAAGGGGAGAAGAAATGAATAAAGGAATGATGATGGCGGTTACCGGTATTGCGGTGCTGGCCGCGACCGCCGTGCTGGCAGGGGCGAAACGGCCCGCCGCCGCGGCGCCCGCGTTCCACAATCCGCCGGGTGCGCCTTCGGGGCTACCGTTTTCGGATGCGGTGCAGGTGGGGGACTTACTGTTTCTTGCCGGAAAACTGGGCAACATCGCCGGAAAGTCTGAGCTGGTACCTGGTGGAATCGCCGGGCAGACCACCCAGACAATGGAGCACATCAAGCGCGCGGTAGAAGCTTATGGCAGCTCAATGGACCGAGTAGTGAAATGTACGGTGTTCCTAGCCGACATTGCGCAGTGGCCGGCAATGAACAAGGTATATACCACCTATTTTCCGACCAACAAACCGGCGCGCAGCGCGGTGGCGGTGAGTGGGTTGGCGCTGGATGCGTTGGTCGAGATTGAGTGTATCGCCGCGCTTTAGTTACAAGAACGAAAAAAGGGATGCCGAAGCATCCCTTTTTCTTTAGCGGCCGGTGGCGGCTTAAGCCACCACCGTTATCCACAACGTCGATTAATCGAAGTCCAGAATGCCGCGCACGTAGTAGTAACCGCCGTTGAAGCCC
>CBDUQI010000355.1:0-3366 GCA_965369325.1 uncultured Gammaproteobacteria bacterium
ATGGCATGGAAGCACGACAACGTGTTTATCGGCTGCGACGCGCACAGCCCCAAGTACTGGCCGCAGAGCTTCGTGAATTACATCAACAGCTACGGGCAGGACAAAGTAATCTTTGGCACGGATTTTCCAGTGCTCGACTTCAAGCGCACGATCGATCAGATCGACGCGCTGGGGTTTAAGCCCGAAGTGCTGAAGAAACTATTGCGTGAGAACGTGCAACGCATTTACAAGCTCAACCACTAGCCCGCCACGCCTATCGCGCCGGTCGCCATGAATCTCGCCTCGATTATTCGCACCCACGCTATCAACCAGGCCGAGCGCACGGCGATTGTGTACGGCGAACAACTTATCGACTATGCGCAGCTGTGGCGTACCTTGGAGGACATCGCGGCGCAACTGCAGCAGGCGGGCGTCGGCCCGGGTGACCGCGTGGGGCTATCGATGCCCGATCACCCGCTGCATCTGATTGCGCACTATGCCCTGGCGTATTTGGGCGCGGTGATTGTCCCGATTGATCACCGCTGGGCGGATCCGGAAAAACGCGCGGCAGTAAAGACGTTCCACGTGCGCGTGGTGGCCAGCGACACACCAATCGACGGGCTGGATGGCGCACGCACCGTACACCTTCGCGTGCCTGCGGCACCCGCAGCCGCCACGGCCCTTGACGATAAAATCCACGTGCGCGATCCGGGCGATCTGCTGCTGTCGTTGTCGTCCGGCACTACTGGCAAACCCAAAGGTGCGGTGGTCTCTCACCGGCAACTATACGAACGCTTTGTCAGTCAGTGGGTGACCATCGGGCTGAACGGGCAGGACGGGTTTGCGGTGTTAACCCCGCTTTACTTTGGCGCGGGGCGCTCGTTTGCGATGAGCACACTCGCGAGCGGCGGGACAGTGCATTTGGCGCCACCGCCGATGCCGACCGAGCAGGTATTGGCGGCGCTTGCGCGCACAGGTGTCACGGCCACATTCGCGCCCCCCACCCTCTTGCGTCGGTGGCTTCCCGTAGCCGGCCCTTCCCCGATGCTTGGGCATTTGCGACGCCTGATCGTGAGCGGCGAGCCACTGCACAGCGAGGAGGCCCATCAGGTACGTCAATCCATTTGCCCGAATCTGCTTGGGTACTATGCCTCAAGCGAAGGCGGTGGCATCGCGGTGTTGCAGGCACATGAATTCGCCGCGCATGCGGCGACCGTCGGCACGCCCACCTTCCGCACCGAAGTCCAAATAGTGGATCAGAACGGGGAGCCGCTTGCGGTGGGAGACACCGGACGCCTGCGCTATCGCGGGCCCGGCGTGGCCACCCGCTTTATTCGTAGCGACGGCACGGAACATGACAGCAATGCAGGCGGTTGGTTTTACCCGGGCGATCTAGCGCAGCAACTGCCCGGTGGACGCATCGCGTTACGGGGTCGCGACAAGGACGTGATTATCCGCGCGGGCGTGAATATTTACCCGAGCGAGATTGAACAGGTGTTGATGGCATTTGAGGGCATAGACGAGTCCGCGGTGCTCGGTCAGCGGGATGCGCAGCGAGGCCAGGTGGTGATCGCGTTCATCGCCTGTTCGCCGGGCGCCATGGACATACAGGCGCTGGAGGCGCATTGTCGTGAACGCCTTGCGCCGTACAAAATCCCGGCGCAGTTCATCCAGCTGCCTTCATTGCCAAAAGCCAACTCAGGCAAGGTCGACAAACAAGCCCTCCTCAAAACCGACAGTTAGAGGCGGAACTCGTGAAAGATCTCTTGCGACGTCCTAGAAATCGTCCATTTCGCTTATCCAGTCGTCTACCGCATCGTCAGGGCATGGCGATACCGCTGGGCCCCGGCAATCCGAAGAACAGTGCTTTCATGATGCTGAAGTCGCCAAAATTCACCTGCAGGTCACCGTTGAAGTCCGCGTCAAGGTTATCTACTCCAAAAAGGCCGATTTCAGCAATGTGAGATCATCAAAATTAACCACACCGTCATTGCCTAGGTCTGGATCGCAGGCGTTGCCGAAGCCATCACCGTTGGTGCGCGGCGAACAAAAGACTGACAATTACGAGGTGGTGCCAGAACAAGCGCTTCATGGGTCGCACTCCTACATATTACGGCGCATCAGTTCTGATCTCCGTGGGCGACGACAACGATAGGCTTAATCCCGCTTAGTAAACAACGTCGCCACCGCGCTCGGCCAACAGTTTCCCTAGTGTGACTTGGTTAGTTCCCGACCGCGAAACTTGTGACAGAGAATATCAGCTCAGTGCTGACGAGTTTTTCGGCGCATTGACTATCACGAACTAACAGGCATGCTTGCTTATCAAAAGTAGTACGTTTTAGCGGGCTCGCTAGTCGTGATGGTGGTGCCCGTCGTCGTGATCATGCCCGTGGTCATGATCATCATCATGCTCGTGCTTGTGCACATGGCCCTGTGGATGCCCCACACGCGTCATGGTTTTCTCAAAATCCTCCGGGCCGTGCGGGTGGTTGTGTGAGTAGTTCACACACCATTGGTACAACAGCGGGTCGCGCTGGGCCAGCCGCGCCGCCGATCTCGCATGGTTTTCCTGCGGCGTGCTCCACGGGTTGTAGTGGAAGTGGTTGTACAGCTTTGAGTCCACCCGACCCAGCGCAATGCAACCCAGCTCGCTCGCGAAGGCGCCGTGATTAATGTACGCCGGCCGCCAGAAGTAGCCGCCGGTCGGCACATCACCAAACTGCATCATCCACGAGGTGCCCCAGAGGTGATACGACTCTTCCGCACAATCATGGTAGGAAATATTGTCCTGGTGGAAATGCGGCGTCATGCAATACAGAAACGTAAGCGCCATTGAGTCGGGGTTGTAGTTAAGCAGCTTGATCATGCAGCCGGCTGCGACCGAAGGTTTGGTCACATTGCCCATTGCCCAGGGGATATCAGCCCAGGAGTCGACATCGTGATACAGCTCGGTTCGGCTCAACGCGTGATGGGTGTCGCTCTCGATCAGACTTGGCTCGCCGGTGTTGTACATCATGAGCACCAGGGCGCCCTGCTCGGTGGAGATAGCGGGCAGCGCATAGCCGGCCGGGACAAAAAAGTAGTGCCCGCGCACGCAGGTCTTCTCTCCCACCTGTATTTGCCCTTCGACCACAATCATCTCAAGCTCCGAGTAGCTGAAACCCGGCGGTTGTGAGTACCCGCCGTCGAGCTGCACGGTCATGGAGCACGCCCCGTTGTCCGGGTCGAGGCTCAACATCTTGTATCTGAAACCTGAGGAAAAACCGGGTAGCACCATGTTCTTAAAGTGCACGTCGCGGTCGCAAAACGGTTCAATGTGAGGTCTGGCCATTTAGATAACTCCGGCGATTAGTACACAACTTTGTGGTGGCCATCGGGCCTGATGGG
>CBDUQI010000356.1:0-3325 GCA_965369325.1 uncultured Gammaproteobacteria bacterium
TGCAGGCCTACCGCTGGCTGGTCGATACGCGTGACGAGGCGGCTGGCGAGCGGCTAGATGATCTGGAAGATCCCTTCCGCCTGTATCGGTGCCACACTATTTTGAATTGCACCCGGACCTGTCCAAAAGGGTTGAATCCGGGGCAGGCGATTGCGCAAATCAAAAAAATGATGGTCGAGCGCCGTCACTAGGCGGCCGAATAGCGTGATGGTGACCAACGGCACACGCCGATGAGCGAGATCGCGCGATTAAAATGGCGCTGCCGCCGGGGCATGAAAGAGCTGGACGTGCTGCTGGAGCGTTACGTGGTGAACGTATATGCACAAGCACCCGCCGCCCAGCAGGCCGCATTTCGCGAGCTGATGGAGATGCCCACGCCCATAATGTTAGCCTTGCTGCTAGGAAGAGAGCCGGCTAAAACGGTTGAACTTCAGCAGCTTGTGGCCGACTTGCAGGGCACTGGTGACGTCTCGCGGGCCACCGACGCGGCTAAATCCAGTGCGTGCACCGAGTGACCCTGTAACCAAGTCACACTTTTTCAACCCCCACGCGAACTTTTGCGTGTAGCCTGAGTCTACTGAAGTGCCAATGGGAGAGAAGCCTTAGATGGGCAACAAACCAAGCGACAAATCGCTGGTTGAACGAGTCCAGCAAGGCGACTCCAAGGCGTTCGATCTGCTGGTTCTGAAGTACCAGCACAAAATCGTTCAGCTGGTGAGGCGTTATGTCCACGATCAGGCTGAAGCACTGGATGTAGCGCAAGAGGCGTTTCTGAAGGCCTACCGGGCGCTGCCTGGTTTCCGCGGAGACAGTGCTTTTTACACGTGGCTGTACCGCATCGCCATCAACACGGCGAAGAACCACTTGGTAGCAGCAAAGAGACGACCCGTGGACTACGACTTGGACCTACAGGACCCCGAGCAATACGACATGCAGGCGCGATTACGGGAAATCGACACGCCTGAAGGGCTTTTGCTTACCAGGGAAATCCGGCAGACAGTTGAAAAAGCGATAGAACAGTTGCCTGAAGACTTGCGAACCGCCATTATTCTTCGCGAGCTAGAGGGTATGAGTTATGAAGAGATAGCGGCCGCGATGGAATGCCCGGTGGGCACGGTACGCTCTAGAATATTCAG
Organism: uncultured Gammaproteobacteria bacterium; assembly: GCA_965369325.1. GTDB lineage: Bacteria > Pseudomonadota > Gammaproteobacteria > Steroidobacterales > JBCBZW01 > CBDUQI01. The sequence continues at coordinate 1,137 of CBDUQI010000356.1, forward strand.
AGCGCGTGAGGCAATATCCAAACGGCTTAAGCCTCTGCTGAGTTGAGGGACGATCAGCAATGACAGATCAGTTGAGGGAACAAATCTCCGCATTCGTTGATGACGAGTTGCCGGAGCGTGAAGCTGACCTTCTGATTCGCCGTCTGGCCGGATCGGATGAGCTCAGGCAAACCTTCCGCGAGTATCACCTCATAGGTGAGGCTATTCGTGGTGATGAGCTGGCCAGCCACGGCTTTGCTCAGCGCATGAGCGCTGCGCTGCAACAAGAGCGACCATTGCCAGCCCCGCGCTCGGCGCTGGTGGCACAGGCGTTGCAGCCGATAGGCATGGTGGCGGCGGCTGCACTCGTGGCGGTGGTGGCTATCTTCAGCGTACAGAACTTCCAGTCCGGGGTGGATACCCAATCCACAGCCTCGAGCCAGCCTGCGGCGCTGGTGGCCGAGGATGATGCGATACTGGCCGGGGTTAACGATTCACCTGAAGCCGTTGTGGTGCCGGACCTTAAGAAAGACCCATCTGCGTTTTCGACCGTGCCGCCAGTGCCGGTGAGTAACCCGGTGCAGTTGCGTGGCGCAGAGCTTGCGCGTTATGTGGTGAACCACAGCCGCTACTCTCGCTCACCCAGCCGCCCCGGCATATTGACCTACGGCGGTGTGGGCGTAGAGACCCAGGCAGAGCGTGATCACACTCGGGCTGAGCAAATGCGCAACCGTAACGCTGAAACGGACAGCGAAAGCCCCTGATGATTCGCGTAGCCCTCCCTTTGCTGCTGCTTGCTGTGGGCCCAGTCTGCGCGCAGAACGAGGGCTTCGACACGCACGAGTGGCTGGACCGGATGAACGCGGCGGTTGAGAAGCTTAACTACCGCGGCACATTTATTCATGTCACGGCCGGCCAAGTGGAAGCCATGCGTGTTATCCACCGGGTGCAGGAAGGGGTGGTGACCGAGCGCCTGATCTCGCTGGACGGCAGTGGTCGCGAGGTGCTTAGGACCCCGCACGAGACGCGTTGTGTCATCAAAGCCCAACAGGCGGTGTTAGTGGATCGCAACCCCGGGGCCAGCCCGCTGCGCGCGGCACTGCCTGAATTTACTGATGAGTTAGCACGGCTGTACAAATTTAAAGGCGGCGCCTGGGATCGGGTGGCCGGTCGGCGAACCCGCATTATCGAAGTCTACCCAATGGATAGCTTCCGCTATGGCTACCGTCTATGGCTGGACGAGTCGACCGCAATGCCGTTGCAGTCGATGATGGTTACGGCGGATGCCGCGGTGGTCGAGCAGATTAAATTCACCGATATCGACTTTCCCGACACCATCGATGCGGATGAACTGCAACCTGAGCTTGCCGTCGAGGGCTTTAAAGTGACGGTGCAAGACAGTCCCGCCGATACCGATAAGCGGCCGATACCTCGCTGGCAGGTGAATGACCTGCCGGACGGATTCCAGCTGTCGGTGGCGAACCGGCAAAGCGAAGACGACAGCGCGCGCGAGCATCTGGTGTACTCCGACGGGCTGGCATCGGTCTCGGTGTTTGTCGAGCCCATTGTAGAGGACGAGCCGGTCAGCAGTGGCCTTGCGACCATGGGCGGCTCGAACGCCTTTTCCACAACGGTCGAAGGCTACCAGGTGATCGTGGTCGGCGAGGTGCCTAAACCGACGGTCAGAATGATCGGCGAGTCGATGCAATCTCTGGTGCCTGTGCGCAAGTAGCGGCCTGTGTCAGGTCCTGCAATCTCTAAATCCCCATTGCCATCGGTCGCGAGTCGGCTTGCCGATAGCGGTCGCTGTGCGCTGTGCGATGCCGGCGAGGGCTGCGGGATGGGTGCGTTATGCGATTTATCACGCCTGCCTGATGCCGCTGATCCTGCGATGACGCCCGGCGCACCCGCCAAGCCGCCGGCACGCGCGGGCTCATTGGCGCGGCAAACCGCTCAGGCGTTGCTGTTACCGGTGTTGGCGTTGTGTGTTGGGGCGTTGGGCGGTCACCTGGTGGGCACATTTGCGAGCGTCCCGTTGGCGGGAGGGCCGGGGGTGGACGGCGATCTGTGGAGTGTCGCTGGCGGCCTGACAGCGCTGGGCGGGGTCTGCTGGCGCGATCTTGCGCCCCGCTGGCTGCATCGTGGCGGCCGCGACACGGGTCTCCCCAAATGAGCCCACCCACACCGGCGCTGTCGCTCACGTTGTATAC
>CBDUQI010000357.1:0-3297 GCA_965369325.1 uncultured Gammaproteobacteria bacterium
GTTCCTGCTTGCGCAAATCGCTGATGCGTGGCGCTTAGCTGCCCAATGCCTAGAGCTCATCCCGATCGAACACGCCATCTTCATCCCGGTCTGCGCCCATGCGCAAACCTGAGTTCGGTGGTGTGCACGTAAAGGTAAGGTGGTTGTCGTCTTGCCCGGCGAGGATCTTTAGCTGCTCCAGACTTAAAATCTCTCCCTGACGGTCGCTCTGGAAGGTGTCGTCCTCCAGCCTCACCGCGCCGCGCACTTCGCCGTCCCACACGCCCTTCACTACCAGATCACATTCGGGCAAACGCCCCGTCACCTGGGCCCGCGCCATCAGCAGATCCACTCTTGCCTCTGCGCTCGCCGACGCCTCGCTGCCCAGCGTAATCTGTTGCCCGACGATCGGTGCCAGCACCGTGTCGTAAGCGAAAATAAACGCGGCCAGCTGCTCCGGTTGCCGATCGGTTTCAAACTGGAAGTCGCCGCTGTTGACCAACGCCATCAACCCGGGCGTGGAGCCCGGTTCGCTCAGGCCAAAGCCACGAATCTGCGGCTGACTGAGCCCGCCGCGGAAAAACCCTACCTTCTGATAGATGTTGCGGAAGTGCGGTACTTTAAAGTCCTGCTCGTTCGCCCCCAGCACGGCGATCAGATTGCCGGCCGCGCCAAAGTGGCCGTTCGCCGCATCCAGTACGTGGCAGGTGTTGCACCCGACTGTCCCCCCAGGGGAGGTAAAGACATTGGTGTACACGCGTCGCCCTTCTTGCTGATCGGGCGTTAACACGTTATCAAGCGGGCGGTGCGGATTGGGTGGGTAACTTAGTTGCATGGCAAAGTCTGTGAAGGCCTGCATCTCGGCCTCCTCTAGCGGCAGCTCGCGCCCCAGCAGGATTTGGAAGCTCTTGTTGAATTCTTTAAACGCGGCGGCCTCACGCGGCTCACCATCTACTGGATTGGTGCCAGTGCGATCACCACGCCAGTGCAACGGCCCGTGGTTGGGCATCCCACGCAAACTCTGCGTTCCCTTAGGACCTTTCATGGGGTGAAAGTTAGTTTGCTGGGTACGGAAGTTACCGGTATTGGGTTGAGTGAATGGCACCTGGCTAAACGGGTTACGCTCCCCCTCCTCGTCCGGGTTACCCAGATCCCAGGCCAGGTGATCGGTATCGCCAAATATGTGGCAGGAGGCGCAGGCGGAATCCCCGGTACTCGAGGTAATGCTTGCGTCGTATAAAAAGCGCCGGCCTTCGACGATAGACGCGGGTTCCGGGTTGAACATCTGAACGTGTGCGGTTTCTTGCGCAGTGGCCAGATCGATCACTGAGATCCCGTTGTCGTACCGGGTCATCACGAACGCCTGCCCTCTCGCTTCATCCAGCACGATACCGGTAGGCCCACCGCCGCTTACCTGTATATGCGTGGTGTCGGCCGGGTCAAAGCGGTCACCCTCGAGGTCCGCGAGGTTAATCGCGGCGACTTTGTTAGAGCCCATCGCCACCAGGTATAAAGTGCTGCCGTCGTCGCTGACGGACATCTCCAATGGCAACGCCAGCGACAATGCCCGCTCCTGCGCCGTACCGAGTTCGCGGGTGCGGTCGATGTGGCTGTTAAGATCCACCCGCAAGATAGTGCCATCCTCGCGCAGGACGCTGATCCGGTTATCAGTCACGTGCCCGCGCACGGTCGATGCGCCGTTGCCCGGGCCTTCAAAGCGCACCTGATTGCGCGCATCCGTATTGCTCACCAGCACGCTGCCGCTTATCGGGCTGACGGCCAAATTGAACAGGGTGGTGCCGACAGTACTCCAGTTACGGGTCTGCGCGGGCACGGTGGCCATGGCATCCAGCTCGAACACGTCAGTATCCGGCAGATTCAGACTCGCCCGGTTATCAAACACCACGCCGCGTTCGTCCACCCAATTGCGCCCGTTGTACTTCAGGATCAACGCCGAGAGTGGTGCCGTCACGCCATCGGCGCTGGCAAAGGGTGGTGCTTTGTCGGTGGTCGGGACGTCACGTACCACGGTAGTTCGGTTGCCAGAATTCAGCACGGCGGCATAGACGCGCGAGCCATCAGCCGTACGCGCCAATGCGCGCGGGGTATCGCCGAACAGCGTGATGATTTGCAACGGCGAACCGCCCAACTCGGCCCCGAGTTCGTCCCGCTCAAATACCCAAACATCTGCTCGGCCGATGGCAGCCGTATTCAACCGCGCGTCCCGCGGGTGATTCTGGCCACGATGTGCTGTGGTGATGAAGGCACGCGAGAACTCCGGGCCAGCGAACACAATGTCGCGCGGTTCATCACCCAACAATAACGTTCTGATCACGCGCGGCGGTGAGTGAGCAAAGCTCACAACGCTGACACTGTCCGACAGATGGTTGACCACCCAGGCCTGATCGCCACTGACGGCAACGGCCACCGGTTCCATTCCAACCGGCACAGAGTGCGTGTGTGCAAGGGTGTTATTCGTGATGGCAAACACCTCCAGACGATTGTCCGGCGTGTTGACGGCCAACAGATTGCTCCCATCGGCGCTAAGACTCAGCGGCCGTACCTGACCGGATTCGAAGGCCACAAACGGATCAAGTTTGGAAGGCGTCGCACTCAAAATGGTTGGCGATGGTAAATCGGTTCGCGTAAGCGTACCGGTGAGTGGCATTGGCGGCACATTGGCGCTGCCGCCCGATGAATCACCGGTGCCGCCGGTACTGCCGCTATCTCCGCCTCCACCGCCACCACAGCCGGCAGTAATCAACAGGAGCATCCATACCAAATGCCCGGCCCATCTTTGCAGTTCCATCGTGCCCCCTCCTCCCCTGCACAACGAATATGCAGCAGTAATTCAGTCTACCCGCCATCCAATTGGATTGTCGAGACACCCCCGCATCGCCCGACAGATCCGCCCCAACACGGCGTCAGTTCACCTGTACTTGTTATGCGACTTTCGACCAACCACGCGCGCAGGAGTTCCGGCGAGGTGCGCGCACCTGCTGTGTGGCCGCCTACGACCGGGCTGCATGCGTTGTGCTGCCTTTATCTGTTGTTGGCCCACGAACAGAGCGATGCTAAAAGTTGCGGCTTTCACGGAAGCCGCCAATCCACACGTGCTGAACATACACTTGTCATAACGCCATACCTCCCCGACCACAGTAGAAAACCATAGGAAATTATGGTCTACCACACTGGAATTGTTGGCAGGGTCACATAAAACATACGCGCTCACCGATAGCATTGACGGTTCGGGCGAACCCTCTATTAGCCATTTGATCTGATGGTCCGCTCACGCGAGTACAGCGGCCACTAAGGATC
>CBDUQI010000358.1:0-3293 GCA_965369325.1 uncultured Gammaproteobacteria bacterium
TGATACGCGTAGATGGCGATATGAAGCGCGTCAATATGCCGGCGCTTGCACACAAAGAAGTGCACGCCATGGTGTATGACATCATGAATGACAAGCAACGCAAGGATTTCGAGGAATTCTTCGAGACCGACTTCTCCTTTGAAATCCCGGGGCTTGCTCGGTTCCGCGTGAACGCGTTTAATCAGAATCGCGGCGCGGGCGCGGTGTTTCGCACCATTCCGTCCACAATTTTGACGCTGGAGGATCTGGGCGCGCCCTCAATCTTCCAGGAGATTTCACTGCATCCGCGCGGCATTGTGCTAGTGACCGGCCCCACCGGGTCTGGTAAGTCCACCACGCTGGCCGCCATGGTGGACTTCATCAACGACAACAAACCCGATCACATTCTCACCATTGAGGATCCCATCGAGTTTGTGCACGAGAGCAAGCGCAGCCTCATCAACCAGCGCGAGGTGCATCGCGATACCATCGGGTTTAGTGAGGCCCTGCGTTCGGCCTTGCGCGAGGACCCAGATGTGGTGCTGGTGGGCGAAATGCGCGATCTGGAGACCATCCGTCTGGCGCTGACGGCCGCCGAGACCGGTCACCTGGTATTTGGCACCCTGCATACGAGCAGCGCCGCCAAAACCATCGATCGCATCGTGGACGTGTTCCCGGCCGCCGAGAAAGAGATGGTGCGCTCCATGTTGTCTGAGTCCCTGCGCGCAGTGATCTCCCAATCGCTGCTTAAGCGCAACGGTGGTGGCCGGGTTGCCGCACACGAAATCATGATAGGTACCCCGGCTATTCGCAACCTCATCCGTGAAGGCAAAATTGCGCAAATGTACTCGGCGATTCAAACCGGGCAGGGCGTCGGTATGCAGACGCTGGATCAATGCTTGCAGGATCTGGTTACGCGCGGCATTGTTAGCCGTGATGAGGCACGCCTGAAGGCGTCCAACAAGGATCAGTTCTGAACGTGCCGGGCAGCCAGCCCAGGCACCCAGGAGAGCTAAATGGATAGAGATCAGGCGATAAGCCTTATCCACGATCTTCTCAAGCGGATGGTCAACAAGGACGCCTCCGATCTTTTTATTACGGCCGGGTTCCCGCCTGCCATGAAGATTGACGGGAAGATATCACCGGTATCGGAGGCCCCACTCAACGCCAGTCAAAGCGCGTTGCTTGTGCGCTCGATCATGAACGACAAGCAGACCAAAGAGTTTGACGCGACGCGGGAATGCAATTTTGCTATTTCCCCGCGCAAGATCGGCCGGTTTAGGGTGAGCGCTTTTGTCCAGCAGGGCCACATCGGCGCGGTTCTGCGTACCATCAACACAGAGATTCCAAGCTTCGATGAGCTGCAGTTGCCCGGTGTGCTGACCGACATCGTGATGGCCAAGCGTGGGTTGGTAATGGTGGTGGGCGGAACCGGTTCCGGTAAGTCCACCACCCTGGCTGCAATGATCGGCTACCGCAATGCAAAATCGCGCGGGCATATCATTACCATCGAAGACCCAGTGGAGTTTGTGCACCGTCATCGCGGTTGCGTCGTCACCCAGCGTGAAGTGGGTGTGGACACCGACAACTGGCATGCGGCGCTCAAAAACACCCTGCGCCAGGCACCCGATGTGATTCTGATCGGCGAGATTCGCGACCGTGAGACGATGGAATACGCGGTGCAGTTTGCTGAAACCGGCCATCTGTGTCTGGCGACGCTGCACGCCAATAATGCCAATCAGGCGCTCGACCGAGTGGTGAACTTCTTTCCAGAGGAGCGGCGTGACCAGCTGCTGATGGACTTATCGCTGAACGTGCGTGCGCTGATTTCGCAGCGGTTGATTATGCGCGAAACCGGCAAGGGTCGGATCGCAGCGATGGAGATTATGCTGGCCTCGCCACTGATTTCCGACTTAATTTTCCGTGGTGAGTTTGCGCAGATTAAAGAGGTGATGGCCAAGTCCAATCGACTGGGTATGGTTACCTTCGATCAGGCGCTGTTTCAATTGTATGAGGTGGGCGCCATCTCCTACGAAGAGGCGCTGCGCAACGCTGATTCCAAGAATGAGTTGCGATTGCGGATCAAGCTGGAGAGCAAGCGCGAGTTTAAGACTTCCGATGAGGGAGCGAAGAGCCTGCGCATTGTCGAGCCAGATAAGGAAGCCACGTTCTAGTGTTGCGTTGTGGGCTGGCACGGCACATTGGGAGAGGGCGTGCGCTAGCGCGCCCGCAAAGATTATTTATCGCGAGGATTGCCCGGGCAGGCGTTGCGCCCGGTGACGGGTACGGGATTGTATGAATACCAAGCCACTGCTCAAGCTCATGGTGGAGCGCAAGGCATCGGACCTGTTTATGACCGCCGAGGCCCCGGTCAAAATCAAGATTGAAGGGCGGATACTCCCGGTCAACAAACAGATCCTGACTTCCAAGATGGTGCGCCAGGCAGCACTGTCGCTGATGAGCGAAGAGCAGATGGACCAGTTCGTGCGCGACCTGGAACTTGATTTTGCTATCTCTGAGCCGGACCTGGGGCGCTTTCGCGTGAATGCTTTCCATCAGCGCGGCTGTATCGCTTTGGTGTTGCGCTACATCACCTCGGATATTCCAACGCTGGATGAGCTGGATTTGCCGTCGGTGCTGCACGACCTCACGATGCTCAAACGCGGCCTGATTCTGATGGTAGGTTCGACCGGCTCGGGTAAATCAACCACCCTTGCCGCGATGCTCAATCAACGCAACGAAAACTGCGCGGATCATATCCTCACCATCGAAGATCCGATTGAATACGTGCACAAGAACCGCAGCTCGATCATTAATCAGCGCGAAGTCGGCAGCGACACGCGCTCCTACACCTCGGCGCTGCGCAGTGCGATGCGTGAGGCCCCGGATGTTATTCAGATTGGCGAGATTCGTGATCAGGAAAGCATGCGTTCCGCGCTGGCGCTAGCCGGCACCGGGCATTTGGTGCTGACCACGCTGCATGCGAACAACTCGGCAGAGACGCTGGATCGCATCGTGAATATGTTTCCGCCGCAACAACACGCACAGGTGCTGATGGATTTGTCTCAGTACCTACGGGCGATTATCTCCCAGCGTCTGGTGATGGGGCGTGGCGGGCGTCGGGTGGCGGCAGTGGAGGTGCTGATTAACACACCGCACATTTCCGAGCTGGTGCTCAAGGGCGACGTGGCTGGCGTAAAAGAGGCTGTGCAGGACAGTCGCGAACCGGGTATGAAGAGCTTCGACGCCGCGTTGTTTGAGTTGTTCAGCGGTAACCGCATCACCATTGAAGAGGCGTTGGCCAACGCCGATTC
>CBDUQI010000359.1:0-3232 GCA_965369325.1 uncultured Gammaproteobacteria bacterium
TATAGTCAGTGCCCATGAACACAGCCAACAAGCGAACGGTGGCGCTGGTGCAGGCGCCACCGGTTTTCCTGAATCTGCACGCGAGCATGGATCTGGCCGAAACGCTGTTGCGTGAGGCGTCCGCGGCGGGTGCCTGGTTGACGGTATTCGGCGAGACTTGGCTCACCGGTTATCCAGTTTGGGTGGACTGCGCGCCGCAGGCCTGCATGTGGGATCAGCCGGGCGCTAAGACGTTGTACGCCTTGTTGAGCGAAAACGCGGTAACAGTACCAGGGCCTCAGACCCGAGCCCTGCAACAACTGGCGCTCGAAACCGGCAGCTATATTTGCGTGGGCGTGCACGAGCGCGATGGCGCCACGCTGTACAACACCATGCTGCTGTTTGCACCGGATGAGCAGATCCCGATGTGGATGCACCGCAAGCTGGTGCCCACCTACACCGAGCGGCTGTTGTGGGGGCGAGGTGACGGCAGTACGCTGGGTGTCATGCAAAGCGATGCAGGTCCGATTGGCGGGCTGGTGTGCTGGGAGCACTGGATGCCGCTGGCTCGCGCAGCCATGCACGCGCAGCACGAGCGCATCCACATCGCCCAATGGCCCAGCGTCGAGGAGATGCATCAGGTGGCCAGCCGCCACTACGCCTTTGAGGGGCGCTGCCATGTGCTGGCCTCTGGCTACAACCTAACCCACGCAGATGTAATGCAGGGCGTGGACAGCCTGCCCGGTAAGCACGAAGCCGCTCGCACATTACTGGCGAGCATGGCGGATTCCCCCGAGCAGTCGCTGATGAGCGGGGGCAGTGCCGTGATCGCGCCGGACGGCAGCTACGTTGCTGGCCCGAGCTTTGAAAACAACGAGACACTCTATGCCGAGATCGATATATCGCTGGGTACGCAGGAGAATTTGACCCTGGACACCGACGGGCACTATTCGCGGCCAGATGTATTTAGCTTGTCCGTCAACACCGCTGAGCAGCGTAACGTTACCTTCAACTCGTCCGCCGGGCCGAAGTCTGGTTGAGCGGTTAGCAGACGCGGCCTTTGCGCTTGACCTGACTACAGCTTCACAGTTTAGGCTCCCGCTCGCGCTATTGATTGGCAAGGCGCCAGCCAACCCAGGAGCAATGTCTATGAACCCCGCCGACAAGAAATTTGTTGAAGCCCTTGAGTCGTGCACCCTGCCAGCGGAATCGTTCGATCATCGAGGCCACCTGCGTCTGGCCTGGGTTTATCTTGCCGAATACCCGCTGGATGAGGCGCTTGCACGAGTGTGCCGCAGCATCAGCACATACGCTAACAGCCTCGGTGCCACGGATAAATTTCATCACACACTTACCGAGGCTATGACCCGTATCATCTGCGCGCGCATGGCCGATGCGGACGCCGCCGACTTTGATGAGTTTGTTGAGGCAAATGCCGACTTGGTGACTGGTGCGTCCGGCGTGCTGGGTCAGCACTATAGTGAAGCACAACTGCACAGCGCGCAGGCACGCGTCCGGTTTGTCGCGCCGGATTTGCAGCCGTTGCCTCAGGCACGCTATCGCGCGGCATGAGCGCGCAATAGCGATGAGTACAACCTATACTGTCGGCCAACTGGCCACCCGCTTTGGGATTTCGCGCAGCACGCTACTGTACTACGATCGCAAAGGCCTATTGCGACCCAGCGCACGCAGCGATGCCAACTACCGGCGTTACGATGATAACGATGTGCGGCGTTTGCAGCAGATACGGCTGTATCGCGAGGCTGGGCTTAAGCTGGCTCAGATTGATGTCTTGCTGGATGCCGAACCGACTCGCATAAGCGATATCCTGCGCCAGCGTCTGGCACATGCGAACGATGAGATCGCGCAGTTGCGCCGGCAACAACAGATGTTGCTCGATCTGTTAGGCAAAGATTCTCTGCGCCGCTCGGCGCGCACGGTCGACCGCTACCAGTGGAGCGAGATGCTGGCCGCAAGTGGCATGAGTGAACGCGACATGCAACGCTGGCACGGCGAGTTTGAGCGCAGCATGCCGCAGGCGCATCAGGATTTCCTGGAGTCATTGGGCATTCCCGAAGACGAAGTTGCTGGCATCCGCGAAAAGTCGCGCGGCGAATGGCTGGCTGGCAAGTAGCCTTCGCGGTGCTGCGTATTACATAACAACCGCCGCGGCACCCCCACGTGCTTAACATGCATCCGCGTGGGCGCCCAACCTGAATCGTGGTGCTGGGCTGGCGCGTTTTTCGCTACCGCTTGGGCAGTGTGCTATTTTCAAAGCACAGCCATGACCAACAACCACTAAAAGAAGATAAAGGCCGCTTCGTTTTGCGAGGCAGTTTAGCCAACGATCAAAACTATTGGGGATTCTCGATGAACAAGATCATCTTTCTTTCTCTGGTCTGCTTACTCGGCGGATCGTTTGCGTCGGCTCAGGCGATTGATGTGAGTCGCGGAGCAGACCCGTCGGTAGATTACGCAGGGTTGGATCGCTTCGGTCCGTGGGACGATCGCAACTATCAGTTGACGCGGACCGATGTCGCACTGCTGTCCGACAATGAGCACGAGCTGCGTGTCGCGATTCCGGCGTTTTACCGCGTGCAGCTTCGGCGCAGCTTCCCGGGCATGCTGCGCGAGGGGCCGCTGCAGTACCCGCATTCTGCCGCGCTCGCCTTTATGCATGAGCATGACGGCTTGCAGATTGATGGAAAATACTACGCCAAGGCATTGCCCGAGAATGGACGATGGCGTGTGGTTACCGATGAGCCGTTCGCCGTGTTATCCGACGATGGTGTCGTGCGATCACTGGAAGGTGATGTACAGATAAGCTCACCGGCGGGCGCACGTGAATCCGCGATCGATATTAGTCCGGTGAACCCACAGCTCGCAGTGGCCGGCACCGTGCTGTGGCCGAATCCGGTGCGACAGGATATGTTTTTCTCCACCGATGGCGGCAGCTCTTGGGCGGCATCAGAGCCGCTACCGCTTGGCGGCGCACTGGGCGATCCCACCGTTGCGTACTCTTCGGATGGTGGATTCGTGTACACGGCCTCGCTGCAGCCCTCGCTCACCACGCTGTACTTTTACCGGTCGGCTGACAACGGCCAGACCTGGACCGATCTGGCCAACGAGCCCGGCGGCGACCCGCGACGTGAAGTGGGTGTTAACGGTGCTGACAAAGAAATTTTGCATGTGGACGAGTCGCCCACCTCACCGTTCCAGGACAACATCTACATGACGTGGGACAACTTCAATC
>CBDUQI010000360.1:0-3225 GCA_965369325.1 uncultured Gammaproteobacteria bacterium
TCATCGGAATCTTCATTGGAGACGTACAGTCGCTGACGCGTCCAGTCCACATCGAATTGCTCCGGGTCTGATCCGCCCGGCAGTACGCGGCGGATAGTGCGGGTGCGGGCATCCACCTGCGCAATACCATCCGCGGACTTGTCGACGGTCTTCGCCTCGCATTCCTCATCCGACATACTGGGCGGGCATTTGGGCGAGCCGCTGAGGGCCACGTAAACCACGGCCCCGTCGGGGCTTACCTTGATACCGCGCGGGCGTTTGCCGACATCAATGGTGGCGACTACCTGGTCGGTGCTTACGTCTATCACGGTTAGGGTGCCAGCGTCTTCGTTGGTCACATATGCCAGTTCAGTCTGGGCAGCGGCTGCTGTCTCAGCTCCGCCGCCGGCAGCGGGGTCGTCGTTGCCCGCACACCCGGCGCCGAGCGCAAGGCTCGCCATCACGGCAAATCCGGCCCGCGCGCGTGCTGAGGTCCGACAGATGCGTGCAGGGCGTTGTGTTCGCCAAGATAGGGTGGGCAAACCCGCCGTGCTTTCCATGTCGTGGGTGTTTGGATTTGCTTGTTTGCTGTGCATTCGCTGTGCTCCCGATCATATGGCAGTGACTGATTAGGGCGGGACATTAGTACAGCTTGCGATCTTGGGCAAAATTTCGGTCCGGCGGCGTGCACTTGCTGGCGTTGCTAGACAGGTGCATTTGGTGCCCCGCGCTTCGCAACTGGCAGGCATGCTGATATGAGCTTCAGAGATACTAATGATCGTGCCGCGGCCGTCCCTGAGCTGCCACAGAGGCAGTTTCGCAAGATTGCTCAGTGACCGGTAAATCCAATCAAAACTACCGTGCATAGCTTGCCGGTACAGTTTTGTGCGCTGCGGTATCATTTTAGCCACAGCGTGTTAGGCCGCGGATGCCGAGGCCATCCTCTGGATTGTTGCGTAAATGCTTCAATGCAGCGCTTCCCAGCAACGCATGGGGTGAAGTATCATCCGAGCCACGAGACATAAGCGGTTGACATATCTGAGATGTGCAGCGCGTATGGGTAAGTGTCGCGATGGTCCCACAACAGGCCGTCGGGCATTACCACGGCGGAGAAGCGCGTTGACGCGAGGATTGCGAAAAACGCAACAGCGCGGGCCGCGCAACCGGCAGAGTCAATAGGTGCGGGGATCGCGAGACCTGGGGAGAGGGAACGCGATCCGTTCGATGAATGATTAGGTCCAAGGTCGTAGCTCGGCCGAGGACGCAAACGCAGATAGCCACGGGGCTGTCTAACGTCTGATTTTGGGGGACTAAAGTATGCAGAAGCAGAGATGCGTCAAAGGTTTGGCTGTGGCATCGGCAGTAGCGGCGGCAGCCGTTCTGCCAAGCGTGGCGAGTGCATTCGGCATGATGGAAGTAGGTGAGTGGGAAGTCGAGTTTGGCGGTAACGTTAACGGCTACGTCACTCAAATCGATTGCGACGCTCAAAACGGTGGTGTGGTCTCGGGCGGTCTTGCTTGTGGTTCCAACGGTGTTGATTCGGATCACGGAAACGTGCGTACGGGATTCTTGCCAGCGTGGTTTGGGTTTCACGCACAGCGCACTTTTGATGAGCTGACGGCCGGTATTACGATTAGTTTCCAGCCGGGTATCGATGGCGGTTCTGGCGGTATCGATACCGCGCTGAGCGCGAACAGCTCGAACTTCCGTCAGGTGTTCCTGGAGTTCACCAGCGCCAGTTGGGGTACGATCAAAATCGGCCGTGATCTAGGCGTGTTTGGCTCCGATGCCATCCTGAACGACATCACTCTGCTGGGTACCGGTACAGTGTCTGACCTGATTCCCGGCGGTGGTCGTACCACACTGGGCCGCATCGGCGCAGGTTACGTCTACGCTGACTGGAAAGCCCAGGTACAGTACATCTCACCGGACTGGGATGGTTTCCAGTTCAAGTTGGCGTTGGTTGATCCTTGGGGCCTCGGCTCACTCAGCGGCCTGAGTGCTACCTCCGCCTCGTTCGGTCAGGAGACCGACACCTACGGTTTCGAAGGTACCGCAGGGTACAGCTGGACCGGCGATGTTAGCGGCAAAGTATGGGCCAGTCTGATCAGTCAGGCCATCAACGGCTCTGGCAGCGACCAGGACGCGACGGGTTTCGACTTTGGGGTCAAAGTGGGCGTGGCAGGGTTTGAGGTTATTGCCTACTTCTACGACGGCGAGGCGATAGGTAACAGCGGCTTCCTGTTTGATGCGTTGGACCTGAACGGCAACCCGCGTGACACCGATGGTGGCTACGTGCAGGCTACCTATAAGGTGCCTGGTGCTGGCACCAAGATCGGCCTGAGCTTTGGTGAGACCAACCTGGACCTGAGCGCGACCGAGACGGCTGCTACCAGCTTGGTGAAGACCACCGAGTCAATCGTATTCGGCGTTTACCATCCGTTGAACGATGCCCTCAACCTGGTGGCGGAGTTCACCCAGACTGAGTCGGTTGCTCACAATGGCGCCAGGGCTGAAGAGTCTGTCATCGCTCTGGGCGCGATTCTTTTCTATTAGACTAACCCGCCCCGGCTGAGTCAGTCTGAAAAGCGGCCTGCACCTGCCCGGTGCCGGCCGTTTTTTTATGCGCCGCGCTGGCGTACACGCTAAGGCGTTAAGTTAAGCGCGTTGCGCGTTGTGCCTGGTGGTGATGCGCGCTGCGACTGCGGATTCCGCGCAGGCAGGCGCAGGATTGACCGCCAGTCTTTGCGTTGCGGGCGCTCCAGACTATAAGCTGCGGTCCTGTGTTGCCCGTTTCGCTGGAAAACCCTATGAACAATGCCGCTTGTCCCCGCCGCTTCAACATCAGCGCGGTACTCGTTTTGCTGCTGATGCTGCCTGCGCTGGCGTTTGCGCGAGGTACCATCTGGGAGCAGGGCGATGAGTTCGTCCGGCTGTCGAAGCAGGACGATCGTGACGCGCCGCCCAATCAGCATCCAGCGGCCTACGCCGCGAGCGACCTGTTGCCGGCGTTGCAGTCACTGCAGATGTCCGATCGCAAGACCGGCGCGCATCCGGTGTTTGGTGTGGAGGAAGTGGAGAATCTGGCGCAGCATTTATCGGTAGCGCTGGCCGAGGCCAAGCCGAATCAGGATGTGGTGTTCCGCACGCTGGCCCGCTATTCGTTATGGGGGTCGGATTTTGCCAAACGCCGTGCGATCAATACCGGGCGCGTGTTCGTCCAGGACGGCCGGGTGAACATTATTT
>CBDUQI010000361.1:0-3189 GCA_965369325.1 uncultured Gammaproteobacteria bacterium
GTTTCACTCCTTGGGTAATCCAGTGTGGTGATATGCGCGATGCGCAGACGTACAATAGGAGTTATCCAGGGGGTAATCTTTCTGCTGCTTGCTACGTTTTATTACGCTCTTGCTACGTTGTCACTAACGCCTTCGCATTGCCGGTATTGGCGCGGCGTATGCGAAAAATGCCGGGCGAAGCGAGAAGTCAGATGGCTCTGACTGGAGAAACCACTCAGCAGCGCAATCTCACCAATTGAATGCTCGCTGGAAAGCAAAAGCCGCTGCGCATGCTCCAGACGACACTGCATAATGAACTTGTGCGGAGATTGCCCGGTCGCCTGTTTAAAGCGTCGAGCGAAATGGTAGAGACTCATCGCCGCCGCTTCTGCGACCTCTGCGAGGGTCAGCTCTTTTTGCAAATTCGCGTGCACGTAGTCGATAGCGCGCTGGATGCGTCTTCGCGCGGACGCATCAGTCACGCGTGCAGTCAGCCGGTTGTCCTGGCATGTTGGGTTAGCCAAATGCTGCGCAACCATCGTCGCCAGCGACTCCGCATATACACGACCACCTGTCTGGCCTTCAGAGAAAAATGACTTTGCGAGCAACCCCAGCAGACGCGCCCGAGGTTCTGTTTGCGACAAACGCGTGCGGACTTCGGGCGGCTCGCAGGCACTGGACTCAACGCCCGCTTGACGTATGAAGCCGGGCGTAAAGGTAAAGAATATGTACTCGTTATCCGGCGCCAGCGATACGCTACTAACCGTAGTACCCGCGGCGATCACACTAAAACTGTCTGGGGGCAATGCTACTTCCCGTGCACAATCGCTACCCACCGCGCGTAGCACTCGGGTCGGTTTAAGGTTAAAGCAAATCAGATGCGTATCCAGGCAAATATCAATTTCACTTTGATAATTGACGACCCATTCGGCGCATATGCCATGACTCTCTACGCGGTGGCCGGCGCTGGGCAGTACTCGCATGCTCGCATGCCCGAGCCTATCGGGGTACATCTCCACCTGTCGCATGGCGTGCTCTCCCTTGATTGACCATAATCTCTGCGCGCATTGTCAGGCTGATACATCACGCGCAGGTCACGCAGGAAGGACAAATTGGTAGCGGCGACACCATAAAACGATGCCGCGTACTACCTGGGCAGGTGTTCAGTGTTCACCTGCGCCATACCAACACTGTCTGTCTGGCCCTGGGGCATACCCACATTCGGGCCCGCCTCCAGCCGCTAGAAGTCGTAGCGGATGCCAAGTTGCAGCGATCGCCCGGGCAAGGGTACAACGTCTTTCAGCGGTGAGGTGTGTTGCCTGGCATCTTCGTCGGCCAGATTGGTGCCGCGTGCAAACATAAACAGTCCGCGCTCGGGCCAGGCATAGGAGACTTCCCCACTGAGCATCACGTAGCTATCGGTGGGCAGTTCGTTCGGCGCGGTGCGCCGCTGATCATCGTGAAACGCCGCCTCCACCAGCACGCCAAGACCGCCACGCGTGTAGTGCAGGCCGGCACCGTAGCGTAGCGGCGGAATGCGCGGCAGCTTGCTGCCAGCGTCCTTCTGCTCGCCGCGGACCATGTCCCCAAACAGACGGGTGTGCAGATGCCCAGCCGCCGTATCCAGCAATTCGATGCGCGCTTCCGATTCCAGCCCCCAAATTCGCACATCCGACTGCCCGTAGGCGAACACCGGCAGCCCATCGCGAACGCCACCGGTTTGGGTCAACAGAATGTAATCATCCACCTCGTTAACAAAGGCGGTAACCGAGAACTCGATGGCCTCGTTGGTGCCACGCAAAGTTAGGTCCAGGTTAGTGGACAGCTCCTTATCCAGGTCAATCCCCTGGGTGACAGCACCTAGCTCGTAGCGGCTGACCGCTAGGTGCGGGCCGTCGGCGAACAGCTCGGTCGAATTGGGGTGACGTTCGCTGTGCACCAGGTTCGCCGACAGACTCAGCTCGTCGCTAAACGAAAATATTGCGCCGACCGAAGCGCCGAACGCGGACTCATCGTATTTGCTCTGCAGTGGCGAGGTAATCGTTTGCCACTCCACACGAGCGCTGCCCTGCAGCACCCAGTGATCGCTTAGTCCCCATTCCTCAAAGCCAAACAGGCTGAGCTGTTCCGTGTTCGAAGGCGGTACAAACGCCTCCTCACCAACCGCCTCGAAATCGATTTGTTTGTACTGCGCACCGAACGCCCCTTCAAGCGCCCCGAACGCCGCATGGCGTAGTTCTACCCGCGCATCCGTCCCTTGCGTATCGAACACGGTGCCGACTTCAGCCCCTTCCAGCTCCACGTGCTGGTAGTCGTTACTCGCGATCCGCAACCGCGCGTTGCGAATGACACCGTCTGCGAAATTGTACTCGCCCCTTACATCCACACGGGCCTGATCCAGGCTGATGCGCACGGGGCCTTCTTCTTCCTCTTCTTCGCCTTCTTCACCCTCCTCATGGTGTGCCACCGGGATGCCGTAGTTGCTGTCGTGCACGCTGTAGGAAACACCAAGATAGCCGTTCTCACCGGTGAAGGTAATCGCGGCCGCACCGCCATCGGTCTGGCTGTCGGTATTGCCAATACTACCAAATGCGAGTGCCTCGTCGGCGTCTTCATCTTCGAGTGCCCGCAGAACATCAGATTCGGCGAATCCGGGAATTCTCACGCTATCGGTGTCGCGGCGATAGTAATCCAGATGCGCTGCCACATTGGCATTGCCAAACGCCAGTTTCGCCGCGGCAGATTTTCGTCCTGTGGCCGAATCCGTCCCCACCGATGCCGCGCCGCTGGCAGCCTCGCTTAACGGCGTTTGCACTATCCGGTCGTCCACGACATTCACCAGTCCACCGGCCGCTCCACTGCCGTATAGCAGCGTGGCCGGCCCACGCACAATTTCAATCTGTTGGGCCAGGATACTGTCCACTGCCACCGCATGATCTTCGCTTAACGCAGACGCATCCAGTGAGTCCAATGAATTGGTTAACACCCGCACCCGTTCGCCAAACTGGCCGCGAATGACCGGGCGGGAAGCCACCGGACCAAAATAGGTAGAACTTACACCCAGTTGGGAAGAAAGCGTCTCGCCGATGCTAGTGGACTGTCGGGTCGTAAGCTCGTTGCCTTCAAGCACAGATGTCGGTTGCGCTAACTGCTCTATCGACCGCTCCAGCGCCGCGGCGCTCACCACCACTTCTTCCAGTTCTTTGTGTG
>CBDUQI010000362.1:0-3125 GCA_965369325.1 uncultured Gammaproteobacteria bacterium
GCCATGCCAATAATGGCAACATCAGCAGAGGCGTACGACGATTTGCGCATGGTTTAATTGATCTGATGAATCAGGAACGAAAACAAGATCCCTGCAGAGCCCGAGACCTCCCAGGATATCGTAAAAACAGGGGGTTATAGTGAGATCGGTGTCTCTTTCAGCGGCATTGACAGCCTACACACAGATCTCCCCCTTCCAACCGCCGCCAAGACGGTTCAGCGCAGGGCTGGACGTGCACTCCAACTGCTCGATCAACAGCCTTAACTGCCCATCGGAATCAACGAACGCCACGTCGGCCCGCACCTGATGCGGCGGGCGGTCGGGATAAACTAAAAAGTGCATACGCCCGCTCTCGATCGGGCCGCTGCCAAAGCGGCGAACCCGTCCAAAGCGGCTGGGTAACGCCGACTCTGAACCGGTCACGAACGCCCAAAGTAGGCCCATTTGCGGCGCACTGTCTACCAAACCCGGATCGAATATCCAACCGTTGCGCGCGTTGACACTCGGCAGCCAGTCCGACGGATGACTGCCGCGAACATCAGCCAATGCGCCGTGATCATCCAACCCGATCAGACGGCTGACCATCTGAAAGCACGGGCCGTGAAACAACCGTTCGCGATACGCATCGCGCGCAGTCACCGGCGCTGCGGCTGGGTTAAGCACCGACTCGTAGGGCGAGGCGTCCATCGGCGTATGCCCAAGGCGCACTGTGGCCACATAGTGAGCGGGACCGGCCAAGTTCTGCGTGCGCAGCTGCACACTCACTTCCAACCCGTCTTCTTCATCCAGTTGCTTCGGCGGTGCTAGCAGTACCTCGGCATCGAATGCGCCGTCCTCAAGCCGAACGCCGCGCATCACCCGCAGATCGCGCACTTCGTTCACATGCAACTCGGGCCATACCGTAGCGGCTGATTCGGCGAACATCTCAAGTGCAACAGCGGCCGGCAGTACCGGCGTATTGTCCAGCAAATGCTCGGCCAGATAGTAATCCAGATACACATCCACACGTCGACGCAGCACAATCTGCCCGTCCGGCTCGTCGCGGCGGGTCATACCAGACATCAGCGGATACTCTGGTCGATTGAGCTCCTGCTCGTCCTCGTCCTCGCTCGTCTGCTCGTGCTCATCGCCGGCAATGGCCGTATTCATAATCGCGCCCGGATCAAACTCACCCGCATCGCTTTCGTGTTTTTCCCACGGCCCCTGCCCAAACACGGTTTCGACCACATCGATCGGCCCGCTGATCACCTCATCCGCAAACAGCAATGCGCCTTCCTGGGTAGACACCAAGCGCACGCCGCGTTTCTCGAACTTCTGACGGGTATCCTCCGACACCATGCCCTGCCCGTGTCGGCTGGCCTCCCATGGCCCCCAGTTCATCGCCGCCACTTTTACCCGACCACCCCAATAGGCATGCAGCTGGCACGCCATGCGGTTGAGCATCTCGTTAGCGGTAGCGTAATCGGTTTGCCCGCTGTTCCCGTAGCGTCCGGCGACCGAGGTAAAAAACGACACAAACTTCAGAGTATCCGGGCGTAGATGCCGAGCCAGCAAAAACGCACTGTCCACCTTGGTATCAAATACGCGAGAGAAACTCTCCGGTGTTTTATCAACCAGATACTTGTCTTCGATAATGCCGGCACCGTGGATTAATCCGTCGATGCGACCGTGGCGGGTATACAGGTCGGTCAACGTCGCCTGCACCTGCACCTCATCGCGAACGTCGCAGGCGTGATATTCCACCCGTGCGCCGACCGCTTCAAAATCGCGGATGTTCGCCAGGATCTCACGATCCTGCAAAATTGCGGAGACACGCCATTGCACGTCCACAGGCCGCAGCTTCTCTGCGTTGTGTTGTGCAGTTGACAGCACATGCCCGCGCAAGCCATTGGCGTCCATCTCAAGGGTCTGCTCACCTTCTTGCGCCGGCATTGGCTTGCGCCCGAGTAGTACCAGCGTCGCGCCACTAGGCGCTAGCTGATGTAGAACTTCAGCGGTGACGCCACGCGCCCCGCCGGTCGCCAGCACAACGCTGCTGGCATCCAACGGCCTGCTTTGCGCCAGCGGCTCATCCAGCGTGCGATGCACGTTGCGGAAGATAGTGCGATTGCCTTGCGGGTAGCCCACCTCAATACGGCCGCCGGGCAAACGCAGCTCCAGCATCAGGCAGTCTGCCTTGTGCTGAGCGCTGAGGTCGCGGTCCAGATCAACCGCCTTCACCCGCACCATCGGCCATTCTTCCGGCAGCGACTTAAGCATACCCACCGAGCCGCCCTGCGCGCTCAAGCCACGCAATGCACTGCCCCCACGAGCAAACGTGCCACCCAGTGCGGTGGCTACCAGTACACGCCCACCCTGCTGCAGGTCTTGTGCGCACACACGCAGCAGACTTGCCAGGCTCTTCTCGTAGCGAAGGGTACAGGCCTGCCAGGTGGTTAACGCCGTGCTAGCGGGATCAAGATCCGGGGCCGATGCCGGTGCCACATGCAGCACGCCGCGAACAACGCCGTGTTGCTCACGGGCCTGGCTAACCACCGACACCATCCGATCATCATCATCAAGTACATCGGGGGTAATTTGCACCACCGTACCGCCCATCCCCTCGATGGACTGTTTGAGGGCTTCGGCAACACCGCGCAGATCTGTGGTGACCAGATACAGACCCGCTGGCAGGTCCTCAAGCGCGATGCCGTCGATGCTCTCCTGCTGCGCCTCCAGCACAAACCGGGGCAGGGTGGCGCGGCTAGGCCCTGTCCCGGTTAACTCAAAAGGGGCTGCAGCAGCCTCCGACTGCGGCAAACTGGCGCCTAGCCAGTCAATCATCCCCTGAAGGGTAGTTTGCCCATTGAGCTGTTCGGTCACTTCATCTTCGCGACCCGCGATGGCATCGGCTGGCAACTGCTTAGTCAGCGCACCAACAATCTCCACGCGCTTGATCGAGTCGATACCCAGATCTGCTTCCAGATTCTGATCCAGCCCGAGCATGCTCTGCGGGTAACCCGTACGTTCCTCAACGATGTCCAGAAGCATCTGCTTGATGGATCCGACATCGCTACCACCTGCAGCCGGCGCAGATGCTGGCTGAGGTGCGGGTGCAGGTGGTAGCGATGTCGGATCCATCAAGC
>CBDUQI010000363.1:0-3104 GCA_965369325.1 uncultured Gammaproteobacteria bacterium
CCCCACTGCTCGGGCCCCGATGGCTCGGGGCTCACGTAACCGCGTGCTGGATGTTGCGGTTGGTGCGGTGGCAACTCTCGGCATTGTGGCCTGGGCTTCCTCAGGCATTGGGCCCAACACGCGAGCATCACCGCCGGCCCAGGCGGTGGCCAAACAGGATGCGCGCCGGGTAATTATTACCGCCGTCGACGGCACGCAGGACAATGCCGAAGCCGCGCGCACCCTGGAGGCGTTGGTGCGCCAGGCACTCAGCCAGTCGCAACGTGTGGTGCCGCTGTCATCGACCCGGGTGGAGCGCCTCATGAAGGCGATGCGCAAGGCGCCCGGCACGCCGCTGCATTTGTCGCTGGCGCGTCACATCGCGATGCGGGACGGGGAGGTCGCTGCGATTATCGCGCCAGGCGTACATCGCATTGGGGCCAAGCAGTTGATGGTGGTGGATGTGTACTCGCCTGACGGCGCGACACTGGCCACCGCCAGTGCGATGATTGACCCGGGGGCTTCGGATCCGTCCCGAGATTTGTTGCCAGCACTGCAGCGGACCTTCGAGATATCCCTGGATCGCTACCAGGCAAACGATCAGAGCCTGGCTAGCGTTACCACACATTCCACTCGTGCGCTGCGTCTGTACAGCTCCGCCATGCGGTTGCTGGAAACCGAGCGTCCGCGCCCGGCCGTGGAGTTGTTGCAGGCCGCGCTGCGCGAGGATAAGGACTTTGCGGCGGCCCTTCTGGCGCTGGCCAGCGCGCAGGTTGCTTGCGAGGAGCCGGACGAAGTGGTGGCCAGTTCGGCGCAGCGTGCATACGCGCTGGCCGAAACGCTGGGGGATGCTGAGCGCTACATGATTCGCGCAGGAGCTGCGCGCTTGTTGGGGGATCAGGAGGGGGCGGCGATTGGTTACGACGCCCTCTACGGGTTGGCGCCCGGCGATGCTCGCGGGAACCGGGCCGCATTGTCCTTGTGCCTGGAGCGTAAAGCAGCCTCGCAGTGCCTGATCTATCAGTTGCGTGTGGCGGATGGGCTTGATTACGACATTGATGCCAATCTGGCTGCGGCCTATGCGTTGTCCGCGAGCGGGGCGCCCAAACCGCAGGTAACACGCTACATTGCGCGGGCCGAAAATGCCTTGAGCACCGCGCCTTCGGTGTCGGTCGAGCACCGTATGCAAGTGATGTTGATACGTGCCCGCAGCGATTGGTTTGCGAGCGACATCGCCGCCAGTGCGATGGGGGCCGAGGTGCTGGGGGCCTTGTTCGCCGAGCTCAGTGGTCCGGCACGTGAGCGCTACGCTGTGGCGATAGGCAAGTTACATCTGGCGTTGGGGCAACTGGATCGCGCCCGATTCTGGTTTCAGCGGGTGGAAGACCCGTCCTTACGCTATGAAATGCTGGCACTTGCCTTGCTGGCGGAAGGCCGCGATGAGAAGCTTCGGGCACATCTTCAGGCGGGGGGCGGCTTCAAGCAGCCATTCACGGCCACGTTGTTGAGCAACGCTGGCTTCCCCGAGCGCGCTATCACGCTGGCCCAGCATCTGCGTGGCGACGCCGATGCAGGGCCTGCGGCAGCAGATGTGTTGCGAGGGCAGGCCAACATTGTCATGGGTAACTGGGAGGTGGGCGCTGGCCTGCTTGAGCAGGCGTTGCCCGCCGCGACGCCATCTGCGCCGGCGATCGCCCTGAGTGCAATCGATACAATGGCACGGGCTCTGGTGCAGCGCGGTGAGCTTGCGTCTGCATCGCGGATACTTGAGCGAGTGGACGCTATCGGCCAGCACGCGGCACTCAACGGTGACGGCGCTGTATGGTTAGAGTGTCAACGGCTGCGCGCAGGGGTGTATCGCTCGTTGGCGCATACGGAGGAAGCGGACCGGATTGAAGCGGGTTTGCGCGAGAAGCTCACACTTGCGGATGCGTCGCACCCGTTATTGAGCCCACCGCAGGGCGGGCTCTAGAGGCAGCGCCACCTGGCGATCTCGCAGTGTGCGGCTGTCAACATTCGCTGGATTTCATTTCGCCCGGCACCGCGTCCGGCCACGCTCAGGCCATGCGCCAGTGTGCGCAGCAGCTCTGCCCGTGACTGAATATCAATCGCCGGATGCATCTCGCCGCTGTTACGGGCTTGGGTGAGGTTGGCAACGAACGCCCGGTGCAGGCGCTCGCGGGTCTTGTTCCAGCGGTCGGCGAACATCTCGGTCTCGCCACCATCTTCGGCGGTCAGATTTGCCAGCATACAGCCGCGGCGTCCGGATCCGAACACCCAGCGTTTGAGGCTGGTGAAAAACACGTCAATACCGTCCAGGCCATCTGAGCGTTCCAGCGGCTCGAGTAACTCTTTACCGAACAGCTCCTCGTAGCGATCGAGTGCTGCCTCCATGATGCCCCACTTAGAGCCAAACGCGTTGTAGAGGCTGGACTGACTTAACCCAAGTGCCGCTTCCAGATCCCGGGTGGCGGTCGCACGATAGCCCTGTTTCCAGAACAGCCACATCGCCGCTTCCGCTTTGAGTTCGATATCAAATTTTCGAGGGCGGCCAAGCCGGCGGTTAGGTGCGCTGCCGCCTTGGGGGTGTTCGTCGGCCATAAGCTAAGTCCTGGAGCACAAAGTTAGTCTTTAGACGGTGTATTACGCCAGCATAATAGGGCGGAAATCTGAGATGTACATCACAACCACTGGTTTTAAACATAACGCATTTTCGGCGGCTGTGATTAGAATCAGTGCTTCACCATATTTGTATAATTAAATCAATAACTAAGGAGCGCTCGTGCGAGGTGGCCGCTAGGTTGTGATTTTTGGTGTATTCGGTTCGATTCAACCACAAACGGAGCAGTTGCGGCAAAAACGCGGAATCTGAGTTCGTCAAACGCGCGCATTGGCCGCTGCCAATCCAACGGGCCCGCTGTTAAGCAGGCCCGCCGCCGTCATGTTCTCCCAACGCCCTGTTAGCGCTTCATCGCCTCGAAGAACTGGCTATTGGTCTTGGTGTCCTTCAGCTTGCCAAGCAGGAACTCAACCGCCTGGATCTCGTCCATAGGATGGAGCAGTTTGCGCAATATCCACATTTTCTGCAGTTCGGCCCGTTCCGTCAGCAACTCTTCCTTGCGGGT
>CBDUQI010000364.1:0-3102 GCA_965369325.1 uncultured Gammaproteobacteria bacterium
CGCGCGGAAGTCGGAAACCCGGTTCGTATTTTTCAACAATAGATAAGGAGAACGGAACAACGCAGAATCCATGACCCCGTTTGGGCTTCGCGTCGGGCGTATTCAATTTTGAGACGGGCAGGGAACAATACGGGGGAGTACGGACTGACTGGGCGGTCGGGACTGGCTTGTATGCGCAGCAAGATGCCATTAGTGCGGACATATTATTCTAAAGCGACTTAGAGAAATTCTATGAGCACATCATCTGTGATGCGACTCGCGCGTGCGGCGCTCGCTGTTGGGCTGTGCCTGGCCGCAGTCTCTGCGACCAATGCGCAGTCCTTGGATTCTGTATTTAGCGCCGATGAAAGGCGGATCAAGCTGGCGCAGCAGTCGCAAGAGCGGATCGACAATATTGTCGAAGACACGCGTAGTGCGCTGGACCAGTACCGCTCGGTGACGAAAGAGCTGGACGGGCTGAACGTCTACAACACCTTGCTGCAACGCCAGATCGATAACCAGAATCTAGAGATTCAGAATCTCACCGATTCCATCGACCAGGTGACGGTGATTGAGCGTCAGATCATGCCGCTGATGCTGGACATGATTCAGGGGTTACGCCAGTTCGTAGAGTTGGATGTGCCGTTTTTGCCCGAAGAGCGTCAGAAACGACTGGGTTTTCTCGATACCCTCATCGAGCGCTCCGATGTCTCAGTCGCTGAGAAGTTTCGCCGCGTAATGGAGGCCTATCAGATCGAATCTGACTACGGCCGCAACATCGAGTCCTACAAAGGGCTGATTGAAGTTGGCGAAGGCACTCGCGAGGTGGACTTTCTGCGCGTTGGCCGTGTAGCACTGCTGTACCAAACCGAAGATGGTGCGTACGCAGGCGCCTGGGATCAGCAGGCTCGCCAGTGGACACCACTGGACAGCACCTACCGCAACCAGGTTCGCCAGGCATTGCGAGTTGCCAAGAAACAGGTTGCACCTGACCTGATGATGCTTCCGATCGCCGCGCCGGAGGGGGCACGATGAAAAACAAAATTCTGATTATTCTGGCCCTGGCATTCGCCTGGTCGGTGCCCGCGAACGCCCAGCAGGCCGCAAGCCTGGGACAACTTTTGCAGATGATCGAGCAGGGCCGTGCCGCTGACAGCAGCGAAGCACGCGAACGCGAAAATCGCTTCAAATCCGCCAAGGCAGAGCAGGATCGCCTGCTGCGCGAGGCGCGCACTGCGCGCAGCAACGCGGAAGCACGTAGTGGCACGCTGGAAACGCAGTTTGAAGATAACGAACTGAACGCCGCCCAGCTCACCGACACCTTAGGCAAGCGTCTGGGCTCGCTGAAAGAGCTGTTTGGTGTGTTGCAGCAGGTCTCCAGCGACACCAGCGGACTGTTTACTGGGTCTATTACCAGTATCGAGTACCCGGATCGCACCAAGTTCCTGGATGATCTGGCCGCCAAGATGGGCACCTCCACCCAGTTGGCGTCCATTGCTGAGATTGAGCGCCTGCGCTTCGAGATCCAGCGCGAGATGACCGAATCCGGTCGTGTTGTTCGCTTCAATACTCCGGTGATTACCGCCGACGGTGAGCAGGTGAACCTGGATGTGGTGCGCGTTGGTTCATTCAACGTTGTCGCCGACGGCAAGTTCCTGCAGTACTCTGCGGAAACCGGCAAAGTCTCAGAGTTGCAGCGTCAGCCGAAGACGCGTTACACCGACAGCGCGGCTAACCTAATCGGTGCTACCGATGGGCTCACTACCTTTGCACTGGATCCCACCCGTGGGCAGATCCTTTCGCTGGAAGTGCAGAAAGCGAACTTCCGCGAACGCATTGAGCAGGGTGGCTGGGTTGGTTACATCATCCTCGGCCTGGGTGCAATCGGCCTGCTGATTGCGCTGCTGCGTTTCGTGAGCTTGTTCACCACCGGCATGAAAGTGAACTCGCAGCTCAAGAGCAACGAGATCAACACCAACAATCCGCTGGGCCGTGTGCTCTCGGTTGCCAGTTCCAACCCCAACTCCGATACCGAGACCATCGAGCTGAAGTTAGGCGAGGCGATCATGCAGGAGACCCCGGGACTGAGCTGGGGGTTGGTGTTCCTGAAAGTGATTTCAGTGGTTGCACCGCTGCTGGGTCTGCTGGGGACTGTGACCGGTATGATCAATACCTTCCAGGCCATTACCCTGTACGGTACGGGTGATCCCAAGACGATGGCCGGCGGTATCTCACAGGCACTGATGACCACCGTGATGGGTCTGGTCGTCGCGATCCCGATGGTGCTGTTGCACACTTGGCTGCAGGGCCGCAGCAAGCGGATTGTGCACGTGCTGCAGGAACAAAGCGCCGGCATTATTGCCGAACGTGCTGAGCAGTCTCATTAATCGGGCCGGTCGAGGCGATACATTATGATGTACACCCTTACTACCTGGTACGAGGCGATTCGGGATTTCCTGGAGCTCGGTGGCGGTGTTCTTAGTTGGATTGTGGTGGTGCTGTTTGTCATGTGGATACTGATCATGGAGCGAGTGATCTACTTCATGCTGAACTACCGCAACGAAGCGAATGCCGTTAAGGAGGTCTGGGAAGCGCGCCCCGAGCGCACTTCCTGGAACGCCCACATGATCCGCGAGGCGATGATCTCGCGGCTCAAAGAACGGGCCAACCAGTTCATTCCGTTGATCAAAACGTTGGTGGCGTTATGTCCGCTGTTGGGCCTGCTTGGCACAGTAACGGGCATGATCGAGGTGTTTGAAGTCATGGCGATTTCAGGCACCGGCAACGCCCGCTCGATGGCAGCGGGTGTGTCCAAGGCAACCGTCCCCACCATGGCGGGAATGGTTGCCGCGTTGTCCGGTCTGTTTGCGACAACCTATCTCAGCAACAAAGCTGATACCGAGGTTGAACGTCTGGCCGACAACCTGACAATGGACCACTAAGCCGCCCATAGAGAATTTAAGAGGATTTACAAATGCGCAGTCGATTTGGCGATGCGTCGCAAGAGGAAGAAGAACAAGAGATCAACATCACGCCCATGCTGGATGTGGTGTTCATCATGCTGATCTTCTTCATTGTGACTGCTTCCTTCGTGAAGGAATCAGGTATTGATGTAAACCGGCC
>CBDUQI010000365.1:0-3091 GCA_965369325.1 uncultured Gammaproteobacteria bacterium
GCGGCGGCCCGCGCTGGCGTGGATATGGAGATGGTCAGCCAGACCTACGTGCGGTTTCTGCCGACGCTGATCGAGCAGGGCCGGATTGAGATGGCGAGCGTTGATCTCATGGTTGCCAACGTGCTGCGGACCAAACTGCGGTTGGGTTTGTTTGATAACCCTTACACGGATCCCTCGGTGTTGCCGCCCGCCGCCCATCCGGAGGCGCTTCGCACCGCCCGGCAGGCGGCGTTGCAAAGCGTTGTGCTGCTCAAGAACGATAACGCGGCGTTGCCGCTGCGAGCGGATGCGCTAAGCTCACTGGCGATTATCGGCCCGCTGGCTGACGCGCCCTACGAGCAACTGGGCACCTGGGTTTTCGATGGCGACGAGCAGTTGAGCGTGACCCCGCGCCAGGCCATCGGCGAGTTACTGTGCGACAGTGATATCAAACTGCCGTTCTGCCGTGCGATGGAAACCTCGCGCAGTCTGGCGAATGAGGCATTTGATGAGGCGGCCGCGCTTGCTGCCGGATCGGATGTGGTGCTGCTGTTTCTGGGCGAAGAGGCAATCCTCTCCGGTGAGGCGCATTCACGCGCCGACATCAACCTGCCGGGGGATCAGGCCGAGTTGGTGCGGCGGGTACGCGCTGCCGGAAAACCCGTGATCGCAGTGATCATGGCGGGCAGGCCGCTGACCCTGAGCAACATCGTGGATCAGGTGGATGCGATTTTGTTTGCCTGGCATCCGGGCACGATGGGGGGGCCGGCCATTGCAGATTTGCTGTTCGGCATTGAAGCGCCGTCGGGCAAATTGCCGGTGACGTTTCCGCGCATGGTCGGGCAGATCCCCATTTACTACAACCAGAAAAACACCGGCAAGCCGCCATCACCCGAGACGGTGGTGCACATTGATGAGATCGAGGCCCGCGCGCCGCAGACCTCCCTCGGCATGACCGCCTTTCACCTGGATGCCGGTTATCAGCCGCTGTACCCCTTCGGCCACGGCCTGTCCTATGCACCGGTGCAATACAGCGACATCGTGGCCAGTCCGCGGGAGGTGCCTGCTGATGGCACTGTTGCGGTGAGTGCGCAGGTGCGCAACACCGGCTCGGTGACGGTGGAGGAGGTGGTTCAGCTGTATGTACGCGATCTGGTGGCCAGCGTCACCCGACCGGTGAAGGAGCTCAAGGACTTCCGTCGCGTGCGCGTGGGCCCCGGGCAGTGCGTAAGCGTACAGTTTGAGCTACCTGCCGGGCAGCTCGGGTTTTATGGCCGGGATATGCGCTATGTGACCGAGGCAGGCGTCTTCCATGTATGGATTGGAGGTAGCTCCGAGGCGAGCTTAAGGACCGAATTTCGCCTGGTTTAGGTTGATATGCGGCCTTGTCGGCGCTGATTTGCATAATTCCACCGATATTACGGCCTCTTGCCCGGTATCACTTGACAGCGCTGTCATTGTTGGTGCTACACTGCCTGGGAACACACAGTCTGTCACCTCTCGCGGCAATATCTTGAGCGGGTGTGACGTTGATGCACACACCCGTGCGACCACCAGTAACACGTTAGAATCAGGGGGTTCTGTCATGACTCGACGCGCAATATTTCCCGCAATGCTGGGCACGCTAGCCATCCTCAGTGCTGCACCGTCCTCGGCACAGCTCAGCCAGTTTGGTGAAGATTTCGAAAGCCTCGATGCCGAGAGTGGTACCGCGCTTGGCGATACCGGATGGGGTGTTTTCGCCAACGTTTTTGATGGCGGCGGCGGTTTCTTGTACAACTACGGCGTCTTTCCTGCACCGAATCTGACGCCGGGGTTCTCCACCGTGGCCACCGGCCAGGGCGGACCGACACAGGGCGACCAGCAACTGGTGATCTACAACGATTACAACAATCAGGATCATGCGAATGGGTTTCTGATTGAGGCGCTGGTGTTCCAGGAGCAGACCGTGACCGCCGCTGATGTGGGTTCTACCTGGATCTTCAGCTTCGACGCCAAAGCAGGCGATCTGGCTGGCAACTCCACCGCAGAGGCGTTCCTCAAGACGTTGGATCCGAGCGCAGGTTTCGCGACGACCAACCTGTTGGTTAAAAACACGACCGCACTGGCCGCCACCTGGGATCGCTTCGAGCTGTCTTTGGACATTGATGCCGGCCTGGTTGGGCAGCTGGTTCAGTTTGGTTTTTCAACCATAGCGACCAATTTCGAGGCCTCAGGCGTGTTTTACGATAACGTCGAGTTCGCCCAGCCGATGGCTGCAGACGGAGACGAGGATGGTGTTGCAGACGATCTGGATAACTGTCTGGTCGTCGCAAACGCTGATCAGGCGGATGCAGATGAAGACGGGATCGGCACCGCCTGCGACGGTGATCTGGACAACAACTGCACCACCGACTTTGTCGATCTGGGCATCTTCAAGACCCTGATCTTTGGCTCCGACCCGGTAGCCAACTTCGATGGCATTGGTGGCGTGGACTTCCTTGATCTTGCCATCCTGAAAGGCCTGTTCTTTGCTCCGCCGGGACCGAGTGGCGTAGCGAACGTTTGCGACGCTCGCTGATACAGCGCGTAGCATCTGACTGAAAGGCGGCGCCCGTTATGAACGGGCGCCGCTTTTTTTATGGGGAGGAGGCTATTAACGGGGCCGTTACGGCGATGGTATTCCGCTCGGGCCGGGCGGGCCGAACATAAACGACTTCATGATGCTCAGGTCGATGAAGTTGACATCCAGGTCGCCATTAAAATCGGCGTCTAGACCCTCGCCGTGTGCGAACATATGATCACGGAAAATGGGTACATCGCCGAAATCCACGGTGCCGTCGTTGTTTAAGTCCGGGTCGCAGAGGTTGCCGATGTTGTCCGCATCGGTGTCGCGCTGATCGGGATTCTGCGCATCGAGGCAGTTATCCAGCGCGTCCGCGATGCCGTCGCCGTCGTTGTCGAGCGCAATGCCGCTGATCTCAGTGCCAGTGAAGGACAGATCAGTACATTGGATATCGAAGCGACAACTGAAAGGTCCACCGGCACCGCCGGGATTTAACTCGACAGTGCTGTGCCCGAATGTCTGAACCACCTGCAGGGTAAACTCAGCGATAGTTTCTACTTCGCCGGC
>CBDUQI010000366.1:0-3052 GCA_965369325.1 uncultured Gammaproteobacteria bacterium
CCGAAAAATCGGTGTGACATAGGTCAAGAACGGATGGTACTACCCGAACCCGTTTGTCAGAGTATGAGACATTCGAGCCAAAAGCGCGAACTGTGTCACAGTTTAGTTCCGGGCGATTTTCTCGAATATTGCCGGGCGGCGTTGATTTGAGGGTGGCTGAAGGCGTCAGGCAGTTTCAAGCACAACCTTCTCGGGCCCCTGCACATAGTGCCCTTGCACGTAGTATCCCTGAATAAACTCAACGCCAATCTGCCAAAGTGCCGCCATGGTATTGGCGTCTTCCACCCGCTCGGCAATGGTAATCACGTTACGATCGCGGGCAGCGTTGACATAGTTTTTTACACTTCCTTGCAATTCCGGATTGCTGGACAGCCCCTGCATGAGCGAGCCATCCACTTTGACGTAGTCCACCGCCAGTTCTTCGAGAATCTCGATCGGCGCGTCGCCCACGCCAAAATGCTCGAGCGCAAACCCGCAACCAAACTGACGGAGTTGGCGAATGAGTTTGGCGGTGGCGCCGAGTTGCGCTGCGGCATTCTGCTCGGTGATCTGGATGACCAACTGCTTGGGGTCGACGCCGGTTTTGTCGAATTGTTCCGCCAGCCACGCAGCAAGGGTTTTGTCCGGCAGCGATTGATTGGACACGCGCACAAACAACTGAGTGGAGGCTTGGTCGGCGGCGGCCTTCAGGGCGTGGCTGAGCACCCAGCGGTCGATCGATTTCATCATGTGGTTGCGCTCAGCGGCGGGTAGAAAATAGTTTGGTAGTATCTCGCGGTTGTTGGCGTCCATCATGCGCAGCAGCACATCGAACATGTAACAACGCTGCTCCTGCAGATTGGCGATGGGCTGGTATACCAGCTTGAAGCCGTCGGTCATCAGAGCCTGCTTGATGGCACTAACCACACGTCGATCGTCGATGGTCTCCACCGGCTGCTCGTCCGCATCGCGCTGGATTAGCACCATATTCCCACCGCGTTCCTGCGCAATGCGCGAGGCTTTAGCGGCTTTGGAGCTGAGCGATGACAGATCATCGTCGCGGGTATCGTAAACGGCAGCGCCGATACTCAGGGTTATTTTTACCCGCTCGCCCTCCAGGCGAAATTTGTGTTGTGCAATGCGGGTGCGTAAATGCTCCGCCCAGGCCTCAATGTCCCGATGATTTCCGCGCGCGGTCAGCACCGCAAAACTGCCGCCTGCGAGCTGGCCGAACATGTCATCCGGCAGGGCGGTGTCTTGCACGATGCGCGCGATCTCAAGCAGCAGCTCGTCGCAACCGATCGGGCCCCAATGATCCAGCAGTGCGCTGAAACGGTCCGGGCGCACATGGCACAATGCCTGCACACCGCCTTTGCTTGGTTGCTCCAGCCGCTCGCTGATTTCGCGCAGAAAATTACGACGGAAATAAAATCCGGACAGGGGGTCGTTGTCGGTGCTCTGGGCCAAGCGCTCGCCAATGACCTCCTCGCGGGCGATGGCGGCGCTAAGCTCGATGCGCACGCAGGCCTCGCCCTCAAGGCTGTCCTCATCCAACTGGGCTTCCACCGCAAGCGGTGAGCCATCGCTACACAGCGCACGGCAACGGATCGCGTGGCCGGTCCACATGCCTTTGGTGCAGGCGACGACGGCGCCCTTCAGTGTGGTCTGGCTGTCGGGCTCGAACAGATCCATGATGGGGATGCCGATGACGTCCTCGGCGCTCAGGTAGCCCAGAAGTTCGAGACAGGCCGGATTGATATCGCCAAGAATCCCTTCGCTAACGTACATCAGCGCTTTGGTCGAGGTGCTCACCATGCTCTCCACCCGGCGCTGGTACTCCTGCGCGGTCGCCGCCGCGTTGGCAAGCTCCCGCTGACAGCGGCAGGTAAGAAGCTCGCGTTTCGCCACGGCAACAAAATGGGTGTGTGGCATCAGTGGCACATAATCCTGCGCGCCCTGGGCCATCGCGCTAATCAGCATCTCATGATTGAAGTCCTCGCCGACCATCACCACTGACATATCCGCCACGTGGCGATCGCGAAAAGCGACGGCGGCGCCCAGCCGGGTAGGGTCGAAGACCAGCATCAGCTGCGGTTCGCACTGGCTGGCCTGCTCGCCGAGCGAGTCGTTTTGCGATACCCAGCGGCAGTGTGCGGCGATACCTGCGTTGCGCAGGTGCCTGCTCACGGCCTCCGAATCATCCTGGTGATGACTCAGCACAATAACGGCAACGGCGGACGGATCGTTCAACTAAAGCCCTCGTTTGGGAGTTCCAGCAGGCGAATCCAGGATGACGGGTGGCCGGATATGCGACTGCCGCATAATTATGCAGGGGCGGCCCCGGTCACACTGAGACTTAAATCACAGCACCCCGACCGAAGCGCCAGACGATCCATCTTGGTGGTTAAGGTACGCGCCGCACAACTGTGGCCCCTCAGCGACGCCAGGCACTGGATCGGCTGGTTGGCGACATTATATAGATTTGCCGCCCCGACTGTCTCCCGCGCCTTGCAACGGGTATCATTCCCGCCCGAATCTGTCCCCAATTTCAATCGAGTGACAAAATGGCGAGCTACAGCACCAACGAATTCAAGTCCGGCCTCAAACTGCTGATTGATGGCGATCCCTGCACAATTGTGGAAAACGAGTTCGTTAAGCCCGGCAAAGGGCAGGCGTTCAGCCGGGTGAAGATCCGCAACCTCAAAACCGGTCGGGTGGTGGACAAGACCTACAAGTCCGGCGAATCGGTTGAGGCGGCCGACGTGATGGACACCGATATGGAGTACCTGTACACGGACGGTGAGATGTGGCATTTCATGGAACCCGATACCTTTGAGCAGTTTGCGGCGGATAAAACCGCGATCGGCGAGGCCGCCATGTGGCTTACCGAGCAGGACAAATGCTTGATCACGTTGTGGAACAACGTACCGCTCGCGGTGGCGCCGCCCAATTTTGTCGAGTTGCGCATTGTCGAGACCGATCCCGGGCTTAAAGGCGATACGGCCCAGGGCGGTACCAAACCCGCCAAGCTCGAGACCGGCGCCGTTGTGCGGGTGCCGTTGTTCGTCGAAGA
>CBDUQI010000367.1:0-3037 GCA_965369325.1 uncultured Gammaproteobacteria bacterium
TGCGCATACAAGCCAGTCCCGACCGCCCAGTCAGTCCGTACTCCCCCGTATTGTGCCCTGCCCGTCTCAAAATTGAAAACGCGCGATGCGAAGAGCAAACGGGGTCATGGATTCTGCGTTGTTTCGCCCGCCTTATCAATTGTTGAAAAATATGAACCGGTTTTGCGCATGCCGCCAGCCGCCTCATCAAGTAGCATCTGCTCTCTGATCGCTCACCAGACGAGGCCCAATACATGGCATCCGCTGCACCGCCAACTGCACCAATTTCGATCACTCAAGCGATGGCCAGGTTGCCTGGCGAAAACGGCGAGCCATACGCGAGGTTGCTGGCGCACGGTACCCTGGAGATCGAGATCTACGCCCCCCGCGGGCACGACCCCCAGACCCCACATACCCGTGATGAGGTGTATGTGATCGCCGCTGGCACCGGGATATTCGAGAATGATGGGCGGGCAGATAAATTTTCTCCAGGCGACGTCTTGTTTGTTCCAGCCGGCAAAATTCATCGATTCGTCGAGTTTTCAGACGACTTTGCCACCTGGGTTATGTTCTACGGCCCGGAAGGCGGCGAGCGCTCCGTGAAGGGTCGGCGCGGATGAGCGCTCCAATGAAAACCCTGCCCGATCTCCTCCGCCCAGGGCTGCGGGCGGTATGCGTCGGCGTGAATCCGTCGCCACCTTCGGTGGCGGCTGGCTACTATTTTGCCTCCCGCACCAACCGGTTCTGGCGAGCCCTGAACGCGGCGCAATTCACTCGCTCACCCCTCGATCCGGGGCCGCAGGCAATCGAGACACTATTTAACGAGTACGGCGTGGGATTTACCGATATCGTTAAGCGTCCAACGCCGATGGCGAAGGATTTGCGCGCGGCTGACTACCGCGAGGGGGCGCAGATACTGCTCGACAAACTTGCCCAGGCAGCCCCAGGGATGGTTTGGTTTCACGGCAAACTGGTGGTCAGCAACTTCCGGCGATATGCCCTACACAGCAACCCAGACACCGACTGGGGCCTGCAGGACTGGCACATCGGGCAGGCGCGCGTGTTTGTCACACCCAACCCCAGCGCCGCCAACGCCGCCTTCTCGCTCGCCGATCTGACCACCTGGTACCGGCGCGCCGCAACGCTTCTCTATAAATAGAACAGCCAGCGCATTAGCGCCTCCTGCGCCTGCATCCCGGCCCCGCGGTGCACATCCTCATAGTTATGCAAAGCCACCACCACGTATTGTCGGCCGGTATGTGAGCGCGCGTAGCCCGCCATGGCAAACACATGATCCAGGCGACCTGTCTTCAAATGCAGCTTGCCCGCCATATCGGCGTAGTCAAAACGCTTCTTAAGTGTGCCGTCCATAGCCGAGAGCGGCAGCGAAGCGATAAATTCCGCCCGATACGGGCTGTCGAAGGCATGCAACAACAGCCGCCCCATACTTTCAGCAGAAATCCGTGTTTCGCGCGACAAACCGGCCCCGTTGTCCAGCACCAGTTCGGGAAACTGCAGATTGTTCCGGGTAAGCCAGCCGCGCACAGCCGCCACGCCCTTATCTGCCGCCCCCGGCACCCCTGCATGTTCAGCGCCCATGGTGAGCAGAAGATGGCGGGTCATCGGGTTGTTACTGTTTTTGTTGACCGAGCGGATAACTTCCGCAAGCGGCGGTGAAGGCCATTTGAGCAGAGGCTTTTTATCCACCGGCGCGATCCCTCGCCTCATCCCACCGGTGATGGTGCCCCCCATTTCCTCCCAGATAGCGCGAAATACGCCATAGGAAAATTGCTCTGCGGGCATCACTGAGCGGGTCATGTAGTAGCTGCGGCAGGCAGCGGGGAAGGTGCCGGAAAACGTCGCTATCGGGCCGTCAGGCGACATGAGGGCATCCACCGCGATCCCCCGCTGGTATCCGCCGCAGCGCCCACTGCCCAGCTTCAGGCGGTTATCAATAATCAAGCCCTCAACCGGCGGATCAAAACGGATATCCACCGTGCCTCGTGCCCGGTTGGGGCTGAACCGGAACAACAGCGACTGGAAATTCATCATCAAGGCGTTTGGCAGCACGTTGTAGGCGCGGAAGGGCTGGCCATCAAACGCCCCCGGATCGTCGGTCTGCGGCGCGAAGAACGTATCATCCAGCAGCAGATCGCCGTCAATCGACAGCACCCCCAACATCCGCAGCCGCCGTAGCATTGCCCAGATTTTCTCCTGCACCAGATACGGGTCTCCGCCCCCACGCAGCAGCAGATCACCCTGCAGCACACCGCTGGACAGATTGCCCATCAGGTGCAGCTCGGTGTTCCAGGTGTACGCTGGGCCGAGCAATTCGAGCGCGGCGAAGGTGGTGAGCAACTTCATGGTTGACGCCGGATTGCGCGCGGTCTGCGCCTGCAACGCCAGCAGGGGCGCGGCCTCGCCAATTTCGTGCACGTAAACGCTGAGGCTGTCCGCCGGCACGTTGTGGCGCTCCAGCACTGCCTGCACCGTACGGGGCAGGCTCTGCAAGGGCTCAGGATCAGGGGCTTGCGCGTGCGCCCCGGCGGCAAACACCCCCACTAACAGGCCACTCAAAGCGCGTATCAGTGCTCGCGCGGCATGCGGCTGCGCATTGGCGCCGAGCTCGCTGTGCCCACGTATCCCCAGCCGCATCCGGGCATAAGCAGTTGTCATATTTCGCCCCTGGCGTAACACCTTGCCACCAACAAATTATCCACTTACTCTTGCACTCATAAAAATAAAATACTCCCGGACACGGTAAGGCCTGCGCTCTAACAACTGCTCCTGCTCGCAGGCAATCCAGCTATTCCGCTGCCCGGCCCCAGCATTCTCGAAAAAATCAAAGGCAGACTCATGTTAAGACGCCTAGTTGTCTCTGTGGTTCTATGTTTTATCAGCACATTTATCGCCACCTCACCCGCCAGCGCTGCGCAAACCCCTACTGAGGCCAGCTCGCAGCTCGCCGACGGACTCTACGTAGTGCGCGCATATTTCGAGCACCGTGCGATGGTTAACGACTTGGCCCGTGATTACCACCCCTGGCGCGTGGTGCACG
>CBDUQI010000368.1:0-3002 GCA_965369325.1 uncultured Gammaproteobacteria bacterium
TCGCCGTGTGCGTGGGGCCGGGCGCATGGCGGGTGGATGGGGAGGGAGGTGGAGTCGCGGGAGGCTCAGCGCCTGGCTGTTGGGGGCCAGGCGCGGCTGGTCGGGGTGCCGGGCGCAGCACGGCCCGCAGTCCGCGCGGGCGCTCGGCAGGTGGCGGTTGATCCGCGCTGGGCTCTTCCCTTTCGGGTTGCCGCTCGGTTGGCGGTTGCTGCGTGCGCAGCTTTTCACGCGCACGTTTTTGATCTGAGGTGAGCGCGAGCGCATCGCTCATCAATTTGGCGTCGTAGTCGACTGCCGCAATTACCTCTACTCCCTCGGGTACTTGTTGATTGGACAGGATGACCGCATCCGGGCCCTGTTCATCGCGCACCATCTTGATTGCGCTGCGCATGTCCCCGGCAACAAAGCGTTTAATTCTCATGGCTGGCCCTTATCCTCCTACCGCGGCGACCATGCGCAGCTGTTTGCTGTCGGGCACTTCGTTGAAGGCCAATACGCTGAGCGACGGTGCACGCTGGCGCATCAATCGCGCCAGCCACGGACGTAGGCGCGGGTTCACCAGCAGCACTGCCGGCTCGCCGGCCACCTCCTGGCGTTGCGCTGAGTCAGCCAGCGCGGTTTGTATCTGTTGCACCATCCCGGGTTCCAGTCCTGGGCTGTTGTCGCCCTGTAGAGAGTCTTGCAATATCTGTTCCACTTTGGGGTCGAGTGTGAGTACGGGTAATTCTTCCCGCATGCCGTTGATTTTTTGCACAATGCTGCGCGACAGACTCACTCGCACGGCAGCGGTCAAAGCGGCGGGATCTTGACTCTTGGCGGCATGTTCCGCCAACGTTTCGGCGATTCGCCGCACGTTGCGCACGGCAATCCCCTCCGCCAGCAGTTCCTGCAGGACTTTGACAATTACACTCATGGGCAGCGCTTTTGGCACTAGGTCTTCCACCAATTTGGGTGAGGTTTGTGCGAGACGGTCCAGCAGTTGCTGCGCTTCGTCGTACCCCAGCAACTCGTGTGCATGCCCCTGCAGCACCTGACTTAGATGCGTTGCGATCACAGTGCTCGCATCCACCACGGAGTAGCCCAATGTCTGGGCATGCTCGCGCAGTGAGGGATCGATCCACTTGGCTTTGAGGCCAAACGCCGGTTCAATCGTGTCTACCCCCTGCAGCTCGCCAAAACACTGGCCCGAATCAATCGCCAGTTCTTTACCCGGATGCACCTCGCTCTCCCCTACCGGCACGCCGGATAAGGTGATGCGATAAGCACTGGGCGAGAGTTCCAGGTTGTCGCGGATATGCACCGACTGGATGAGAAAGCCCAGTTCCTGCGACAGCTTTTTGCGTACGCCTTTGATTCGCGCCATGAGCTCGCCGCCCTGTTTTTTGTCCACCAGCGGGATCAGCCGGTAGCCGACCTCCAGCCCGAGCATGTCCACCGGCGTGACATCATTCCAGGAAAGCTCTGCGGGGGCGGCCGGTGGCGCTTCCGATGCCGGCGCTGGCGCGTTCGCGAGTGCCACCTGGCGACGATGCATCATCCAGGCCCCACCGGCACAAGCGCCTGCCAGGGTTAGGAATACTAGGTTGGGCATTCCCGGGATGATTCCGAGCAGTGTCAGCACACCAGCCGTCACAACCAGCGTGCGGCTCTCGCCGAACATCTGTTTGACCATCTGCTCGCCCATGTCCTGGGTGCCGGACATGCGGGTGACGATAATGGCCACCGAGGTGGAGAGCAGCAGCGAGGGGATTTGTGCTACCAGACCATCGCCAATCGTGAGCAGCGTGTACGTCTGCAGCGCTTCGCCGAAATCCAGCCCGTGCTGCATCGGGCCGACGAACAG
Organism: uncultured Gammaproteobacteria bacterium; assembly: GCA_965369325.1. Classification (GTDB taxonomy): domain Bacteria; phylum Pseudomonadota; class Gammaproteobacteria; order Steroidobacterales; family JBCBZW01; genus CBDUQI01. Next base: position 1,844 of record CBDUQI010000368.1, read on the forward strand.
CCCGCCCAGAATGTTAATCAACACGATCATGATGCCCGCTGTGGCATCGCCACGAACGAACTTACTGGCACCATCCATCGACCCGTAGAAATCGGCCTCCGCGCGGATCTCGGCACGCCGCTCGCGCGCTTCATCCTGGGTAACCAGCCCGGCGTTCAGGTCTGCATCAATGGCCATCTGTTTGCCCGGCATAGCATCCAGCGTGAAGCGAGCGCTCACTTCGGAAATGCGTCCGGCGCCCTTGGTTACCACAATAAAATTGATTAGCACGAGGATCACAAAAATGATCAAACCGACGGCAAAATTGCCACCGACCACGAAGGCCCCGAACGCCTCGATGACTTTGCCCGCAGAGTCGCTGCCGTTGTGTCCCTCCAACAGCACAATGCGGGTGGAGGCGACGTTCAATGCAAGGCGCAACAAGGTGGCCAGTAGCAGCACGGTGGGGAACACGCCCAGTTCCAGCGGGCGCTTGGCGTAGATTACGGCGAGAATAATGGTGAGCGAGAGCGTGATGTTGAACGTAAACAGCAGATCCAGTGCGATCGGTGGCAACGGAATGACCATCATCGCCAGCAGCATGATCAGCACGATGGGCACACCAATGCCGCGGCTGAGGTAGGGGCGTAACCCCGTCAGGACATGCATAACATTCATCTCAGCTGGCTCCCTGCTGCTCGGTTGAGTCGGTGTTCAGATGCTGCGCCAGATCCAGTTGCGGGCGCTGCGGCGCACGGGCACCGGTCACCGTGGCGTCGCGCAACGCGTAGATGTAGGAGAGCACTTGCGCCACTGCCACATACAGATCGGCCGGTACCTCAAAGCCCACATCCACATCCCGGAACAGCGCGCGTGCCAGGGGTGGGGCTTCGAACAACGGCACCTCGTGTTCCAGGGCAAGCTCGCGAATGGTGGCGGCCACCAGATCGGCGCCCTTCGCCACCACCACCGGTGCGCGCATGTCGTCTTGCTTGTAGCGCAGGGCCACGGCGAAGTGGGTGGGGTTGGTGACCACCACATCGGCTTTGGGCACTTCTTGCATCATGCGCTGTCGCGCCATCTGCTGTTGCAGCTGACGAATCTTGGACTTCACCTCGGGCTTACCCTCGGTGTCTTTGAATTCGTCGCGCACTTCCTGTTTGGTCATGCGCAATTTGCG
>CBDUQI010000369.1:0-2983 GCA_965369325.1 uncultured Gammaproteobacteria bacterium
GGCGATGGCGATGGCAAGGGCGAGGCTGTCGACTGCAACATCATCGATACGGGTCACGATTGCCAGCGCGACCTGGCGCTGGAGCTGACCGGTTCGCCGTTGCAGACCATCATGTCCAACGAGGTATTTGAGGAGATTTACGATCGTCTTGCTGAGTTGGCGCTGGCGCATCGCACCACGTTGGTGTTTGTGAACACGCGCCGGCTGTGCGAGCGTGCAGCCCGGCATCTGGCTGAGCGGCTCGGCGATCAGGCCGTCACCTCGCACCATGGTAGCCTGGCGCGTAAGCATCGCCTGCAGGCGGAGCAACGTCTCAAGGCCGGCAAGCTGCGTATTCTGGTCGCCACCGCCTCGCTGGAGCTGGGGATTGATATCGGGGATGTGGATCTGGTGTGCCAGTTGGGCTCGCCGGGGGCGATCGCTACCTTGCTGCAACGGGTGGGCCGTTCCGGGCACAGTGTGGGCGGCATCCCCAAAGGCCGTTTGTTTCCGTTATCGCAAGACGATCTGCTGGAGTGCGTCGCGTTGCTGGACTCGGTGCACCGCGGTGAACTGGACCGCATTGTCGAGCCACGTCAGCCACTGGACGTGCTGGCCCAGCAGATTACCGCCGAGGTTGCGGCGCGCGAGTGGTCAGAGCAGGCGCTGTTTGAGTGTCTGCAACAGGCGTGGCCGTATCGTGATCTGAAGCGCGAGCAGTTTGATCAGGTGCTGAGCACGTTGGCTGACGGTTACAGTACCCGCCGCGGTCGCCGCTCTGCCCACCTGCACCGCGATGTGGTGAACGGTCGCTTGCGTGGCCGTCGCGGGGCGCGCCTGTTTGCGATTACCAACGGCGGTGCCATCCCGGACCAGTTCGATTACGACGTCATGTTGTTACCGGAAGATTTGCGTATCGGCTCGCTCGGCGAAGACTTCGCTTTCGAGAGCTTACCAGGCGATATTTTTCAGCTAGGCAACACCTCTTACCGCGTACTGAAGGTCGAGCAGAGCCGCGTTTACGTTGAAGACGCAAAGGGCTTGCCGCCCAATATTCCGTTTTGGTTTGGCGAGGCACCCGCGCGCACTGACGAGCTCTCAACGGCAGTGTCGCGCCTGCGCCAGCAGGTGCAGGACTGGGTCGCCCGTCATCCCCGGCACGCGGTGCGCGAGATCGCCCGCCTGCCCGGCGTGAGTGAGCTGGCCGCCGAGCAATTGGTGGAGTACCTGGCTGCGGCACTATCGGTGTTGGGCGCGTTGCCCACCCGCGACCGGCTGATTATCGAGCGCTTCTTCGACGAAGCCGGCGATGCCCACTTGGTCGTGCATTCCACCTTCGGGGCGCGGCTTAACCGCGCCTGGGGTTTGTCTTTGCGCAAGCGGTTTTGCCGCAAGTTTAACTTTGAGCTGCAGGCCGCTGCGCTGGAGGACAGTCTGATCCTCTCGTTGGGTCCCACCCACAGCTTTGCGTTGGAGGAGGTTGTCCACTACGTCAAGCGCAACGTGGTGCGCGACGTGTTGGTGCAGGCGCTGCTGGACGCACCGGTGTTCCCGACCCGTTGGCGCTGGAATGTCACCACGGCGCTGGCGGTTCGGCGCAACAACAACGGCAAGCGGGTGCCTGCGCAGATTCAGCGTAGCGCTGCTGAGGATCTGATCGCCCTGGTCTTCCCCGATCAACTCGCGTGCCTGGAGAACATCGTAGGCAAGCGGGATGTGCCCGACCATCCGCTGGTCACCCAGACGATTGATGATTGCCTGCACGAGAACATGGATATCGAGGCCTTGGAGGCGCTGTTGGGCCGAATCGAGGAGGGCCGCATTGAGGTGCTGTGCCACGATTTGCCCACGCCCTCACCGTTGGCCCAGTCGGTGTTGACCGCGCGGCCGTACGCCTTCCTGGACGATGCACCGGCCGAAGAGCGCCGCACCCGTGCCGTACAGACACGAGCTTTTCGCGATGCGACCGCCAGCAGCCCCGACGCGCGCCTGGATGCGGCCGCCATCGAAGCGGTGCAGCAGCAGGCCTGGCCGGTCGTGCGCAGTGCGGATGAGTTACACGATGCGCTGGTGCTGGCCGGTTTTATTCATCCGCCGGAGATCGATCAGCGCGCGCCAGCGGGCGCATGCGAGCAGGACTGGCGTTTCTGGCTGGCGCAGCTTTGCGCCGAGCAGCGCGCCTGCGAGGTGCGTTGGGCTCGCGAGAGCTGCGCTGAGCCGCTGTGCATCTGGGTTGCCGCCGAGCGCCTGGCCGAGGTGTTGTGTGTGTTTGCCAGTGCGCAGTGCGAACCGGCTATTGCCGCACCTCCTGGCAGCCCGCGGCCGGAGGATGCAGCTACCGCGTTGCGCGAGTTGGTCCGCAGCCGCCTGGAAGTGCTGGGGCCGGTGACGGTGGCTGAGCTGTCGCGCCCGCTTGGCGAGGCACACAGCGCGATTGAGCTGGCGCTGATTGCGTTGGAGCAGGATGGGTTTGTGCTGCGCGGCCACTTCCGGGCGGTAAGCCCGGGGTTGGACGCCGCCTCGATCGACGGTATCGCGGTCACGCCGCCCACCCAGTGGTGCGAGCGGCGCCTGCTGGCACGGATTCATCGCCAGACCGTCGACCGCCTGCGCCGCGAGATCGAGCCGGTCAGCCCAACTAACTACATGCAGTTTCTGCTCGCCTGGCATGGGTTGGCAGTCTCGGGGCAGGGCGAGCGACCGGTCGGGCGTGAGGCGTTGTTCGCCGCGTTGCAACGTCTGGACGGTTTCGCCGCACCGGCTGCTGCGTGGGAATCGCAGTTGTTGCCTGCCCGGGTGAGTGATTTTGCCCCTGCCATGCTGGATGAGTTGTGCGCGAGCGGCCGGATTGCGTGGATGCGCCCGCCGCCGCCGGTGCAGGATGCCCGCTCGCGTCACGCGCCCGTTCGTCACACCCCCATCAGCCTGGTGGTGCGGACGGGTCTGCGCGCCTGGCGTGCGCAGTTGCCGCCGCCCTCGGCTGAGCAACTGGCGCTGTCCGATC
>CBDUQI010000370.1:0-2981 GCA_965369325.1 uncultured Gammaproteobacteria bacterium
GGATTCGGGTTGCGTTGTGACGGTCGCGGACAGATAGCGCCACAAGGAAGGCACGCATCGTCGTCGGATTGGCTAAACGCTTGCTCACAGATCCGGGCCTATAATCAACTGACTACCGAGCAACAGGGGGAGGGGAGCGCTATGGTCAATCTCGACCAAGAGCAGGAATGGACGCTGCTCGAAATCAGCGAAGGGAATATCCAAGATCTGGTCGGAACCGAAGACCCAATCGGGCAGATCAGGTGCGTCGAGAGCCTGATAGACATCGATTTCGTGAAGGGAGTTGTCGCCGCGGAAATGCGCGGTGTGCCCGACATTCACGATATCCGGCTGACAGGTCAAGGGCGCGTCGTGGTTGCCGAGATCCGTGCGCGTATCGCCGCCGAGCAGCCCAAGGCGAAGGCTAAGCGCGTCTTCAGCCGCACGGCCGAGCTCGCTCTCACAGCCATTGTCTCGATACTCACCAGCGGCATCGTCACGCGCTGGATCTTCTGCTGAACAGAATTGCTTAACGATGAGGCCGCCCAGAATGTAGCCGACTAGCGAAACCAGGACCAGCGTGTATCGCTCGGGCCAGGTCACTTGGTCGCCTGGGTCTTTTCTCGTCTGGTTAGTCATGGCGCTGCGGCCTCTTGTGCTTAAGGTGAAGTAATAAACTACTAGAGGCGTGCGCGACGGTCAAGTAAAAAAATACTAGACCGAAATATTAATTTAAAAAATGTGCTTCAGGCCAAGGTCACGCCGGCTAGAAGGTTATGCAAAACCGCCCGACGCTATGCCCGGGCGCGACGCAAGTGGGGATATTTTTGTCGTATCAGGGGAAGGGCGTCAGTCCGCCGCCGCGCGGCGGTGGGACGGGTATGCCGTTGCGGCCTCGCCAGATTCTATGTCTGAAGCGAGCGCATCCATAAACTCAACAAGGTGCCGCTGTGCGGGTGCCGGTAGCAACTTGAAGCTGCGGAGCAGCATGAATCTGTCGCTGTCTATAGGGTCAAGTACAAGCAGGTCTGCGACAGTCACACCCAGCGCCACAGCAACGGCCTCGACACTGTCGATCTGACATGATATGCCGCGCGCCTGGCCGTTGAGCATATTAGAAATGGTCTTCTGGCTGACGCCAGATTTCTCTGCGAGTTTTGACTGACTCCACTCTCTTTGCGCGAGGTGGGTGGCCAGAGACGAGGCGAGTATTTCTCGGATGCTGGGACTCATGAGTGGAGCATACGCGCTCCGCCGAGTATTTTTTTCCTTGCCAGATAAGTAAAACATTACTAGACTGCTCCTCCATGAACACCGAAAAATCCCTGCTACCAATAACACTCGAGCTTCTCCGCGCGAGGTCGGGCCAGTACCGGTCAATCGCTGAAGCGACTGGCCTGGATTACCAGTGGCTCTGCAAGATGAGCCAAGGAAAAATTGCCGACCCCGGCGTGCTCAAGGTCGAAGCGCTGCATAAACATTTAGTAGATGCGACGGAAAATAGGCCGTGACAAAGCTCTGCACCGACGCCAGACCACGCAGGGTAATTGGGGTCGACTGGAACCTCTTGGAACCACGTAGTGCCAGGGGGTGCCAATGCAGCTAAAAATCGATCTTGAACCGGGACTTACGCATCAGTTCAGCAGCCTGGACGAGTGTATCGCGACCTGTGTGCACAGCGCTCAGTCCGGGGTAAAACGGGCCGCCGCTGTATGCGATGTCGCACCCTCTGAAATGAGCAAGCGCCTATCTGGCGCCGAGAATCGCGGGATCAAAGTGCGCGATCTGGAGCCGATACTGGACGAACTTGGCGACCTTCGCCCAGTCATGTACCTGGTCGAAAAGTATCTACGGCGGCCCGACGTATCACGGGACGCAGTCGTCGCGAAACTGGACCAGCTTCAGCGCGATATATCGATCGCGCTTGCCGACCTCAAGGCGACCGGTGAATGAGCCGGATAACCGCAGGCGCATGGAAATAACGTGCAGTGACACCGCGTGCAGACCTTTCGGCCGGCTACCTGAGACTGGCGAACAGCATCGTCGACCAGCTATGCAAAACCCGCATGAGCGACCGCGAGGGGCGGGTCTTCGCGTACATCCTCCGCAACACGTACGGCGACCAGGGCAGGGACATGGCACCCGTCAAAATGGCTGACCTGTCGGCCGTCACCGGACTCGCCCGCCCACACGCCAGCGCGACCCTTCATAGGCTTGTGCGCCGCCGCATCCTGAGCAGATCAGATGTCGCGTTTGGGATAAATCGACGAGTGCACGAATGGGCAGATGCGCCAACGGCAAGCCCAAAGCGTACCGGTTCCGGTACGGCTAAATCCGCCCGAAAACCTAAAAAGCGTACCGGAACCGGTACGGATTGCGTACCGGAATCGGTACACAAAAGCGTACCGGAATCGGTACGAAAGCGTACCGGAACCGGTACAACACCTATTAAAGATTTAAAACAAAGAGAGAAGAAGGGCGCGAGGGGTGTACCGGAACCGGTACGGAGTGAAGACGGGCCCGAGCCAGTCGCCGGCCTGGATACGAAACTCTGGGCTCGCTGGATTGCTCACCGCGACCATGTCGCAAAAAAGAAACTCCAGCCAGCCAGCGAACGCCTGGCGCAAGAACGCCTCGTCCGCTGGAGTGAGGGCAATCTCGCCGTTCAACGGATCATCGTCGAGGATTCGATGGCCAATGGGTGGCAAGGCCTATTCGAGCCCAAGCCCGGGAGCGAGGCCGCCAGAATCCTAGCGGACCGGCGCCAGGCGAGCCCCCAGCGCAAGGCCGCGAGCGACGAGGCCGCCCACCGCGCCGAGCAGGCCGACAAGCTCGGCTGGGCCACCCGGCAGGCCGAGCGGCAAGCGCTGGACCCAAGGCAACCCGGCGAGTCGATAGATCAATTCACACAGCGTGTCACCGCCGCCATGGCCGCCAACCAGGAAGGCAAGACCGGCGATCGAGCGAGCCTGCGGTCCGCCCTGTCGGATGCGGTCAACGTC
>CBDUQI010000371.1:0-2945 GCA_965369325.1 uncultured Gammaproteobacteria bacterium
AGACAATACGGTGGGTGGCACCAGCAGCGACCTTCGTAACGTCATCTCGGGAAATGGGTGGGCCGGGATTCACATCAGCGGATCCGCCGCGACCGGCAATCTGGTCATCGGTAACTACATTGGCGCGAACGTTAACGGTATGGCCGGTATCGCCAACGGAAGTAGCGGTGTGGTCACCGGTGGCATCGACATCGATAATGGCGCCAACGACAACATCATCGGCGGCACCGTTGATGGTGCTGGCAATCTAATCGCCTACAACGTGGGCCCCGGTGTACGGGTCGACGGCGCCGGTACGTCTGGGAATGCGATTCAGGAAAATCTGATTTTCTCAAACTCCGGTGTTGGTATTGACCATACCTCCAGCGGAAACCAAGGCCGGGTTTCGCCCACCATCAGCGGTGTCACCACTGATGGCGGCAGCGCCGTTACGGTTACCGGTAGCTACAATGACGCCGCGCTTGGCACCGACACTCTGATCGTCGAATTTTTCTCCAACGTGGGCAACGAGCAAGAAGGCAGAACGTATCTTGGTTCGACTACTGTCATCACCGACGGTGCGGGCAGTGCATCTATCAACACGACGTTGGCAGCGGGCGTTGCGGTTGGAGAGCACGTAACGGCGACGGTCACGGATTCGTCCGGCAATACCTCGCAGTTTAGTGTCGGTAGGGCCGCTGTCGCATCCAGCGCTAACACCAACCCAACTGCGGACGCCACTTCCGGTCAACCCTATGTGATCAACGAAGGTGAATTCGTTTCGCTCGACGCTAGCAGTTCCAGCGACAGCGACGGCACCATCGTCTCCTATGAATGGGATCTAGATAACGATTCGGTCTTTGGCGAGCCCGGCGAGTCAACAGGAGTGAATCCGACGGTGTCCTGGACCACCCTGCAGAGCTTCGGGATCGATGACGACGGAGCAGCGTACACGATCCAGCTGCGCGTTACGGACGACGAGGGTGGTAGTCACATAGCGAGCACGACGCTAACGGTGAACAACACAGCACCGACGATTACAACCATCGGCGCGGCCACGGTCGGCGACGGCGGGCTCTACACATTGAATCTGAGTGCCAGCGACCCCGGCAACGATACGATTGTCAGTTGGACAATTAATTGGGGCGACGGCACGGTCGAAACCATTATGGGTAATCCGTCGTCGATAACTCACACCTACAACGGGGCAGGGTTCACGTATGATGTCCTGGCTGCCGTCACCGACGGCGATGGTACGTTTCTGCAAAACGAACTGCTCGTTACAAGCTACGCCTCGGGCGACAGTATTTTTCGGTACGAAGCGACCACCGGAGATTTCCTGCAGGTATTCGCAACAGCCGACGGATTGGATGATCCAATCGAGGTGATTGTCGGACCGGATGGCAATCTCTATGTTACGGGCGAGGCCTCCGATAACGTCTTGCGCTACGACGCGTCAACCGGCGCGTTCATCGATGAGTTTGTCGGTGCCGGCGACGGTGGCCTGAATTCACCGGGCGGGCTAGTGTTTGGCCCTGATGGTAACTTGTATGTGTCCAGTTACGCCACCGACGAAGTGCTCCGCTACAACGGAACAACCGGTGCGTTCATCGACGCGTTCGTCACCACCGCCAGTGGGGGTCTAGATCAAGCCTACGGATTGCTGTTCGGGCCCGACGGGAACCTCTATGTCAGCAGCTTTTCGGACAATACTGTTCTGCGCTACAGCGGCAGCAGCGGGGCCTTCATCGATACGTTTGTGAGTGCGGGCAGTGGTGGTCTCAGCACGCCTGAGCAGATGGTCTTCGGACCCGATGGGAATCTGTATATCGCCAGTTTCGACACAAATGAGGTGCTGCGTTATAACGGTACAACTGGGGTGTTTATCGATGATTTCATTAGCGCCGGGCTCGGTGGGCTGAACCGGACGACAGGTCTGGTTTTTGGGCCAGATGGCAACCTGTACGCTAGTGATTTTCGGGACGGAGTCGTCTTGCGTTACCACGGGATGTCGGGGGCGTTCATTGATGAATACGTGTCTGCCGGAAGCGGCGGTTTGGTATCTCCCGACTTCATCAGTTTTATTCCCAAGCAGCAAGTTACAGTTACCGCCGCCAACATCGCCCCCACGCTAACGCTATTGACCAGCCCCGTCGATATAACGAATGAAGATACGGAAGTTGAAGTCAGCTTCGTCGATTTGGTCGTGGCGGGCGACGAGAATGACCCAGACGGCACGGTCGATGCGTTTGTCATCAAGAGTGTGACGTCCGGGACGCTTAGGATCGGCACCAGCGCGGCAACGGCGACCGCGTGGGTGGCGGGTAGCAACGATACAGTCGATGCCACCCACAACGCCTACTGGACGCCCGACCTCGACGCCAATGGCGCGCAGGGCGCGTTTGAGGTGGTGGCCAGGGACGATGAGGGACTGGAATCCGCGCTCAAAGTAATGGCGGAGTTTGGCGTCGATGCGGTTAACGATGTGCCGTCGTTCTCGACGCTGGGTGATCAGAATGTGCTTGAGGACTCGGGGCCTTACACGGTGGCGGGCTTTGCAACGGCGTTACCCGGTGGTGGCACGGATGAGTCCGGACAGAGTTTTAGCTACACCCTGAGCAGCGACAACCCAGGATTGTTCCTGGTGGGCCCGGCGATAGATGCCGCCGGTACGCTCACCTACACATTGAATCCGAATGCCAACGGCACCGCCCGCGTGACCGTGTCGGTGACCGACAGCGGCGGGAGGGCCAATGGGGGCGTGGACACGGCAGCCGGTCAAACTTTCGACATCGTCGTTGGTGCGGTCAACGATGTGCCGTCGTTCTCGATGCTGGGCGATCAGACTGTGCTTGAAGACTCGGGGCCTTACACGGTGGCGGGCTTTGCAACGGCGTTACCCGGTGGTGGCACGGATGAGTCTGGTCAGAGCTTTAGCTATACGCTCAGCAGCGACAACCCGGGGT
>CBDUQI010000372.1:0-2940 GCA_965369325.1 uncultured Gammaproteobacteria bacterium
TCCTCCCAGATCAGCGGCCCAAGCTGTGCGTGGGCCGGTGCGTGGACAAGGCTGGCGGTGAGCAGGGCGGCGACGATGGCCAGTGCGCGTAATTTCATCTCAAGCTCCTGGCCGATCGGGCCACGGGTGTCGGGGTGCCATCGCCGCGAATCCCAGCGCGGGCATTGCCCCTTGATTTTCCGAATTGTGGATAACCCAACGTGCCAAAGTCTGACAGCGCTGTCAACACTGGCACAGGAAGCGTTTACCGCTGGCAGCCGGCCGGCCTCGGGTGTCGTCGGCGTGTTCGCATCGGGAGTATCATGTGCGCAGACGCCTGCCGATCGGCCCTTCGATGGACAGGCTGACAGCACACGCCGTTGACACGGCGCGTTCACCGCGAGAGTGATGTCTGACGGCCTTGCGGGGCCACCACGTGAGGACGAATGTCTGTGAGCCTACAAAACAGTTACGCACAACTGCCCGCGCATTTTTTTGCGGCCGCGAACCCTGCCAGCGTCCCCGCGCCCAAACTGCTGGCCTGGAATGAAGCGTTGGCCCAGGAACTGGGGCTGGCGCACCTTGGCAGCGATGAGGCACGACTGGCGCAGATATTCTCCGGCAACCAACCGCTGGACGGCGCGGCCCCGATTGCCCTGGCCTACGCAGGCCATCAGTTCGGCCACTTTCAGGCGCAACTCGGCGACGGCCGCGCAACACTGCTCGGCGATGTACGCGGCGCAGACGGCAAACGTTATGACCTTCAGCTTAAAGGCTCAGGCCAGACCGCGTTCTCACGCGGGGGCGACGGCAAGTCTTCGCTGGGGCCGGTGATTCGCGAGTATCTGTTGTGCGAGGCGATGTATCACCTGGGCGTACCCACCACCCGCGCGCTGGCCGCGGTCAGCACCGGCGAGGAGGTGTTTCGCGAGGAGGCACAGCCAGGCGGCGTGTTTACCCGCGTCGCGGCCAGCCATGTGCGCGTGGGTACGTTTGAGTACTTTGCGGCTCGCGGTGATACGGACGGCGTGAATGCCCTCGCGGACTTCGCCATCGCTCGCCACTACCCGCACGTCAAAGAGACCGACTCGCCCTACCTAGCTTTGTTCGAGGAGGTGGTGAAAGCGCAGGCGCGCCTCGTCGCCCACTGGATGGACGTCGGCTTTATCCACGGCGTCATGAACACCGATAACTTCACCATCTCCGGCGAAACCCTGGACTACGGCCCGTGCGCGTTCATGGATGAGTTCAACGCCAACAAGGTCTTCAGCTCAATCGACCGGCGCGGGCGCTACGCGTACGCCAACCAGGGGCCCATCGCCCAGTGGAATCTGGCGCGCCTGGCCGAATGCCTGCTGCAGATTGACGACCGCGAAGAGAGTTACACCGACGCACTGGCGCGGTTTGAGCCTGAGTTCGAGCAGCACTACTCCACCCGCATGCGCGCCAAACTTGGCCTCACCGAGGCACACGAGGGCGATGCCGCCCTCATCGGTCAGTGGCTGACCCATCTGCAGGACCATGAGATCGACTACACGCTGGCCAGCCGACAACTCTCCGCTCGCGTGGATGCTACTGACGATGCACCGGTGTTTGGCGAGTTTGAGGCGCAGTGGCGTGCGCGGCTGGCGCAGCAGGCGAGCAGTGCCGAGCAGGTGATCGAACTGATGGACCGCGTGAACCCGCTGTACATCCCGCGCAACCATCAGGTAGAGCGAGCGATCCAGGGCGCGTTCGAGGGCGACCTGACGGTGTTCAACGAGCTGCGCGAGGTACTGCGCCACCCCTTCCAGGCCCAACCGGGCTTCACCGAGTACGCGCAGGCACCTGAACCCGAGGAGCGAGTCGCGCGTACCTTCTGCGGCACCTGAACCACAACGCAACCGCCCAGGAGCCCGCGAACAACCGAGTATCCGGCACCAGTGCCGCGCTGGCTGCTCCCCGGGCGGGGTTGATAGCGGGCGTAAGCACTTGCGCTTTTCGCAATATTCCACGCCGTTTCCGCGCTGCTTCGCCGCCCTTGGGCGGCGGCTGTGCGGTTTTCGGGCGATCGCCTGTTGGCGCTCGCGCCTCTTACGCTTCTACTTCTTGAACTCGGGCACAACGAAAACTAAGGTAGCCGTTGCGATAGCCAGGATCGTAACGGTAGCGACAAGCAGAACGTACGTCCCTGGCGTTGTAGTTCCAGGACCCCCCCCGCACCGCCCGTGAACCGCGAACGTCCATCGGCCCCAAAGGATCTGTGACCGCAGTCTCGTCGTAGGTGCGCATCCCATCGGCGCACCACTCCCAGACATTACCGTGCATTTGGAACAGGCCCCAGGCATTCGGTAGAAAGCGCATCACCGGCACGGTCTTCCCTCGGTACTCGCCCTTCTCCCCACCCTTGATTGGATAGCGACCATCATAGTTAGCCTGCGCCGTCGTCAGCTGGTCGCCGACACTGAACGGGCTGCTGGTGCCCGCGCGGCATGCATACTCCCACTGCGCTTCGGTGGGCAATACCAGATTGAGGTTCGGCACGTTTTCATTCATGGCCGCCAGAAACTGCTGAACATATCCCCAGCTCACACCGTCCACCGGGTGCGTAGGCTTTTCAGAGCGGCTTGGGTGACTCCCATTCATCACCGCCGACCACAGTGCCTGCGAGCAGGTGGTATCGGCCAGCCAGAAGCCTCGCGACAGCGTCACTTGATGTACTGGCCCTTCATGATCGAAGCGCCCAGGCTCATCCAGCGGCGACCCCATCGCGAAACTGCCGGGTTCTATCCAACGCATACGCTGCCGGATCGGGCTGGCACCCTGCACGCCCGACACCTCAAACGCCGCCCAAAGGCCGTATTGATCATCACCCCAGGCGACGGCAAACGGAGGCGGAAAGCGTGCCGGCCATTGCTGCGTGGCTAATGCGCCCCTCACTGATCTTTCGCTACTTATCACCGAGCTGCCCGAGTTTCAAAC
>CBDUQI010000373.1:0-2850 GCA_965369325.1 uncultured Gammaproteobacteria bacterium
TATCCGTGCCCACATCGCTGTAGAGCGATGCTTTCTCTGGTACGGATCCTCGAATGTCGGAGAACGTATTGTTGAATATTTCCAACGGATTGTTTACGTAAGAGCGCTTCATTCGAATGCCGGATTCGAGCCGATAGAACTCATTGTAGTGAATCTTGATGTTTTTTAGCGCACCCGATACTGGTTGAAACAAACCTATGCCCGCGCCGTGGAAAGGCTGGGTAAATTCCGGATTTAGGCTATCGTGTATTTTGTTGTAACGAATGGTGATGCCGTCCGCTATCTCACCATTACCAAAATCTGCAAATATTCCGATCGGCAACGCAGAGCTAAACATATCATTTTGCTCGATCAGCAAAGCGACCGCCCCGCTGGTGGTTTTCACGCCTTGGACACCAACCGCGTGCCCGTCGGTCTGCCAATAGAGATCGAAGTTCATTTGGCTGATCTCGTTGCGCGCGACCACATTGCCTTCCCCTCCGTTGGTGCGGAAGTAAACACCGTTACCAGCGTCGCGAAGTATATTGTCTTCCACCACAATGTTGCCCAAGGTTATCCCAGCCGTGATCACGTCATCGCGGAACAAGCTGCCGCTGACGCAGCGGACTGTGTTATCCGAACCACCCTGAAACCAAATGCCTCGGTAGCTTTTTCGTACCCATAAGTTCTCTATCGTAATGTAAGATTTGTCCGTCGCCACAATGGCGGTATCCGCCTCGCCAGGCATCAATACTTCTTCCGGGCCAAGTTCGAATGACGACGAAAACTCCAATGTCTTCTCATTCATCTCATCGTCCGAGGGGCGGTACTTTAATATGAAATCCGGTACGGTTGTGCACCATTGCCCTGCTTCCAACAGCGGCGCTGGCACACCGCTGCAGTCCGACAGCTTCTGGAGCATCACATCGTCTTCAAAAAAAGCTCTAGTCCGCCAGTCACTTGGGATTAAGCCGGTGATGTCCGTAGTATAGATGGTGATCAGATCGTTAGTGTTCGGATCGAGAACGTCAACCGAGTCAAAGTCATCGTCCTCCAAGCTCTGAAAGTTCGACAACACCGCGTTGCCATTTCCGGTAATTCGAATAGGCGCACCGGCCGCACCACTGCCTTGAATTTCCAGCTCGCCGTTTATCGATTCTAGTAACAACACGCAGTCATTGGGGCCGATGAGATCGTCATCGGCGTCCGCCGTAGACCACATATTTTGATCGTTGAACTCTGCTAGCGAGAAGTGCTGACTTGAGGCCCCGCCATCCTTCGAAAGCCCGATGATTTCCGTGCAGGCACTTAGCGGCGGTAGTACGCTAGGGCATACGGCGGTGCCCGGCGCGGCTTGTAGTACGGTAGACGCGGTCATAAAAGGGGCTATTATCAGCAGCGTTTGTGGTACTTTCACTCGACATTTCATTGTTGGACCTCGCGAGAGTTAGTTGGGGAGAACAAACGGTCCTAATACCGCACCAAGTCGAGCTAAGTTTAACTTCTGGGGTCAGTGAATACACCTGAGTTCCCCAACGGTCGCGTCTCCCTGTTCGTGACAAAAACGACAGAATTTTGCTTGCCCGCCACACATCAGCGATGGTTTTCGGTTTGGTGGTTGCACAGCCTTGCACGAAAACAAGCAGAGACCTGTCAATAGATTGGGCTAAGTCTTTACTCTTTCTTTTTTCGCGCTAAACCACAGATACGCAGGAGTAAGCATGCCTAAATATGAATGCACTCTCAGATTGCTGGAGCCTTCGATCGGGTGTACGCGGGCAGATACAGCATCTGTTGAGTTATCCGGCCAGCAGTGGGCAATTGCTGAGTACGATCAACTATCTGCTGCGCCAGCTTACACATGCATTTCCTATGCGTGGGGCGAAAATAGAGCGGTAAATATACTTGACCAGGCGCATTTGATGTCCGCCAGGACTGTCGCGGCCTTAGGGGCGACAATAGATGTCTCGCAATCACGCGAGACGTGGGCTAGCAACGTTCAATTTAGCAGTGACCGCGATGCACATAAAGAGGATATCGCCCTGGCGGCCGCGCTCAGAGCCTCACACGCGTTGTGGATAGATGCGCTTTGTGTGCCGCCTCAAGACCCTGCCCGAACCGCTTGCCTGAAAAATATGGGGGAAATATTCAGTTCAGCTTGGCAAGTATTCGTGGTCTTGTCTAAGTCATGTTCAGGTATTTTTCACAATATTCGTTCTACCGGACGCTTAGATCCAGAAGCCCTATTCGTTATCGAGAAGGAAGATTGGATCACCCGAGCTTGGACATACCAGGAGGCTGTCAATAGTAGGGCGCTGTATTTCGTCGTTGAAGATGATGCAACCACCTTAGTCTCCGGGCTGGATTTCCTAAATGCAGTTATGAAGGCCATCGGTGAGTTTAAAGAGTCTCAAGAAATGGACGCCCTTACGTGGACGAAACACCATCCGTTGTTGGATCGACTCGAAGCGCTTCTAGCTGACTACCGTGTTGCAGATTACGCAACACGATCGGCCTATCAAGTGATGTCAGTCATGGACCAACGAATAGCCGAGCGACCTGAAGACCATTTTTATGCCATGGTGGGTGCGATCACGACCACGCGCTTGAGTATCGATGACGATGAACCCCTTCATCCATCAGAGTACCTAATGCGTGTTTGCGAGGAGAAAGGTGACTATTCGTTCATCTATAGTGTTGCGCCACGTAGCGAGGTTCGGGGACGGCGTTGGCGGCCTCTCGAAGGAACATTCACTGCCGTACTCTCGGGGTTGACTGTCTTTGGTAGCGGCCAGGCGGGACTCCACGAATCGACCCATCTCCAATTGGACAACATGTGCCGACTACTCCCTGGGGCCATAACGTCTGACG
>CBDUQI010000374.1:0-2820 GCA_965369325.1 uncultured Gammaproteobacteria bacterium
GGCTCTGCCAAACAAATTTCATTTCGCCAGGTGTACTTGAAGGACGCGTCGTTCGAGTCGCCCAATACCCCGGAGTTGTTTGTGCAACAACAGGAAGGGGAGATGAAAACCGGCATCAAGAGCCTGTCGACCAGCAGCAAGTTGGTGTCGGGTGATCTTTGGGAAGTGGTGCAGGCAATCACCGTTGAGGCCACCGTCGGCGAGAAAACGGCGTTTTTATGCGAGGTGCAACACGCAGGTATTTTCGAACTCAAAGGCTTTGCCGACGAGGAGCGCGCCCGCGTGCTTGGTGGCTATTGCCCCGGCCTGATTTTTCCGTTTTCCCGCGAAGTGATCAATAGTATGGTCACCAAAGGAAGCTTCCCGGCGCTGCTGCTGCCGGTGGTGAACTTTGACGACTTGTACCTGCAACAACAGGCGAATCAACAAGCGGACTGAGCCGGCGCATTGGGCAACCAACGCATCGCGATTATCGGCGCCGGGTCCTGGGGTACGGCGCTGGCCATTCAGCTAGCGCGCGGCGGGCAGTCGGCGACCATCTGGGGTCGCAAAACGGATGTGCTGACCCAAATGGACCGCGACCGGGAGAACGGCGAGTATCTTCCCGGCGCACCATTCCCGGACACGCTACAGATGGAGCCCTCGCTGGAGACAGCGGTGCGGGAATGCGACGATATTCTGCTGGTGGTGCCCAGCCACGCCTTCCGCGAAATGCTGCAGGCGGTAAACCCGATGTTACGTGACGGTCAGCGCCTGGCCTGGGCAAGTAAAGGCTTCGAGCACCCAAGCGGCAAGCTGCTACACGATGTCGCCCGCGAGATCATTGGCGCTGGGCGTCCTACCGCGGTGCTATCCGGCCCCACCTTTGCCAAGGAAGTCGGGCGCGGGTTACCTACCGCTATTACCGTGGCCTCGGCGAACCCGGCGTTCGCGAACGATCTGGCGGTACGGCTTTCTGACCAGTCCTTTCGCGCTTACACCACCACCGACATGATTGGGGTGGAAGTGGGCGGGGCGGTCAAGAATGTGCTGGCGATCGGGGCGGGCGCCTCTGACGGGCTCGGATTCGGCTCCAATACACGGGTGGCCCTGATTACCCGCGGGTTGGCGGAAATGACCCGCCTGGGTGTCGCGCTGGGCGCGCAGCCAGAGACCTTTATGGGGCTTGCCGGGATGGGCGATCTGGTGCTCACCTGCACCGACGATCAGTCGCGCAACCGTCGCTTCGGACTGGCGATGGCGGCGGGCAAATCGGTGGGGGAGGCGCAAGAGGAAATTCGCCAGGTGGTCGAGGGGGTGCAGGCTGCACGCGCCGTGTACCACGTCGCTCGCGAGTTGAACATCGAGATGCCCATCTGCACGTCTATATATAAGGTGGTGTACGAAGGGCTGTCGCCGCGCGATGCTGTGCAGCAACTGATGCGCCGCTCTCTCAAAACCGAAGAGGTTTAGGCACTACCCGCAAACGCCTGCTGACGCCAGGCCTCGTAGGTCATCACGGCGACCGCATTGGACAGATTCAGACTGCGGTTGTCCGGGCACATCGGCAACCGCAGACAACGCGCCGGGCCAAGATCGTCCAGCACCTCCTGCGGGAGCCCGCGTGTCTCTGGACCGAAGATAAATACATCGCCCGGCTGATACTGCACACTGGCGTACGAGGTGCTCCCCCGCGTGGTCAGGGCAAAACAGCGTGGGTGGTTCAAAGACTGCAGACAATCAGATAAGGTCGCATGTTCGGTGATCTGGGCGCACTCCCGATAGTCCAGTCCGGCGCGGCGCAGACGTTTTTCATCCAGGCTAAAGCCCAGCGGATGAACCAAATGCAACGAGACGCCAGTGTTGGCACAAAGGCGTATGATATTGCCGGTGTTGGGCGGGATTTCCGGCTGGTACAAAACAATATGAAACATGGCATGACAACTGTACGGCGGTGGATTCGCTCGGACTCGGCTGAGGTGGCAAGGCTATGGTAGCGCGGACCGAGGAGCAAACCCCGCTGACGGTGGATTTTTGCGGGCTACGGCTGAGCTCGCCGATTGTGCTGCTCTCCGGATGCGTTGGCTTTGGTGAAGAGTACACCCGCGTGGCCGGGTTCTCTAACCGTGATGTGGGCGCGATCGCGCTGAAGGGCACGACGCTTGAGCCTCGGCTGGGCAACCCGGCACATCGTGTTTACGAAACACCGATGGGCATGCTCAACGCGATCGGCCTGCAGAACCCGGGCGTCGACGCGGTGCTCGGCAAGATCCTGCCGGCGCTGGAATTCTCCGAGACGCACTTTTTCGCCAACGTGTGCGGCTCGACCATCGAAGAGTACGTCGAGGTGACCCGGCGCTTCGATGATTCGCCGATTGATGGCATCGAAATTAATATCTCCTGCCCCAACGTAAAAGAGGGCGGCGTCGCATTCGGTAACTATCCAGAAATGTCCGCCCGCGTGGTGGCTGCCTGCCGTGCCGTCACCAGCAAGCCGCTCATCACCAAGCTCTCGCCGAACCAGACAGACATCCAGGAGAACGCGCGGCGTTGTATCGAGGCGGGCACCGATGCGTTCGCCGTGATCAACACGGTGATGGGTATGGCGATTGATGCACACAGCCGCAAACCGGTGATCGGGAATGTTCAAGGTGGGCTTTCCGGGCCGGCCATTAAGCCGATTGCGTTATTAAAAGTGCATCAGGTATACGCGGTTGCAGCAGCGCACAATGTACCGATAATCGGGCAGGGCGGCATTCGCACGGCGCTGGACGCGATTGAGTTTATGATCGCGGGCGCGACTACCGTTGGGGTGGGCACGGCGTTGTTTTACGACCCGTT
>CBDUQI010000375.1:0-2815 GCA_965369325.1 uncultured Gammaproteobacteria bacterium
CGAGCGCCATGCCGCAATCATCCTTAAGACCGCGCCTGAATGGGCGACTCAGTTAGGTGTGCCGGCCACGGTGGGTGGGGCCGACTACAACGCCCGGCTGTCCGACTACAGCCCAGAGGGCAACGATGGCCTGTACGCGCTAAACGCGCGGTTGCTGGGCGAACTGAACGCGGTCGAACGCAGCGCACTGACGGGCACGGCCGCCGTCACCTACGACGTCATGCGTAACGCGTACGAGCTGGCTGCGCGGCAGAACGCGCACCGCGTGGGGGTGGCTTCGCTGCTAAGCGCCGGCCCACCCTACGTAGTGAACCAGCTGTTCAGCCCGCATACCGATCTGCCGCGCCTGCTCATCGCGCAGCAGTCGGTGAGCAACGCTGAAGAGGTGGCCGCCTATGTCACGCGTCTGGGCGAGGTGGATACCGTGCTGAACGACCTTTCCCGAATGACTACCGAGCAAGCCCGGCGTGGTGTCGTCCCGCCACACTTTGCCCTTGAGGCTATCGCACAATCGGCCCGCAGTTTTGTAGCCGCGCCGGTCACCGACAACGCCATCCTTAGCTCCTTCACGCAGAAGCTGGAGGACATCGCGATGTTGTCGCCAGCCGAGCGCGCTCGCGCTCGCGCATCCGCACAACAGATATTGCGCGATGAGGTGTATCCCGCGTACCAGGCATTTGCCCGCAGCATGGACGATCTGCAGCCGTTGGCCGGCACCGATGCCGGCATCTGGCGTGTGCCCGGCGGCGACGCACTGTATCAGATTGCGCTGGATGCCTACGGTGCCAACGGACTAAGCCCGGACACCATCCACCAAATGGGACTCGACGACGTCAACCGTATTCACAAACAGATGCACGCAATCCTTAACGACGTCGGCATCGAGCAGGGCCCGGTCGGTGAGCGCATCGCAGCCGTGGCCGCACTGCCCAACGCACGCGCCGCCAATACCGACGCCGCCAAACAAGCGCTGATCGAGCAACTTGGCGGGTACGTCAATCATGTGCAGAAAATCGCCCCGCAATGGTTTGGCGTACTGCCGCCGCAGCCGGTGGAAGTGCGCCGCATTCCCCTCTACGAGCAGGACGCATCCGCCGGTGCCTACTACACCGGCCCCTCGCTGGACGGCGCTCGTCCTGGCATCTTCTGGATCAATCTGAAAGACACCGCCGACTGGCCGCTCTATACGCTCAAGTCACTGGTGTATCACGAGGCCGTGCCGGGCCATCACTTTCAGATCGGCCTACAGCAGAACGTGACCGACATGCCGCTTATTCGCAATATGATGTTCTTTTCTGATTACGGCGAAGGCTGGGCGTTGTATGCCGAACAGCTTGCCGTGGAAATGGGCTTGTACAAAAACGACCCGCTGGGCGACCTGGGCCGGTTGCGCGCCGAGGTGTATCGCGCTGCGCGACTGGTTGTCGACACCGGTCTGCACTACAAACGCTGGTCCGCGCAAAAGGCGATCGACTGGATGGTAGCGGCGACGGGTGAGAACCCGCCCGCGATCAAACGGGAGATTGAACGCTACGCGGTATGGCCGGGCCAGGCGACATCTTACAAACTCGGCATGATCCGCATGCAGATGCTGCGCGATCGCGCGCAACAAACACTGGGCGAGGTGTTTGATCTGCGCCGCTTTCACGATGCTGTGCTGCTGAGCGGTTCGGTGCCGATGCCCGTGTTGGAGGGCCTGATTAATCAATGGATCGAAGACGAGCAACGCACATCCGTGGCGGGCACCCAGTGAACGCGCGCATCACCACGGGCGGCCCTGTCTTGATCTGCCTGCTGCTCGCACACCTCATCGGCGCAGGCATATCGCAGGCAGCCGCCACAGGCGACGACGCGGACAAACCGCAGGTACTGCCGCCGCAGTGTGAGCGCGCGCTGGCCTTAAGCGCGGCCCCCGCGTACTTACGCGAGCAAGCCAGCGTCTACCTCTATGGCGCACAGGGGTACACGCTTTGGCGCGAGGGCAGCAACCCGTTTAGCTGCATCGTCAATCGCGATCATCCCAAAACGCTAAAACCCGTCTGTTTCGATGCCGAAGGCACCGCCACGATACTGCCCAAAATACTGGACGTGGGTGCGCAACTGGCCGCGGCCACACCGGCGCAGACAATCAACGCGACCATCGCGGCCCGTTTTGAATCCGGCGAGTACATCTCGCCGCGGCGGCCCGGCGTGGCTTACATGCTTTCGCGCTACAACCGTCCGCTGCAGGCTAGCACCGGAGCGCTGGGATGGTTCCCACCGCACGTCATGTTCTACGCGCCCGATCTGACCAATGACGACATCGGCCACGACATGCGCTTTCACAACCCCAGCCAACCGTTGCCAATGATCGGCTACCAGGGGCCGCACGGATTCATGATTATGATCAGCGATGACGGTACCGAGCACAGCCGCAGCGACCTGCCGGGCTGCCCAGACTGGGTCTACGAGGACGATCCGCGCCTGGTCCGGCCCGCCAGCCAATCGCATAACAAACACACAACAACACAAAAGGAGGCGTCACGTTGAGCGCCATCGACATCTATCAGCCACGCACATTCTGCCATCACGGCCTGTGGACCGTGGATGATCTGAGACTGAAGGTCTATGAGATCAGCGCGGACGGGAACGGCCCTGTTGCGCCGCCGCTGATGCGCAGCGCACAACAGTTTATCGGCGCCCACATTCCGCCCGCGCGGGCGGAGGAAGGCGAAGATCACGCGTTGGGCTATGTGATCGTGCACGCCGGGCAGATGGCCAACTGGCTGCTGGTGCACTGGTGGGCGCACGGCGATATAGTGCTGGCATCACTGGC
>CBDUQI010000376.1:0-2808 GCA_965369325.1 uncultured Gammaproteobacteria bacterium
GGGGACCGACGCGGCCAACCATAGAGCGGTCAGGTAAAACCAACATCCGAGCATTGAAAGCCGACCCCGGATTTACCTTAACAAAACTGGCGGAGAGGGTGGGATTCGAACCCACGAAACGGGGTCACCGTTTACACGAATTCCAATCGTGCGCCTTCGACCACTCGGCCACCTCTCCGGCCCCCTGATTTGCGAGCCGCGCGGGTGCGCTCGCTCACCCCACCGTACGCAGGCACGGTGGCAGGGGCGGCAAGATTAAACCGGGGAACACAGCAAGTAAAGTATCCTTAAGCGTTGGCCGGCCATCGAGGCGGCGGCAGCGGACGCTCAGGTGTAGCGGGCAGGTGGGTGTGCGCTAACGAACCTCGATCACCTCGTCGGACAAAATCCGCCAAGTACCCTGCTCTTCACGCACAATCAGCCGCTTAACCACATCTGAATTGATGCCTTCAAACTCGAATTTCTGCAAAAACACCGCTTCTGCACGTTGCCCATCACCGCTTACGCGCACAGTATCCACCAGCACGATGGCCTGTGCGCCTTCATTCATTCGCTGCGCACGCGCCTGCTGCCATACCTCTCGCGACAGATCGCCCGGAGGATCGAACTGCGCCGAGTAAAAGGCCAGGTAGGCATTGAAATCACGCAACGACCAAGCGCTCGCCCAGGCCGCGACCAGTTCACGCACCTGATCGGCAATCGCTGCGTCCGCCAGCGGCCCGCTCGGTTCCGGGGCTGGTGCCGCAAGGCGTTCGACATCCGCTGGCGGGCGTGCCGGCGCAGGCGCGACAGACGGTGTCTCGACCGCTGGGCCACGCGCCAGCCGTGGCGGATAATCCGTGCATGGGGCATTGTCGGTGCGCCCAACCCCTGCCTGCTCGGGTATCTTGTAACTTTCCGTCGAGACCGGCTGATCCAGATCCTCAGGGACTTTCAGCTGTACCGGCGGGCGCAAATCCTCGTAGCGCTCACCGGTGCACTGGGCACCCTTGCGACCGCCGCTGCAGGCGGCCAGCAATACACACAGGCTAACGATCAGGCCGGCTCGCACAGCCCCTGCCTGGTTCAGCGCACGGGTATCGCACTGCTCGCAGTTCACCCCGCTCAATGGCTCACTCCGGCGCGCGTCATCGCCTGAAGTAACGCAGGGGCATGTTTTGGATCCATGCAAGTCATTGGCAGTCGCAGTGCATTCTGGATACGCCCCAGATACGACAAAGCCCACTTGGCCGGAATCGGATTCGCTTCCAGAAACAATCGCTTGTGGAGGGTACTCAAAGTGCCGTCGATGGCCTCAGCCGCCTCCCAATCATCCCGCAGGACACATTGGCACATCTTGGCCATTGCCTCGGGGGCTACATTCGCAGTGACAGATATCACGCCGCGCGCACCTGCTTTCATTAATTCCAGCGCAGTCGGGTCATCGCCACTCAGCAGGACGAAGTCATCACCGCAACACTCTAATATCTGGCGGCCCCGTGCTATGTCGGCGACCGCCTCCTTAATGCCAGCCACCCGTGGATGGCGGGCCAGCCTAGCAACCGTCTCCGGTTGCATGTCGCAACCCGTCCGGCTGGGCACGTTATACAGCAATATTGGCCGATTTGCGGCATCCGCCACGGCCATAAAATGCTGATACATGCCCTCTTGCTCTGGTTTATTGTAATAAGGCGTAACGACCAGGCAAGCATCCGCCCCCGCCGCGCACGCACGGGCTGTCAAGGCAGCGGCTTTACGGGTATCGTTCATACCCGTCCCGGCAATAATCGGGCACTTGCCTGCGAGTACCGCCCCCGCCTCCTCAATCAACCGAACCAACTCAGCACCTGCAAGGCAGGCAGACTCCCCGGTTGTGCCGCCCACCACAATGCCGCTGGTACCGGCATCAAGATGCCACTGCACCAGCCCTCGCCAAGCCGCGAAATCGATTTCCCCGGCCTGCGTCATTGGGGTTACCAACGCCACCAGACTGCCTTTGAACATGATCTACCCACCTCATGGACGCCCGCGATGGTACTGGCGGGCATGGTCTACCGCAAGCATTGGCCAGCTACGCGGCGCCTGCACACGCTAGCCTTCAAGGACGCGGCTTGCTTGCGCTTCCCAGCGATCCCGGTAAACTCAGGCTGGCCTGAGCGCTGCTAGTTCAATTTTTCCCCGGATTACCTGCAATTACATGAAACAAATGATGGTGATTTCCGCGGTCGGCGCGGACCGGCCCGGTCTGGTGCACGATCTGTCGAAGAAAATCCTCGATTGTGGGGGAAATGTGGCGGAAAGCCGGATGATCGCGCTTGGCAGCGAGTTTGCCATGCTGTTGCTCGTCTCTGGCGAGTGGCACACACTGGCCCGACTTGAAGGTGAGCTACAGCGCCTGGAGGGTGGCGACCGCCTGGCCGTGACCATCCACCGCACCGAGAACCGACAAGCCCGCGATGATCTGGCCCCTTACGCGGTGGATGTGGTTTGCCTGGATCAGGCGGGCATTGTGGCTAATCTCTCCGGATTTTTTGCTCAACGCAACGTGGAGATTGCCGAGCTCAATACCCGCAGCTACCCGGCGCCGCATACCGGCGCGCAGATGTTCTCACTGCAACTGACTGTTAATGTGCCCAGCCGCCTGCCGGTCGCCCAGTTGCGAGAGGATTTTATGGTGTTCTGCGAAGGGCTGAATCTGGATGCTATTCTGGAGCCTCTTAAATCCTGAGGCGCCACGCGTGTCGAGCCAGCCAGCCCTGACGGGGCAGCGCAATCCGGCATCGCTAACATGACATAAAATCCGCTGGCGTATCCCGCACAGCGCTCCGC
>CBDUQI010000377.1:0-2762 GCA_965369325.1 uncultured Gammaproteobacteria bacterium
ACCATTTCTTTCAGGCCTTTGAGCGGCAACACTTTTACAGTCTTGCGGGCAGGCTTCGCCTTGAACATCATCTCTTCGCCGGTGAACGGGTTGATACCTTTACGCGCCTTGGTGGCGGGCTTGGTCACAACCTTCACTTTCATCAGGCCAGGCACGTTAAAGATGCCGGGGCCGCGGCGGCCCAGGTTCTTCTTCATGACGGCTGACAGGCTTTCAAACACGGCATTGACTTCCTTGCGGGTCAGGCCAGTGTCATCAGAAATGTAGCTCATGATCTCGCTTTTAGTCGGCGGCTTGGCCGCTGCTGTGGTCGTCGTCTTACGTTTGGAAGCTTTCTTCTTAGCTGCCATCAGGATTCTCCTCTTACGAGCCGGTTGTGACGTTTATCCCCCTGATTCATCACTCGGCGGGAACATAGCACAAGATACAGGGGGGTTTAAGCATAGAAAAACAAAAATACACGTCTTGGGACAAGCGTCCCTAGAAACTGGGGTGTATGGGTGGTTCAAGTTCCGATACAGGTGGCCGTGCGCACGTAGCGTACGGCTTAGAACGCAAACCGGCGTTGGAACTTAATCGCCAGTTGCTCGCTGTGCCCCTCAGGGGTGATCCGGACATCGAAGAGCAGCGTCTCATCGCTGCTCACCGGCAGATCGCCAATGTAGTAGATAGCTTCGCGATCGCCTTCAACAATCTCCCTGAGTTTTAGACTCTTTAGTTGGCCTGTCAGATTGGATGCAGAGGCCGTCACCGCTGCCGCGACGGGTGAGCCAAGCCCAACCCCTGATTTGCGCAGCACCGTGATATTGACCATGGCGCGGTTTTGCGCCCGTGCGATCCCGTAGGCCTGTGCCGTTTCCGGCTTGAGCTGTTCGGTGGTAAATGCATTGAAGTGGACCACGTGCTCGCCAAAATCCTTGAAGGATTCGTTGACGCTTGCACGTTCTGCGGCTGCCTGGCCTGAGGGGGCACCGGCTTGATCACAAGCGCTAAGCATAAACATCGCCGCGCAGACAGACAGCGCTTTGGCGTGCAGACCTGGTTTCATAACCCACCCCATGCAGAAAAACTGCCTAATGATAGTCGAATCTGGTGCCTGTCACCATGCTTAAACGGTGTGATTTGCACTGTATTTACCGGCCTCCGAGCAACAGCATCAGTGCCTGAACCGCGATGATTGCCACCAGCACTGACAGATCCAGCCCACCAATCACCGGGATCACCCGGCGGATCGGGCGCAGCACCGGCTCAACAATCTGGCTCAGCATGGCGCTGGCGGGATTGTTGGTGTGTGGCGCAACCCAACTGAGGATCACGTAGATAATCAGGGCAAAGAAATACAGCTGCAATACCGCTTGCAGCGCGCCGAATATCGCACCCAGCGCCAGCACTGGCAGCTCAATGCCGCGCCCGCGCAGGGTCGCAAGAATGGCCAGCTTGAGTGCGACCAGCACCAGCACCATGAGGATCGATGCCGTATCCATGCGCCCGACTGAGGGTACGATCGTGCGCAATGGTTTGAGCACTGGCGAGGTTACGGTAGCGATGAACTGCGATAGCGGGTTGTAAAAATCTGCTCTCACAAAATGCAGGATTGCGCGCACGATGAAGGTGATCGTGTACAGATCGAACAACGTTTGAATGATGAAAATCAGAGCTTGCATCGGCGGCCGTGGACCCTCTCAGGGCCATAGTTGTGGGCGTTTGGCGGTAGTCAGACGCGGCACAGCATAGCGGCGAGTGCCCCGCAGCGGAAGCCCCAAGGCGGATTCAATGGAATAGTTACTGCGCTCGTGGGCCAAAAACTGCGGTACCCACCCGCACGTGGGTTGCCCCCTCGGCGATGGCGGCCTCCACATCGTTACTCATTCCAGCCGACAGCACATCAAGGGCAAACCCTTGGTTGTTCAGGCTCTGCAGGCACGCGCGCAGACATGCGAACCAGCTCTGCGCCTGTGCCATATCCTCGGTGGCAGGGGGCAGGCACATAAGTCCCCGCAGGCGCAGGCGCGGCAGCTGCGCCACTGCGCTCGCCAGCGCTGGCAATGCCGCGGGGTCCACGCCAGCCCGGTTCTCGCGCGCGGCCACCTCAACCTGCAGGCAGACATTCAGCGGTCGCGCGTGCGCTGGGCGCTGCGCGCTCAGGCGTTCGGCGATTAATTCCCGGTCAACGGTGTGGACCCAGTCGAAGGCTGTAGCAATCGCGCGGGTCTTGTTGCGCTGAATTTGGCCGATAAAATGCCATTCAAGTCGGTCTAAATGGCCTAATTCGGCGATTTTATGCTCGCCCTCGCGTACAAAATTTTCGCCAAAATGGCGTTGCCCGGCCGCATAAGCCGCGCTGATTGCGCTTATAGGATGGCGTTTTGAGACGGCGATCAGGGTAATTTGCTCAGGCGCCCGGCCCGCCGCCAGGGCGGCGCCGATGATGCGCTGGCGCACAGCGCTGAGATTGTCTGTGACACTGGTCATACTTCAAATGCCGATGCTCGGCTATACTAACTGGCTTCTAGGAGAAATCGCCTGCAAGCGTTAATCTATGCTCATGCGTGTGGATTGTACGTTCCTGTACCCGATGCGCTCTGGCCGTGCCCCCATTGCGACTGCTAAAGGGACCCAACAATGGCAGTAGATATCGCGCAGCTGCTCAGCTTCGCCGTTAAACACAACGCCTCCGACCTGCACTTGTCCGCAGGCGTGCCACCTATGATACGCGTAGATGGCGATATGAAGCGCGTCAATATGCCGGCGCTTGCACACAA
>CBDUQI010000378.1:0-2761 GCA_965369325.1 uncultured Gammaproteobacteria bacterium
TCTTCATTGTGACTGCTTCCTTCGTGAAGGAATCAGGTATTGATGTAAACCGGCCAGACGCGCAGACGTCGCAGCCGCAACCCAAGGCGAATATCCTGATCGCGATTGATGAGACCAATCGCATCTGGATCGAGCGACGGGTAGTTGACCCGCGGGCTGTTCGCGCCAACATTGAGCGTCTGCATGCCGAGAACCCGCAGGGCTCTGTGGTGATTCAGGCTGACAAGCAGTCAGTGACCGAAACGTTGATTCAGGTAATGGATTCATCCAGGCAGGCCGGGGTGTACAACGTTTCGATCGCTGCACAAACGCCATGAGTGCGGCGGCGATGCCGTTTCGTTTCGGCATTTCGATCCTAGTTGCGGCGGCTGTCACGTTCGGTCTGGTGTTCCTCATGCAGTACCTGATTGCGACAGGTAAGAGTGCATTGAGTGAGGAAGGCTCCCGGCATTACATCGACTTCGTTCGCGTTAAGAAGGAAGAGATTATCGAGACCAAAAAGCGTAAGCCTGAGAAGCCGCCGGAGCCAGAAGCACCGCCGCCCTCGGCACCTACGCCGCAGTTCGACAACGTGAATGCCGACATGAACGTGGTAAACGTCGCCCCCGCTTCCATTACTACCGATGAGGTGATGGGTGTCGGTGGCCTGGGTCTGGTGCCCAGCGATGGTGATTATCTGCCCATCGTGAAGGTGGCTCCCATCTACCCCAGGCGAGCGCTCTCGCGTGGTCTTGAAGGGCATGTGATTGTGGAGTTTACCGTGACCCGTACCGGGACCACCCGTGATGTGTCGGTGGTTGAGTCCACCAGTTCCTTGTTCGAAAAAGCTGCTATGGCCGCGGCACTTAAATTTAAGTACAAGCCACGGGTAGTGGACGGCGAGGCAATTGAAGTGCCGGGCGTCCAGAACAAGATCACCTTCAAGCTGGAGGAATGAGCCAGATGAGACGGCATACCAAACCCCTACTTGGCCTGGTGCTGGCGATGTTTGCAGCCGGCAGCCTGCTGAGCGCTCCTGCGATCGCGCAGGACGGCGAATCCGCGCCTGCGGAGCGTGCGACCAAGAAGACACCCGCGATGCGGGAGAAAGTCTATAAGGTGTTAAGCGAGGCCCAGGAACTGGCCGAAGCTAATAACTCTTCTGCGGCGCTGGCCAAGCTCAATTCGGTCCAGAAGATGACCGATTTGAACAGCTACGAACGCGCGCAGATGTGGAACTTCTACGGCTTCATCTACTTCGGTCAGGAAAACTACCGCGAAGCCAGCCGTGCCTATGAGAATGTACTCAAACAAGAGGCATTGCCTGAGGCAATGGAGACCACCACGGTCTATGCGCTGGGGCAGCTGAGTTTTGTCACTGAAGATTATCAGGGAGCGGTGAACTACCTGAATCGCTGGTTTAAAACGGCGAACAACCCGGGTGCCGAGGCTTACGTGCTGCTGGGGCAGGGTTACTACCAGCTTGGTAAGTACAAAGAGGCAATTACCCCGGTGCAGACCGCCATTCGCATTGCGGGCGAGAAAGGCCAGAAGGTTAAGGAAAACTGGTGGTTGCTGCTGCGTACCTTCTACTTTGAGCTGAATGACTATCCACAGATGCTCAACTCGCTTGAGAAGCTGCTGGCTGGCTGGCCCAAGAAAGAGTACTGGCTACAGGTTTCAAGTGTGTATGGCGAGCTGGGTAAAGATACCCGTCAGCTTATCGCTTACGAGATTGCGCACATGCAGGGCTTTCTTACCCGGGGTGGCGAGTTGGTCACGCTTGCGCAGCTGTATTTGCAGGAGAACGTCCCGCACAAGGCGGCTAAAATTCTTGATGACGGCATCAAGAAAGGCACTATTGACGCCACTGCGCTGAACTATCGCCTGCTGTCACAGGCTTGGCAGCTCTCGGCTGAAGATGAAAAAGCCATTCCTTCGCTCGAGCAGGCGGCACGTCTGTCCGGTGACGGCGAGCTGGATTACCGCCTGGCACAGGCTTTCTTCAATCTGGACCGTTACGATGAGAGTGTCGCGGCCGGCCGCAAGGCACTGAGCAAGGGTGGCCTGAAACGGGCTGATCAGGTGAGCGTGCTGATTGGCATGACGCTCTACAATCAGAAGAAGTACGGCGAGGCGCGTGACGCGTTTCAAGTGGCGCAGAGCGATTCGCGCTCCGCGCGCTTGGCGGCGCAGTGGATTAATCACTGCAACTCCGAGCAGGATCGTGAGCGTCAGCTGGCCGAGGCAACGGCCGGCCGCTAGCACCGCTTCACATCGTGGCTGAGTAAAAAATATCCGGGCTTGCCCGGATATTTTTTTATACGAAGACGGTCTTGCCGCCTGGGTGCTCGTCGCCGCCCTCCCCGCCTGGGGGGGCAGCCAGACAGCTGTCGTATTCGGTTTGATCAAACCCGCGTTGCCAACCGTTTAAAAGCTCGGCCACCGTGGGCACGTGGGCCAGCCCGGCGCGCTCAGAGAACACCAGCCTGAACCTTGATATGACGATGGAATCGCCATGCTGTAACTGCCGTGTGCGCACCCATTTCTGATTGACAAAGGTGCCGTTGCGGCTGCCGAGATCTTCGATCACCGTTTCGCCGTTCACCGTAATTATCTGGGCGTGATGGCGGCTCACGCCGTTGTCCTCCAATGAGATGTCATTGTCAGACGCACGCCCGATCGACACACACAGTTTGTCCAACCCAACCGTATGGGTGACTTTACCGTCGCGAATGATCTTAAGCGTCGTGATAGCTGCTTGCGCTCCAGCCGAGGTCGG
>CBDUQI010000379.1:0-2729 GCA_965369325.1 uncultured Gammaproteobacteria bacterium
CAGGGGGGCTGCGCCCCAGGGCCAGAATCCGCGCACGCTGTCTAAGGTGTGGCTCATAGAACCTATGATGCGGCTGGGACGCCAGCGGTTACATGCCTCCCCAATCGCCCTTGCTGTTGAGCCGGCTCAGCGCCTGCATCAACGCGGCGCGGCGCGATGCAATTCGCTCATCAGCGTAAACAGCGCCATCACATCAAGCGGCGCATGCTCGGCGCTGTACTCCCGATACAGTGTGTCGACATTGACGGCGATACGCTCGGCATCGCCCCAGGCGGAGAACTCGCCCAGCGCAATGTCGTGGGCAGCATCACGGGCACTCAGTCCCGCCTCGTATCGCTTGCGCGCCTCGGTATCTATGTATTGCAGATAGTCCCGCACTCGCTGAACGCCAGCGCGATCAGTGATCGGTCCGTGGCCCGGAACGATCGTGCCCACGTTCATCGCGGTTATCCGGTCCAGTGCGCGCAACCAGTTCGCGACCGGGCCGGCCCACATAATGGGGGTGCTGTCGATGAACAGAATATCGCCAGTGTAGACCACGTCATCGTCAGGAACCCATACCAGCACGTCGCCCTGGGTGTGGGCTGGGCCGACTTCGATCAGATGTACATCTTTGTCACCCACCTTCACACTGAGCTCCCCACTGAAGGTCTTATCGGGCACGCTTGCTTCAATCCCCTCGAAACTGAAGCGCCCGAAGCAATGCTCCAGATACTCGCCCAACTCACCCAGCTGACCGGTGGCTGCCATCATTTGCGCCAACATCGCAGGTGGCACCTCTTCCATCTCCTTAGCGCTGGCGCTAGAGGCGATAACGCTGGCGTTGTGTACCAGCCGGTTGCCGTAGGTGTGATCGCCGTTGGCGTGGGTGTTGATGAGCGTGCCAATATCGCCTGCGGCCACGCCGGTGGCATCGCGCATGGCATCCAGCATGCGGGTGGTCAGATGCTCGTCAAACAGTGTATCCACCAGCAATGACGCCCCGGCGTCGGTGATCAGCCCTGCATTGGACCAGCCCCAGGAGCCATCCGGCTGCAGCCAGGCCCATGCCCCCTCGCCCAGTGACTGCAGGCCGTGTGTGTAGTCAGCTTTTGGCATCTTGCTCTCCGGTGCGTAGGTGCGGCCTGAGAAGTGACGCAACGGATGCGTTGCGTTGTTTGCGAGCCGCCGGTGTATCGTGAACCAGGCGTGGGGGGTTAGGCTCGGTGCCGCCTGATTCCACCCAAGCCTGCGAGTGCACTCGCAAACAACCACACTGCTGCAGGCACGGGCACCGGTGCGGGGCTTGAGAAGTACACCCCATCGATTCCGTAAGCTTCGTTGTTCGAGGTATTCAGCAGTTCCACCCACGAAAACGAAAATGCCGCATCCACCACCCCGAAGAACACTTGCTGGCCGTCCTCGTGCACACCGCTTAGTATCTCAAACGTGTCGCCGTTTTCGTTGCCGAATACCAGCATGGCGTCCGCACCGATCAGAGGGTTGTCCCAGTCGGTAATGCTGAGTCCGAATGAATTGACAGGCGTTGCAAAGTCAAAGCGCAGTGTTTGCGACTCATCGCTCTGGTGCACCACATAGACATCACCGTCGGTGGCGTGTGCGCCAAAGCCGGCGTCGCTCGAAAAGACGTACAGGCCGAAGCCTTCCGGGTCCGGTTGCGGGAAAATTGAGCTGCTCATAGTGTAGTGAGTCCGCGCGATGGCGGCCGACGGGTTGCCCGGCGTGGCGAGCAGATCCTCGAAGCTATCGAAAACGAGCGGCCCGGCCTGCTCCAGGAAGCTCATCTCGTCCGTGTACGCGGTCGCGGCCAGTGCCGATGCCGACAAATGCAAGCTCATAGCGATTATCAGGGGTAATTTCATACTAGCTGCCAAAATGTTGCACGGGTCAATCGCCAGTTTAGCAGACCCACCCGGGGCGTTACGTAGCGGTCTCGGCACCCCTGCAGCGACCTGCTCCGCCACGACGGCGAGGATGTTAAGTTCTCTTTAGTGGGATTATTATGCTTCTCAATTTGTAGATGAAAGCTGGGCAAGTGCCTAATCTATGGGCTGATTGCCTGATATCTCAGTGCTTTGCGCGCTAGATGGCGCACACCAAGTGGGCTTGAATTGTGCTCATTAATAGGATTTAATCTCCACAGGACGACTTGACATCCGGCCTTAGCAGCCCGCCTGCCGTTTCTCGGCAGGACCTGCGCACGAGCCGTGTGCGAGCCGTCGTTTTTTGGGATGATTGGTAGAGCTGTCGGCAATGCGGGGGTAGAGTCATGCAGTCAGGTACAGCGCCGCGTTTCGCATTAGGTATCGTCGCTATCGGCGCGTCTTTGGGGTCGGCGCCGCCGACCTACGCACAGGGCGAAGGCGTGTTGGAGGAGATCGTGGTGACGGCGCAGCGCCGCGAGGAGTCGCTGCTGGAGGTGCCGGTGAGTATCACCGCCTTCACCGCCGCGGATCTTAAGAAGAGCAACATCACTGAGGCGAAGGACTATCTCGCACTGGCGCCGAACGTGAGCTACACGCAGGACGGCGAGTCGGGTAATCGCAGTATTAACATCAGCATTCGTGGTGTGAGCAATGTCGACCTGGGCGAGGTGAGTGCGGCCAATTCGATCGGCTTCTACGTTGACGAGCTGAATGTAGGCACGGTTGCCAACGGCACCATCAACCCTCAACTTCAGGACATGGAGCGCATTGAGGTGTTGCGCGGCCCGCAGGGCACTTACTTCG
>CBDUQI010000380.1:0-2711 GCA_965369325.1 uncultured Gammaproteobacteria bacterium
AGGATGCGGCGGTTCCTGGCCCAGCGGACTGGGCCGAGCAGAAGTATCGCGGTAATTCGCCTGTTGTCTGGGTGTCCTGGTACGAAGCGGATGCCTATGCGCGCTGGGTCCGCGGCAGTCTGCCGAGCGAAGCACAATGGGAGTGGATCGCACGGGGCGCTGGCGCGCGACGGTACCCGTGGGGCGAAGACAGGCCCACGGCCCAGCACGCGAGCTTTGGCGGTCGGAAGGAACGCCCCGCTCCGGTGGGGATTTATGGCGCCGGACGCACGCCTGAAGGCGTGTGTGATCTCGCCGGCAATGTCCTTGAGTGGGGCGCGGACTACTGGGCGGACCGCTATCGGGCGGACCAGTGCATGGACCCCGCTGGGCCCCCCAAATCTGGTGCCCGAGTGCTGCGCGGTGGTGCGTTCGGCTGCGATGCGCCTGATTTGCGCGCCGCCGACCGCTACGGCGCCCGCCCGGACGGCCGCTACGACGGCGTTGGTTTTCGGGTGGTTTGGCGTTTGCCGCGAGGACAGACGCCGCGTCGTGCGCGGCCCAGCGTTTTTCCCTCCCGCCTACTGAAAACCTGAGGCGTGGATGATGGTAGCTAGTTTGATATGAGGTGACAGATGTCCGGGCCGCAGTGGACGCAGATATTTTCCGACCAGCCGATTACCACCGAGGCGGGCCTGGCGTTTCAGTTTGAGGGGCTGGCAAGAACGCTGGCAGAACTTGCCTGGAGCCCGGGGAATCAAACCCCATTTACCGTTGTGGTACGAGGTGACTGGGGACGCGGGAAAACCACCCTGATGCGTCAGACCAAGCGCTTGTTCGAGGAGGCGCAGGCGCAGGACGCACGGAAGGTTCGCAGCGTGTGGTTCAACGCCTGGAAATGCCCGAGCGAAGATACCGTGCTGGCCGGGTTATTGGGCGCATTGGTGGACGCATTGCGTGTCGGCGAGATGGATGCACAGGGCAAGTTGCTGGTGATGTCACTCAAGCAAATGCTGGCAGGTATGGCGCTGAAATTCGAAAAACATGGGGTACAAGTCGACCTAAGCAGCCTTTCAGGGGCTGATCGAAAACGCGCTTTCTACGACACCTTTCGTCAGTTGTTCGCGCAAGTGCTGTATCTCTGGCAAAGCGGTCGGGGAGCTGTAGTACAGAATCTATCCGGGCGCGATGTTGAGGCCGCGCTTGAGCGCAAGAGCAGCACCCATGTGCTTGCCGTCTTTCTGGATGATCTGGATCGATGCAACGAGGCGCGCGTGCTCGAAGTGCTCGAGGCCATCAATCTTTTCCTGGACCTTCCGGGCGTTTGCTTTTACCTGGGACTCGATTGGGGCCGGCTGACCGCACTGCTCAACAAGACCATGGGCGGTCGGGAAGAGGAGTTTCTGGAGAAAATCGTGCAGATATCGCTCGATCTGCCGCAAATCAGCGATCCGGGTATTGAAGAGTATTTGAACACCCTCATCGAGGGTACGCCGCTGCAGGCAGTCCTTGAGGGCGATAAGCAGGTTGGGTTGCAGGTGCTGGCCAAGGCCCTTGCCAGCAATCACCCCAGGCACGTCAAACGATTTCTGAACGATCTCTCCATGACGCTGGGCATTTTGCGTAACACGGACAAGCTGGATCAACCAGGCGCCGATGCGCAAACCCGGTTGCAGGCACGCGAGGTGGTGGCTTGGCATCTGTTGCACGAGGTGCTGCCGCCGGAAGAATGGGCGCCGGTGCGGGCACTTCGCTCGGGCCTCGATGCCCTGATAGATCGTTGTAAAAACCGGGATCAATGGCAGGACGCCGATGCGGCTGAGGTGGCGTCGCCGGCCCTGCTAGAGCTGCACAAAGAGGGGAAGTTGGACGGGCCGGTCGGCGTGCTTGCTCGCTTGAACGCCGAGCAGCGTGATTTGCTGGTGCACTTTGGTTCGCCGCCAAAGGAGTTGTCCGCGCGGCCGGTGTCAGGCCATCTTGACGACGAGGCGCTAGTCCAGGGTGATCGCACGGTGTGGGTCGATATTCCGGCCGGAAAATTCACGATGGGCGACGCCGATATTGATAGAGCCAGCCCGCCACGCGAAGTAGCGCTCAGCCGGTTCCGGATCTCGCGCTACCCTATCACCAATGCGCAGTATGCGCGGTTCGTCAGTGCCACGGGGATCACGGCGCCGAAGCACTTTGTGGCGGGAAGCTGGCCAGAGGGAAAGGCAATGCACCCGGTCGTCAATGTGTCCTGGTCTGATGCGGTCGCGTTTTGTACGTGGCTCAGCCGAGAGGTGAACAGGGCAGGTGAGCCGGCGGTGCGCATCGTGCTGCCAAGCGAGGCGCAGTGGGAGTATGTCGCGCGTTGGAACAACGGGCGCGCTTACCCCTGGAGAGATACTGCGCCGAACGAGAATCGTGCGAACTTCGGCGAGCACGTTGGCGATACGACGCCAGTCGATCGATATCGGGATGGAGCGACTGAGCTTGGCGTATACGATATGGCAGGCAATGTATGGGAATGGTGCGGCGATTGGTATGGGGACTACGCGGACGCCCCCGGCCCGGATCCAAAGGGGCCTCCTGAGGGCAATCTCCGCGTGCTGCGTGGTGGGGCGTTCGACTACAATGCGCTTTATTTGCGCGCCGCCTACCGCTACGACCACCTCCCGGGCGGCCGCTTCAACGACGTGGGTTTTCGGGTGGTTTGGCGTTTGCCGCGAGGACAGACGTAGCTTGGTCCT
>CBDUQI010000381.1:0-2708 GCA_965369325.1 uncultured Gammaproteobacteria bacterium
CGTCGCGAATGATCTTAAGCGTCGTGATAGCTGCTTGCGCTCCAGCCGAGGTCGGTTCGTGTGAGCTTGCTTCTGCCAGCATCCTCGTCCTCCTGCTATGCCAATCTACAGGCTTGCGGGACCGGCACCACGAGGTGTCATAAGCCCCTTCAAGTGCATCCTGTACCAAAGTGGGTGGCGGTTCCGTTAGGTACGTCACAATCCCCCAGAAGCCGCCACCGTTGACGGTCTTAGGCGCAGTTCCTAAACTGCCAATTCATAGCATCTACACATAATACTAGTCCCCGCGCACGGATCGCGCAGCCATGACGGAGAGTTTCTATGTATTTTGGACGTTTTCGCCCGCGCCGTTATGGTAAGCACGCGCGTGCTGTGCGGGCGGGCGCGGCGGCTGGGGCGGCGCGCGGAGCGCTGACGGGGCGATGAGTTTTGCGGAGATAGTGTTGCGTGCCGCGCTCACGCTGGTGGGCTGGCTGGTGGTGTTCGTCCACGTGCTGATCCTGGCGGTACTGGCCAACGTCAGCTGCGGTCAGGGTGCGGGCGATATCCTCTCGGGTAGCTTCATGCTGGCAGTCCCCACCGCCATCTGCCTGGCTGTGATGGGGGCGGGGATCCGAATTTCGCCGCTTATCCGCTGGGCTAGTGCGCCCGCGATGCTGGTATGGCCCCTGGCTGTGCTGACCGTGGCGCCGCTGTTACTGGCGGGTGAAGCTCATCTGTGCGTGGCATTGGGGCACAGCGATCAAGCGCTGGTGAGACCGGACTGGCATCAGTACTGGCCGTGGGTGCAGAGTCTGCTGCTGCTGGCGATTGCGGCGCGCTTTGTCCAGCTGGTGCTGGCCCATCGCGCTACCCGTTAGCGCTTACCTACGGATAGCCGTACGCCCGGCCGCACCAGGCGACCGGGCCTTAACGGGCGAGCGTGGCGCCCGCCGCCAATCAATCAGCGCCGCTGCGTGTGCTCAGCCCATGCCCAGCGTGACAAAACGTCGGCTGTCTCCGCGTTGTACCAGTGCCAGCACCGATTCACGATCAGACTGCTTGGCGCCTTTTAGCACGGCCTGCAGATCACTGAGTGAGCTGATCTTGCGTTGGTTCAGCATTGAGATCACATCGCCCGCGCGAATGCCCCGCGCGGCTGCGGCAGAGCCGGGCTTAACCGCCGTCACCACCACGCCGTCGATGTCCGGGGCAATCTGAAAACGCGCTCGAGCCTCGCGATCGAGTTTGGACAGGCGTAACCCCAGGGTGGGATCGTTACTGCCGCCTGTGCCGTTATCAGCCAATATTTCGTCCTCACGCGGGGCAATGCGTACACTCAGACTCTTGGATTGGCCATCACGCCACACATCCAGACGAGTTTTCTCCCCGGCCTGCGTATCGGCCACTGCGCGACTGAGCGCCTTGGGATCGGCCACATCCTTGCCGTTGTATTTAACGATGACATCACCGATCCGCACGCCGGCGGCATCCGCCGGGCTGTCTTGTGAGACAGCCGCCACCAGCGCACCGCGCGCCTGCTCTAGCGCCAGGCTGTTGGCGATTTCGCCGGTCACCTTCTGTATCTCAACCCCTAGCCAGCCGCGTTTTACCTGCCCATGCTCGCGTAGGTCTTCAATGACACTGGTCACCTGGGAGGAGGGGATGGCAAAGCCGATCCCGACGCTGCCGCCGTTGGGTGAGTAAATGGCGGTGTTCACACCAATCACCTGCCCATCGGTATTGAACACGGGGCCGCCCGAGTTGCCACGATTGACCGGCGCGTCGATCTGCAGGTAGTCATCGTAAGGCCCTGAGTTAATGTCGCGTCCGCGCGCCGAAATAATCCCCGCCGTGGCGGTGCCACCAAGCCCGAACGGGTTGCCAATGGCCACCACCCATTCGCCCACGCGGGCATCGTCCGAATCGCCAAACGGCACGTACGGTAAGCCCCCATTGGGCTCAATCTGCAACAGCGCCAGATCTGTTTTGGCATCCGCGCCGACCACGCTCGCTGTGTATTGCTCGCCATCCACCAGCGTGACAGTGACCTCGCTGGCCCCCTCCACTACGTGGTGGTTGGTGACGATGTAGCCATCCGCATCAATGATGAAGCCCGAGCCAACGCCGCCGGCGCGCTGCTGGGGGTGCCCCGGCCTGCCGCCCGGGCCGAAGAAATGTTCGAACGGCGTACCGCTGAACGGGTTTTGGCCGTTGAAGTTGGCGGGCCGAACGGTTTTTTCCACCGCGATGTTTACCACCGCCGGGCTTACCTGCTCAATCAGGTCTGCGAACTCCACCCGAGCGGCCCCCGCCGCGGCCGCAACGTTTGCCACCTGCGCCGTACTGTTGGTGCTCCACAGCGCGCTTGCCGCAGCGCCCAGCAACAAGATGGATCCGGTAATAGCCACCACAGCGCTGGGGCGTTGGCGGGCCAGTAGATTGCTCATCAGTGTTTCTCCTGTACTTCTCTCAGGCCGTCCGTTCAAACCACGTGGACGGCGATACAGGAGTTAGGACCGCCCAGGCCGGAGAATCGTCTCAAACATTACCAAATCGTAATGTTGGGACCTTTCCGCGCGCTTCAGCGTCTGTTCAGTTTATGTCGTGCAGGATGACACTGTGACCGGGCTGCCTCTCCCTCCTCTTCCCTCAAGGCAGTTCCAGTTACAAATGTCCTGGCGGACAGGGTCCGACCGTCCACCCCTCCCTAATCCGGACGGTCGGGC
>CBDUQI010000382.1:0-2695 GCA_965369325.1 uncultured Gammaproteobacteria bacterium
GACATGAGTCACTCGCATCATTAGTGGAGTTCGTGCCGGAGTCTCTTCGAGCGACGGTATTTTCCACGCAACTTAGAAAGCAAAATTATCCAAATTTGGTGGCTGCGCTTGAGACGCCGTGCCAGGATGCATTAGCTTGGGCATAGAGGCTACAACATGTACTTTCCCTATTTTCGTGGCAAACAATACGAGCTAATCGCAGTACGCGATAATGCCGATCTGATCGCCGCTTCGCAGTTCGTACCAATAATTGAGCCGGTCAAACGGTCACTCGCGGGCTTGCAGCGAGCGCTTGATGCCCTTCGTGATGCAAACGCCTCAGCAGTACTAATAGTCAATCCACATTACGGCGACCATGGCCCAAATTCTGAGGCTATCCATGCACGCCCTATTTCGTGAGGAGCTGCAAGATCACGATACTGTGTCAGTGGGGATTGCATTGACCAAGGAAGAAACACTAGAACAGGCAGACGCCTTACTGCAGGAACATGAGGCGCGGCCGGTTACTTTGATTCATGCGGGTTTCCCGCACGGACGAGAGCTCTCAGAGCGACTGGCGAATTTCGATAACGTGTCTCGATATATGTTTCTGTATGGGCAATGCGGCAAACTTTATCAGAGGCATTTTCGGGAGCACCACCGTGCGCTTGTAAGGGACGGCTTCGAACGCCGTCGAAACAAGGATCATCCCCCAGAAGAATTCTTCTCGGATTTGCACGCTATCTATCAGGGCGAAGGAATGGATGGGTTGGCGACTTCCTGATCGTCGGTGATGACTATTCTGAGTCAGGCGGGCCTGCGTACGCCATTGCAATTCACTTGACCTACATTGACCCCGATCGGGATGGTGAAATGCGAATTTCCCATTTCTTGTCGGAACGTCAAGATACGCTAACTGATCCAGCGGGGAAGTTTGCAGAGTCGCTAGAAAAATTGATGTCGGAGATTAATCGGCAAGGTACACATCTGTTGCGTACGAATGCCGTTGAAGCATTTATGGATTTGCATGAGAGGGAGCATTATCCGGGTTTGGGATTCGTCAAAAAGCTCTCGATGCAACACCATATGGAAACAATGGCTAGCTTCTTCAATCAGGCTTAGATAACTACGCGATGAATTGTTGCGTCAATTGCTTCGACGACCCCTATCTAAAACTCGAGGTCGCGAAATCCGGGTCCGGAGAAACTGGTACCTGTCCTCAGTGTGGAGCAGGCGAAACACCTTTCATGCTCGCATCAGACCTCAAAGAAGATTTTGAGATGGTGACCGGTATTTATGTTCCGGAAGATGAGGGCGCCTGTCTCTTAGATTTACTTCAGCAGGACTGGGCGCTATTCGATTTGAATCAGATCGATTCAGCCAAGGCTACACTCTTGCTTGCCGAAATCCTGGACGACCCGGAGGTAATTCGCAAGAAATTCGTACCCATTGCTGTCAGTCACTCCGATACACTTGATCGTTGGCACGAGGTACGAACCGAACTCAAGCATCGAAACAGATTCTTCTATAAAACTGAATTTGACTTAGATCGAATTGAACAGTTATTGCCACACCTCCAAATATCCTTGTCTGCTGTTACAACTGGTTGGTTTCGAGCACGAATCCAGAACAAAGACGAGCCATTTCCATCCGAGAAAATGGGCGCTCCACCGAAAGATAAGGCAGCACACGGTAGAGCGAATCCGGCCGGTATTCCGTATCTCTATCTTGCGTCAGATCAGCAGACAGCGGCTTCGGAAATTAGGCCGCACCCGGGCGAGCTCGCTTGCATCGCGGCATTCACCGTTCCAAAAGAGCTAAGCCTTGTGGATCTTCGGAATCCGCGCTTGACGGTATGGCCATTCGGATTGTCGAGCGAGAACGAAGTTGCCCAGATGCGCGGCGATATTAACTTTCTGGAGTACTTCGGAGAAGAGTTGACGCGACCGGTGATTCCTCAGGCCGCCGCTATCGACTACATCCCGAGTCAATATCTTTGTGAATTCATAAAGGATTGTGGATTCGCTGGCGTACTATATCGGAGTTCGGTTGGTGATGGCTTCAATTTGGCTTTGTTTGACCCGGAACTTGCTACCATCGGTAAGATTGTTTCGTTGAAGACGGGGCAGCGATATCCGTAAAGCCAACGATGGTTCTGTGTCGTTGCGGCGCATCAAAGAACAAGCCCTACTGTGACGGCGCACATAGCTCGTCCGGCTTCTCCGATGAGAAGTCGCTCGATCGAACGGCCGATGAGATTCTGACTTACGACGGCCGTGAAATTACCGTGCACTATAACCGCCTATTGTGCTCGAAGGCCTATGAATGTGGCCATCGGTTAGAGCGAGTATTTGACACGACGCGAGATCCTTGGGTCGATCCCGACCAGGGTACCGTTGAGGAGATCGTAGACGTTGTCCGTGCATGTCCGTGCATGTCCGTCAGGTGCGCTTAGCTACGACCTAGTCGACGCCGATACTCGGCATGAAGTCGCACGAGGCTGCACAATAGAGATAGAAAAAGATGGCCCGTATCGCGTTCGAAATGTAACATTGACGAACGGAAGTTGGGCGTCCGGCGCCTGTAAAGAGAAGTATTCGCTGTGCCGCTGCGGTGCATCGAAGAACAGACCGTTTTGCGACGGATCCCATGTGGCAGTAGCGTTCCGCGACGACGCGGCCGAAGGCGTAACGTAAGCTTGTGAACCCGTTGATTA
>CBDUQI010000383.1:0-2656 GCA_965369325.1 uncultured Gammaproteobacteria bacterium
ACACCGCGAAGGTACCATCGACGCCGGCGGACTCGTCCATTGGTGTGCTGAACGGCATCAATCGCGTGTGCCGCGACTCGGGTATCGACCCGAGTACCATCGGGCACGTAATGCACGGGACCACCGTTGCCACCAATACGATATTGACGGGTACCGGCGCAAAAGTGGGTCTGGTGACCACCAAGGGGTATCGGCAGGTGCTGCAGATCGCGCGCTCCTATGTGCCGGGCGGTCTCGGTGGCTGGGTGATCTACAACAAGAGTGACCCTCTGGCTCCGCTGGAACTCACTGTCGAAGCGGACGAGCGCGTGGGGGCCGATGGCTCCGTGGTGGATCCGCTGGATGAAAACAAAATGCGTGCCACGCTGGGGTTTCTGGCCGGGCGCGATATCGAAGCGTTGACGGTCTCGCTGATTAACTCTTTTGCATATCCGGCGCATGAGCAACGCATTCGCGAACTCGCTGGCGAAGTGCTGCCGGGCGTACCCGTCTCCATCTCCTCCGATGTGATCCCGGAGATGCAGGAGTACGAGCGCACGGTGACGACGGTTGCCAATTCCTACGTACGCCCCAAGGTGGCGAGTTACGTGGAGAACCTGAGTACGGAACTTGCCAAGCAGATGAGCGCCGAGGTGCAGTTGCACATCCTGCGCTCTGATGGGGGTCTCACCTCCTCAAGCGCTGCAGGCGAGTACCCGGTAAATCTGCTGATGAGCGGGCCCGCCGGCGGCGTGGCCGGTGCGGTGTGGATTGCCAATCAAGCCGGCTATTCCAATCTGCTGACGTTGGATATGGGGGGCACCTCCACCGACGTCGCACTGGTGCAGGATGGCGTAGCGCAGTTGCGCCGCGAAACCACTGTGGGTGACGTGACGGTGCGCGCCTCCTCTGTAGACGTGCGCACGGTCGGGGCCGGCGGCGGTTCCATCGCTCACGTGCCGGAACTGACCAAAGCCCTGCGTGTGGGGCCGCAAAGCGCGGGCGCAGATCCAGGGCCGGCCGCCTACGGCAAAGGCGGTACCGACCCAACAGTGACCGACGCCAACGTGGCGCTGGGCTACCTGCCCGGCAGCTCCAAGTTGGGCGGCGACATGCAGATCAGCCGGGAGCTGGCCGACAAGGCAGTGAAGACCGTCGCGGACGCCCTGGGCCTTGCTCCCGAGCGAGCCGCGGCCGGCATCATCGACATTGTTAACGAGAACATGTTTGGCGCGCTGCGGCTGGTATCGGTCGAGCAGGGCTATGACCCACGCGAGTTTGCCCTTATCGCCTTTGGCGGCGCGGGCCCGCTGCACGCGAATGCGCTGGGTCGGCTGATGAGTTCCTGGCCCGTGATTATCCCGCCGGGCCCAGGTGTGCTGTGTGCATACGGCGATGCCACCACCCGCGTTCGCGACGAAGCCTCGCGCACGTTTGTGCGCCGCTACGGCGATACCTCGGCGGAGGAGGTGGCGGGTATTCTCGAGTCGCTGGGCGAGGCGGCGGCGGCGTCGCTAGACAATGAGAACGTGCCCCGCGACCAGCAGATGCGCAGCTATCAGGTAGATCTGCGCTATCACGGGCAGGGACTGCAACTCACCATTGATATAGGCGTGGACGAGCTGCGCAGTGGTGGGCTGGAGGCGGTCGGTGCCAGTTTTGATGAGATGCACACGCAACTGTTCACGTTTGCGTTGCCGGTGGACAAAGAGATCGTCAATCTGCGTGCGGTGGTGCAGGGCGAGGCCAGCATGGTTGAGGCCCAGAAAGTACCTGAGGGTGGTAAGAGCCCGCCGGGCGCGGCAGTTGTTGGGCAGCAGAACGTCTACATGGACGATCGGGAGCAGGAAGCGAAAATTTATGATCGGTCTGCGCTACAGGCCGGCAACCACATTG
Organism: uncultured Gammaproteobacteria bacterium; assembly: GCA_965369325.1. Taxonomy (GTDB): domain Bacteria; phylum Pseudomonadota; class Gammaproteobacteria; order Steroidobacterales; family JBCBZW01; genus CBDUQI01. The sequence continues at coordinate 1,876 of CBDUQI010000383.1, forward strand.
CAGGTCCGGCGATTGTCACCGAAATGGACTCCACCTCGTTGATTCTGTCCGGGCACACCGGCGTCGTCGACGAATTTGGCAATATCATTATCCGTCCGAACGGGGTGTAGGGAGAAGCACATGCCAGCTCAAATTATTGAAACCAACAACACCCCGTTCGAGAAGATCGACATCGATCCGATCACGCTGGATATCGTCGAGAATGCCCTGCGCAATGCCCGTTTTGAGATGGATACGGTGCTATTTCGCACCGCCATGTCGCCCGGCATTCGTGAGCAGCACGATGAGTTTCCGATGATCGCCAACCGCGACGGCAAAATGGTCGTCGGCCAGTTCGGCTCGTTCATTCACGGCTTTCAGGAGGGCTACGACGGCACCATCGAGGAGGGTGACGTCATCATGACGAACGACCCTTACGAGTGCCGTGGCGCGGTCAGCCACGCCAACGACTGGCTGGTGCTGACGCCTATCTTCAAGGATGGCCGCATTCTGGCCTGGGCGGCGATGTTTGGCCATATGACCGACATCGGCGGCAAGGTACCGGGCAGTTTGCCCACCGACGCGCGGCAGATTTACGAAGAAGGCATTGTGTTCCCGCCGACCAAAATTGTTAAGAAGGGCGAGCTGCAAGAAGACATCCTGAGAATTATCTTGCACAACTGCCGCCTGCCGCATTGGAACCGCAGCGACTTCAACGCCATTTTGGCGGCCTGCCGCACGGCGGATAAACGCGTCAAGGAGCTGGCAGAACGGTTTTCTGACGATATCGTGGTGGGCGCGA
>CBDUQI010000384.1:0-2652 GCA_965369325.1 uncultured Gammaproteobacteria bacterium
AAAATCACCAGCACTGGGTGCAGGCCGATGCGGTCGCCGACCAGTTTAGGCGTCAGCAGCGTACCTTCGATCATCTGCCCGACCACAAACACGCCGACCACGCCTGCCAGCGCCAGCAGGCTCTGCAGTTGTACCAGCGCCGCGACGCCCGCCAGCGCGATCCCCACAATCAGCCCCAGATAAGGTACAAAGCTGACCAGCCCGGCCACCACACCGATGGCGAGCGCGAAATCCAGCCCAACAATTGCAAGGCCCACCGAGTAGATGAATGCGAGCGACAGCATCACCATCAGTTGCCCGCGCAAAAATCCACCGAGCGCACGATCGGTTTGCACCGCCAGCTCGATGGCGCGCGGGCGTGTTTCATCCGGCACCAGCGCGGCCAAACGCGCGAGCAGAATGTCCCAGTCGCGCAACAGGTAAAACGTGATAACTGGAATCAAGAACATACTGACCAGCAATCCTAGCAACGCTGTGCCGGAGCGCGAGACGGTGGACAGGGCGGTGCGCCCCAGTTGCCCCATCTCACCGCCGTAGCGTTCCATCAGCGCACGTACCCCCAGTTGGTCACCGCCCTCAGAGATGTCCAACCATTCAATAATTTTCGGTAACACCCGTGCCTCGACAAACCCAACATAGTCCGGCAGCTTGGCCACCAGTGCGCCGATCTGTTGACGAAACAGCGGCACCAGCAGTAACACCACCAGCATGATGGCGGTAAAAATCCCGACAAACACCACCAGTACTGACAGTGTTCTGGATAAACGCAGCTTCTCCAGCCTATCCACCAACGGGTCGCCCATGTAGGCAAGTAACGCCGAGGCGATAAACGGCGTGAGAATGGGGGCGAGCAGCCAGGCCAGCCAGCCGAAACCGACCAGCAGTATCCACGGCAACCAACGGTTTTCCGGTTTCATGCAATCACTCCGCGAGCCGCCAATGCCTTGCGCGACCAGGTCCAGATGTAGTCGGCACCGCTGGTGAGAGCGGTCACGAACATGATGGCGCCAAGCACGACCACCAGCGCCTGCCCAGGCAGTGCGAACGCCGCAGTAGACATAACGCTTAGCGCCAGCAGTAATTGCACACCCGTGTTCGCCTTGCTAAGCAAACTGGGATGCCCCTGCACCGGCCCGATCAGCGTGCGATAGGCTATCGCCCCCAGGATAATGATCGCGTCGCGCCCGATCGCCAGCAACACCAGCCATACCGGCAGCAGCCCGAGCCAACCCAACGTGGCAAACACGCCCACCAGCAACAGCTTGTCGGCCAAAGGATCAAGAATCGCGCCCAGGTGAGTACGCCAGTTGAAACGTTTGGCCAGAAACCCGTCCAGCCCATCGCTGAATCCGGCAACAAACACCAGTCCCAGCGCCAGTGCGAAGCGGCCCTCGGTCATCAGCCACAACACCGGCGGCACCAACGCGATGCGGAAGACGCAAAGCAGATTGGGGATGTGATGCAGCACGCTGCGCTCGCTCGGCGTCACCGGTCCGCTCATTGCCTCGAGTCGGCCCCCACGCGATCACCGGGCAGGCGCAGGTTGCCCTCGCGACCGGCATAGGCATAGTCGAAAGACTGCCCGGAAGGGCTGGATAAGAACCCGGAGGAGCGAATTTGTCGATGCAGCTTTGCCCGCTCGCCCCGGCTCGCCACAGAAAAACTTACCTGGTCCGCATACACGCTGGTAACGCTCACGTCTTCCACCAGGCTTAAGCGCTCTAAGAACGAGGCCACCCGAGCATAGGCATACATGCTGTTTAGATTGGAGACCAAGATACTCACGTGCTCCAGGCCAGCTGAGGCAACGCTGGCAAAGCGCCGTGACAGGCGGTCGGCCAGCGTATCAATGCCGCTGCTAAGCCCGCCTTGCCACTCATCGCTGCGCTCACCCTCATACCAGCGCCAGCGGACAAACAATCGCCCGCTGGCATCGGCGCTGGCGCGCCCTACCAGCAACGCGTCTGCGTTGTAGCGCTCGGACGCCAACCGCAGCGGCTCAGCAAAGCGGCCCCAGACATCAGCGAAAGTCACTGCGGCCAGATCCTCACTGTCCAGCAGCGGCAGGACGATGGGCAGACCACGACGCTGCGCATCGCGTTCCAGCGCCTCACGTACGCCGGAGCGGTCATCCGCGCCAACCAGCACGCGCCCTTGGGCCGGCGAATCCAGCGCCAGCCACACCATCACCAGCGGCCGGTCCTCACCCCAGAACGCCAGCCCTGAGGACAACACGGCCTCGCGCAGCGAGAGCGCTTCAAAGCCGATAAACATTTGCCCCTGTTCGGCAAACCCATGCTGCTGCAGATAATCGCCAGCGCGCGTCATCAACGCCTGTGCTGCCGGCTGCCCTGCGATATCGCGTCGCCCCGTCAACTTAACCAACACGCCACCCATGGCCGCGCTCATGGCCTCCTCGTCGGGTTCAGTTAATTGCGGGTCCACGCGCACCTCAGCGCCGTACAATTGCGCCACCGAGGCCGCCTGTGCAGCACCACCAGCGAGCATCGTACCGGTGCCCAGCAGGCTGATCGCCAACCCCGTTACCCCGACGGTTGCGCTTGCGGCTACCCTGCTCAACACCCTGGCCGAAACAGCCGAAAAACTATGATCCACCAATACGGTTCCTTTGTGGCCCGCCCGCCCGGCGAG
>CBDUQI010000385.1:0-2651 GCA_965369325.1 uncultured Gammaproteobacteria bacterium
AAGGTTGCGACATTGATTGCGCAGGGCACTGAAGACGCTATGGCGCCTGCAGCGAACGGGCAAGCGCTAAAAGAAAAACTGGGTGCGCAGGCGGAACTCGTGGACATTCCTGGTGCGGGCCACGCGATGCTGCCGGAGCAACCGGCGCTGATTCATACGACGGTGCGCGAGTTTCTGGCTCAACACTAAAGCGTCAAAGTCGGGGGCGTCGCAGTGGCGGGAACCGGCCCTCGGAACGTCCGCTAGCCGTCGCCCAGGAGCGGCAATCGGCGAACACCTAGCAGTGGTGAAAAAGTCTCGGACAAGTGCTGCTAGTTAGTGCCGCCCACGGTTAAACCATCCACCCGTAAGGTTGGCTGGCCAACTCCTACCGGCACACTCTGCCCCTCCTTACCGCACACGCCCACGCCACGGTCCAGTTCTAGATTGTCTCCAACCATGCTCACCCGAGTGAGCACATCCGGCCCGTTACCAATCAATGTTGCCCCTTTTACCGGCGCGCCTAGGCGACCGTTTTCGATCAGATACGCCTCGCTGGCGGAGAACACAAATTTGCCGGAGGTGATGTCCACCTGGCCACCGCCAAAGTTAGACGCGTAGATACCCTTGTCCACGGAGCTGATAATTTCCTCGTGCGTATGCGGCCCGGCCAGCATGTAAGTATTGGTCATGCGCGGCATCGGCAAATGCGCAAACGACTCACGCCGCCCGTTGCCAGTGGCGGGCATGCCCATCAACCCCGCGTTCAGCTTGTCCTGCATATAGCCCTTGAGCACGCCGTCCTCGATCAGCGTGGTGGATTGCGTCGGCGTGCCTTCATCATCAATGTTCAACGAGCCTCGCCGGTCCGCCAGCGTGCCATCATCCACTACCGTGCACAGCGGTGAGGCCACGCGCTCACCAATACGCCCAGAAAAAGCCGAGGTACGTTTGCGGTTAAAATCGCCTTCCAGACCGTGACCTATCGCCTCATGCAAAAGCACGCCCGGCCAGCCCGGGCCCAGCACGACGGTCATGGTGCCGGCCGGTGCTTCCACCGCATCCAGATTCACCATCGCCTGGCGCACCGCCTCTTCGGCGAACTCCATGGGTCTGTTATCTCGCAAAAAATACTCGTAACCCACACGGCCACCGCCGCCGGAATAGCCCTGCTCGCGACGCCCGTCGCGCTCCACGATCACCGACACGTTAAAGCGCACCAGCGGGCGCACATCGGCGGCAAAGGTACCGTCGCTGGCCGCCACCAGAATCACTTCGTGCACACCTGCCAGGCTCACCATCACCTGCTTGATGTAAGGATTGATCTTGCGAGTCTGCTCGTCCACCTGGCCCAGCAACGCCACTTTGTCCTCGTCGCTGAGGCTGTCCAGCGGATCCAGCGGCGCGTACAAACGATGCCCTGCACACGCCTGCCATGCCTGCACTTGGCCAGTGCGGCCACTGCGCGCGATGGCTTTGGCGGCATCGGATGCCTGGCTCAGTGCCGGCAGCAGAATTTCGTCCGAGTAAGCGAAGCCGGTTTTCTCACCGCTCACCGCGCGAACGCCTGCCCCGTGCTCAATGCTATGGCTGGCATCCTTCACGATGCTGTCTTCCAGCGACCAGGATTCCTGTCGTGAAACCTGGAAGTAGATGTCGGCATGATCGACGCTGTGGCCCATTACCTGATCCAGCAAGCGGGCGATGTGCCCCTGGTCCAAGCCGGACGGATCCAGAATCGTCTGGCGTGCAATATCAATCGGATTGTATTCGGACAAATCGCTCTCCAGTACGCCCGCGCCGCTTCACCCGGCTGCCGGCATCCTAACGTTGCAAACTGATGTGGATTACTGCCACAGATCGGCGCGCCGGTGCGCCAGGGCCGGAAAACTGCCGCGGATACGGCGTTGGCGTTCCAGATCGATATCGGCAATCACCACACCTTCGCCGTGCGCACGTCGCGCCTGCACCCGGCCCCAGGCATCCACCACCATCGAATCGCCGTAAGTATGGCGACCATTATCCTGTCGTCCCTCCTGCGCCGCAGCCACCACAATGCACTGGTTTTCGATAGCGCGCGCGCGCACCAGCGTCTCCCAGTGTGCGCGGCCGGTGGCAACCGTAAAGGCCGAGGGCAACGCCAAAATACTCAGCCCCCGAGTGCTCAGCGCACGGAACAGTTCGGGAAAACGCAAATCGTAGCAAATGGCCAGGCCCAGTCCGCCGAACGGCGTCTCCACGACCACCTGGCCGGCGCCCGGCGCGGTAATGGCGGATTCTCGGTAAGCCTCATCGGCATCCGGAATATCCACATCAAACAAATGAATCTTATCGTAGCGTGCTTTGCGCAAGCCATCCGGTGCAAACACCAGGGCAGCCTGACTGAAGCGGGCCTCGTCCAGCCGATTGCGAAGCGGAATTGTGCCGCCCACCAGCCAGATGCCAAGGTCCTTGGCCATCTCGCTCAAAAACCGCTGGATCGGGCCGTCGCCATCTACCTCGGCAGCCGCCAGTTTTTCCCGATCGGTGTGCGGACACACGGCAAAGTTCTCAGGTAGCACCACCAGGCTGGCATCATGGCTGGCCGCGGTAGCGCACAGACGCTGCGCATTATCCATGTTCACCTCCGGCGACAAACCAGAGCACATTTGTATCGCTGCGATTTTCATCGG
>CBDUQI010000386.1:0-2577 GCA_965369325.1 uncultured Gammaproteobacteria bacterium
GCTTGCCATCGTAGCGGTTCACGAAGGCGAAGCACTTCGAATCGGTGCCCTCGGCTGCATATTCCACGGCAAATCGGCCACCGATTCCACGCGAAACCGGCCACCCATTCCACGGCAAACCGGCCGGCCATTCCACGCGAATGCGGCCACCGATTGCAGAGCAAACCGGCCACCCCATATTAAGGTGATTTGACGGTTTACAGAGCGAGGCAGGACAACCCGGTACGTTCATTCCTTTCAATGACTTGAGAGGAGACGACGGTGCCAAGAGCGAGGTTGTCGATGCGAAAGATAAAAGAAGTACTGAGGCTCGCCGCGGCCGGCCACAGCCGGCGCCAGATCGCGACCGGCGTGGGTCTGGCCCGCAGCACGGTGGCGGAGTATTTGAGGCGGGCCGAGCGCGCCGGCGTGAGCTGGCCGATCGAGCTTGCAGACAACGAGCTGGAGCGTCGGCTGTTTCCGCCGCCACCCGCGCTCCCGGCCATCAGCCGCGGTCTGCCCGAGTGGGCCGTTGTCCACCGCGAACTCAAGCGCAAAGGCGTCACGCTGTTCCTGTTATGGGAAGAGTACAAATCGGCGCACCCCGAGGGCTTCCAGTACAGCTGGTTCTGCGAACACTACCGCGCCTTTGCCGGCAAAGTAGACTTGGTGATGCGCCAGTCCCACCGCGCCGGCGAGGCGCTGTTCGTCGATTACGCTGGACAGACCGTGCCGGTGGTGGATCGCACGACAGGGGAAGTCCGTCAGGCTGAGGTCTTCGTCGCCGTGCTCGGCGCCTCCAACTACACCTTTGCCGAGGCGACCTGGAGTCAGTCGCTGCCCGACTGGATCGGTTCACACCAGCGCGCCTTTCGCTTCTTTGGCGGGGTCAGCGAGGTGCTGGTGCCGGATAACCTCAAGAGCGGCGTCACCAAAGCGCACCGTTACGAGCCGGATCTGAACCCGACCTACAGCGAGATGGCCGCCCACTACGGCATCGCCATTGTGCCGACGCGTGTGGCCAAGCCGAAGGACAAAGGCAACGTCGAAGTCGGTGTGCAGATCGTTGAACGCTGGGTCCTCGCCCGGCTTCGCAATGAGACGTTCTTCAGCCTCGCCCAGGTCAATCGGGCCATCGCCGAGCTGCTGCCGCTGTTGAACGACCGGCCATTCAAGAAACTCCCCGGCTCGAGGCGTGAGTTGTTCGAGCAACTGGATCGCCCGGCGTTACGGCCACTGCCGTCGGGATCGTATGAGTTCGCCACCTGGAAGAAAGTCCGGGTCAACATCGACTATCACGTGGAGATCGAGCGCCATTACTACTCGGTCCCGTATCAGCTGGTCAAAAAGCAGCTCGAGGCCCGGGTCACCGCTCATACGGTGGAACTCCTGTACGCCGGCAAGCGGGTCGCCAGCCATCCCCGGTCCCGCCAACGCGCCGCTCACACCACGATCACCGAGCACATGCCCCGGCCCCACCGACAATACGCCCAGTGGACACCCAGGCGGCTGGTCGAGTGGGCCAACAAGAGCGGGCCGGCCACCGCCCAGCTGGTCTCAACGATCCTCGCCAGTCGGCACCATCCCCAGCAGGGCTTTCGCTCGTGTCTGGGGATCTTGAGGCTGGGCAAGACCTACAGCGAGGCGCGCCTCGAAGCGGCCTGTCTGCGGGCACTGCACATCAACGCGCACACCTACAAGAGCGTCGAGTCGATCCTCAAGCACAAACTCGATCAGCAACCGCTGCCCGAGCCCGTACAAACGACGCTGTCCATCGATCACGACAACCTGCGTGATCCCGATTACTTCCAATGACCTGAAGGAGAGACACCATGTTGACGCACCCCATCCTCGATCAACTACTGGAGATGAAGCTCATCGGCATGCATCGCGCGCTGACCCAGCAGATGCAGATGAACGATCTGGACCCCATGAGCTTCGAAGAGCGGCTCGGGCTACTGGTCGATCGCGAAGCCACCGAGCGGGCCGATCGGCGGCTGCAGTATCGACTTAGAAAAGCCTGCCTCAAACAACACGCTTGCGTCGAGGACATCGACTATCGCCATCGCCGTGGACTCGACAAACGCTTGGTGCAAAAACTCACGACCGGTGAGTACCTCGATCACCACCTGAACATCCTGATCACCGGCCCGGCGGGTGTGGGTAAAACCTGGTTGGCCTGCGCGCTGGCGCACAAAGCCTGCCGTGACGGCTACACCGCTCGCTATCTGCGTCTACCCAGGCTCATGCAGGAGTGGCCCATCGCCAAGGCCGATGGCCGCTACGTGCGCCTTCTGCGCGAGTACGCGCGCACTGATCTTCTCATCCTCGACGACTGGGCGATCGTGCCGATGAACGAGGAAACACGGCGTGATTTACTTGAAATCCTGGACGATCGCCACAACCGAAAATCCACCGTCGTAACCAGCCAACTTCCGGTCGACAAATGGCATGAGTACATCGCCGAGCCCACCATCGCCGATGCCATCCTCGACCGACTCGTCCACAACGCTTATCGACTCGAACTCAAAGGAGAATCCATGCGAAAAATCACTGCCAACTTGACGCCTATGGCCTCAACGAAGTAACAATATCATG
>CBDUQI010000387.1:0-2566 GCA_965369325.1 uncultured Gammaproteobacteria bacterium
CGCACGCGGATTCAAAATTCCGCGTATCGGTGGGCAATGGGCACCATCACTCGCCAGTGCACCATTATTCCAACCGCAACCACCGCAACCGCCATAACTCAGGGCTGACTTTGAGCTACGGCAGCGATAACTATCGGCTCTCGGTGTCGACCCCGAGCAGGATCTACAACGACTACAGCAACCGCACCCGGGGCTACAGCAGCCAGAGTTATCGTAGCAACAACTACACCCGCGCCTGCCATAAGGTGAGCAAGACTGGTTACTGGCATGGAGAGCACGCCCGCATCGGTGGCACCATGTGCTACGACCATTATGGCAATGGTTACGTGGTGGAAGGCAGCCGCTACCTCATCGGCTACTACTAATCGACCCCGCTCGCGCCGGCTTCGGCTGGCGTGGGCTCCCAATGCCACTTCTGTGCAACGCGCCCTGGGCTCTCCCGGGGCGCGTTTTTTATTATTGGTCGATTAAACATATCGTCTCGGTGCGGTAGAACGTTTGCAATTATACTGTGTGACACATAGTATGTGATACATATGATCGAGCCGCCCGGATAGTTATCAGTTGGATCCGCAAGAGACCGCCGACAAGTTACGCCTGGAAATGCGCCGAGGCGCGATAGTGCTGGCCGTGCTGGCTCAGCTGCATCAGGAGCACTATGGCTATTCCTTGCGTAAAGCACTGGCAGAAAAGGGGATTGACGTGGACGAAGGCACGCTGTACCCGCTGATCCGGCGGTTGGAGAAGCAACAGCTGCTTACCAGTGAGTGGCGCGAGGAGAACAAGCGCAAAAAGCGCTTCTACCGCCTTTCTGATTTTGGTTCTCAGGTGTACGAGCGTCTTTTGATCGATTGGCGGACCCTCAATGAGGGCATCAATAGAATTACTGATCGAGGTGACTAATGCAGCTAGTGGACAGCTATCTGAATGAAGTCGGGCGCTTCCTGCCGGCGGCTCAGCGTGAGGACATCATAAAGGAACTGCGCGAGGCGATCACCGAGCAGATTGAGGATCTGGCACAGGCGCGCTCTGGCGCGCCCGGCAGTGGCGATGAGGAGGCGGTGCTGCGCCGATTCGGCCACCCGCTGAAAGTCGCGAGTGCCTATCAATCACAACGCCACCTGATCGGGCCCGATTACTATCCGGCTTTTGTGCAGACCTTAAAGACCCTATTGATCGTAGTGGGGAGCGTGAATCTGGTGATCTGGTTGATCATTGCCGCCAGCCAGGGCTGGAGTACCTCCGTTGGCGGGCTGATTGAGCGCGTGCTTTGGATGGCGTTCTGGATCACGGCCATCACCACCGCATCCTTCGTGTTCATCGAGCGTTCGGGGGAGCGGCTGGGTTGGTACGAGTCGTGGAAACCGGCCTCGTTGCGCCCCTCTACCCTAGGCACGATCGATCGCAGCGACGTTGTCACCAACCTGATTGTCGAAGGTGTATTTTTGCTGTGGTGGAATGATGTGTTGCCGTTTAAGAATCTGATCCCCGCGCTCGGGGAGAGCTACCCGATGAGCCTTTCATCCGAGTGGGCGCTGTTCTTCTGGCCGATTAACGCGCTCGTACTGGGCTGGTTTGTGCTCCACGCCTGGGTGTTGGCGCGCGGGCTGTGGCAACGCGAGACATTGCGCGGTGAGATCATCCTGGGGCTTAGCGCGCTGGCGATGATCGCAATGCTGTTGCACAGCGGCGCCAGCGTGTCCGGACCGGTCGATCCGCGGCTGTTTCAATCGCTTCAACTCTCAGTAGCATCCATCCTAGTCTTTATCGGCTTCATCATCGCTTGGGATACGTACAAAGCGTACCGCATGCTCCGAGATCCGGGCCCCGAGTAACCTGCCCAACCCGGTCGGCAACCCATACTCAGGCTGCACATTGCTGGTGATACTGTTGTGAACAGTGCTTGCTAGCCTCTGCGCGCTCAGTTTGACGTAGGTGCGACCGCCCCCTTCGGCGCATGGCCTCGCGATTAAGCGGGGCATCTCTCACCGGGGTGTCGCTAATGAGATTTACACGGGGAACCGATATGAATGATTCGATACCTAAACTGTCCGCAGTCGCCATCGCGCTTGCTGCTGCGGGCCTGGCCGGCTGCGCTAGCTCCGGCGCGAACGACGCCAGCTCAAGTATGTCAGCCGCCAAAGCCGGCACGACTGATCTGGTGCATTGCTACGGCGTAAACGCGTGCAAAGGGCATAACGACTGTAAGGGTGCTAACAACGCATGCGCCGGCCACGGCAGTTGCCAGGGTCAGGGCTTTGTCGCCTTACCGTCCAAATCATGTGCTGATGTGGGTGGCCAGCAAAAAGATGCATGGGTGGGCAGTGTGAGCACGGCCGATCTGGTGCATTGTTACGAAGTGAATGTTTGCAAGGGTCATAACGATTGCAAGACCGCAGATAACAGTTGCGCCGGTCATGCCAGTTGTAAAGGCACCGGCTTTGTCGCGACGTCTGAAAAAGCCTGCGCTGATATTGGCGGGAGCAAGGGCGCCTGATCTGTTGGGCAATCTGCAAACAGACTATCCGTTTCTGGGCTTCGGCCTGGGGCTGCGTACCGATCACTA
>CBDUQI010000388.1:0-2542 GCA_965369325.1 uncultured Gammaproteobacteria bacterium
GCGACTAACACTTTGTCATCAGGTCGGCTCGACCCAAATTGGGATATACGTACAAACGTGACCGGTTGCCCGACCGCCTCTCGCCGACGTACGACAAAACACGCCGTTTTTTTGGGTGGTATCGTAGACACGATCGGCTAGATCTTACGAGCGACGGAGATCTTTATGCACCCATACACACCATTTATTATCGCGAGCATCATTGCCACCGTTTTAGCGTCCACCACGCATGCAGATCCGCTCCAGGCGACCGGCTCAGTGAACGTGCCTGGGCCGGGCAGCCTCGATTACACCGTGAGCGCCACCAAGGTGCCGGGAACGATAAACTATCTCCAGTTCAGCATCCTGTTGTTCAATTCCGAAGACTTCCCCATCACCATCATTGCGTGCGCCATGATTCGTTTGGATAAACCGGATATTGAAATGCCCCAGTTCACTGCTTCAAAGGACACCGGTACGTGGGTTTGCAGCGCGGATGGCACGATAGAGCGGCCCCCTGGCTTTCACTTCGGATGCAGAAGTATCACGGTGCCCGCGGCAGGCAACGACGGCACGCCGGGCAAGGCTTTCGCATTCAACGACCTGGCGAAGCTCGCCCAACCGTTTAACCAAGCAGATCTGGAGGCAGTGTACTGGGACGTTCTGGAAGACTGCCCAATCGCCGCCAACTGCAGCGTGTTTAACCGGCCTGACGTGAACTTAACACCTGAGTCCGGTGAGATAATTGAGAATTCCGCGAACATATGGGGCGGCAACTGGTGGACACCTGAATGCCTGGAGCCGCTGGAAGATAACTGCACGCAAACGGCTTCTTCGGACGTGGGCAACTGGTTCACGATGCGGTTTCCGGGCACCTACGCCTCGACGATGACCGGGGCAATTTCAGGTGCGCCGGCGCTCACGCAACTCACCATGGCGCTACCGAACCAAGCGCCCATTTCTCTCGTGGTGCCGACTGACGATAGCCTGAACATCTCCCAGTCGCTAAGCATACCGCCAGACCCAAACGCGACGATGAGTCTCACCGTCGACACTCCGGTGCCGGAAGGCACGGTTATTCAGCTGCAGGCGGATGTCTTTGCTGATGCCAACAGCAAACTCTATGAGACTGGTCAGCTTATGCATGGTTTTGCACTCGAGTTCCGTCAAGACACCATCGCGCCCACTATTAGCTCAGTTCGTATCGAGAGCGATGGCAGCGGGCTGGTCAACTTCGAGGTTGACACGCTGGATGAGGGATCTCATCCGGGCGCGGCGTCACTCTCGCTTCATCCGAGCGAAGGGGAGCTGGAGCTGGTTCCACTGTCCATTCGTGAGCCACGAGCACTCCCTCCCGAGGAAAACGTTGTATTTGTCGGCGAGGGCGGCCCGTTCGCAGTGGGTTACGCGGTATCCTACGACCTCACCGTTGTCGACTTGCTCGGAAACACGACGACTCGCAACGGAGAGCTAATCGTAGGCGCCAGTGACTTTGACGGCGATGGCCTGGCCAATGACTCGGACAACTGTGTTGACGTATCCAATCCGGCACAGCGCGACACCGACGACGACGGCCTCGGGAACTTATGTGACGCAGACTTCAACCAGGATTGCAGGGTCGACTTTATCGACTTGGGTTTTATGAAGTCGGTGTTCTTCAGCGGCGATCCGGATGCGGATCTCAACGGGGACGGCACCGTGAACTTTGTGGACCTGGGGATTACGAAGGCGGGTTTCTTTACACCGCCGGGCCCAAGCGGATTGCGAAACATCTGCGAGAACTAGCAAGCACGAGCTAGCTTCTTCGACGCTCCTGGCCCGGATAGTTAGGGCCAGGGCGTGGCCCGGAGCCAATATTTCGATGATCTGGACATAACGGACGTTCATCTCCCTTATCATGATCCTTTACGTGTGAACTCGCCGTGATCTCAGGGGGTGACAGGTGTACGTGAATTATGCCGAAATCAATGCGCGTGCCGTCAATCTACTTCTTTCAGTGAAGAAACATGTTTCTTCGATCGACAGCAGGTTGAAGGCGCTAGTTGAACTTCGAGTTTCGCAAATAAATGGGTGCGCTTACTGTATCGATTTGCACTCAAACGAGGCTAGGGAAGCGGGTGAACTACAACAAAAGTTGGATTGTTTGTCGGCTTGGAAAAAGAGTCAGCTTTTTTCCGATCGTGAGATGGCGGCGTTACATTGGACCGAGAGTGTGACCCACATATCAACGGAACCCGACATTGAAGGCAAACTAACCGAGCTTCTTGAGTACTTCAATGACGTAGAGGCAGTGGATCTTACGCTGATTATTTCGCTGATGAACGGCCTAAACAGAATGGCGATTGCCTTCGGTGACAAACCAGCGATGCGCAATGCATGAGAAGCAAATGCGGTGAACGAAGTGGCAGGATGAGTGGCGCCCGCTGCTAAGGTCGGCCAGATCAATCCTCCGCATCAACGTGGGGATCAAATACGTCGTCGACCCTCAAGCCAAAGGCCTCCGCCAGTTTGAAAGCCAACGTCAGAGACGGATCGTGCTTGCCATTCTCAACAGCGTTGATCG
>CBDUQI010000389.1:0-2519 GCA_965369325.1 uncultured Gammaproteobacteria bacterium
TCAAGTCGCGCCAGCAGGACTTTAACGTGTGGGCCATCATGCCGCCCTCGCCCGAATCTGGCGTGTCACGCCCGTCCAACGGCAACTATCGCTGGTCGCCGCTAGGCACACGCTATGACGCCTTTCGCAGTGAGCGCTACGTGCTGACGTTCGACAATCAGGCGTTTCGCGACATCGCCGCGCACGCTCCGTACGACGTCGTTGAAATTTTGGTGAACAACGATACGTATGGCGGTGGCGGCATCTTCAATCTGTACAGCACGGCGGCCGCGGGCAGTGACTGGTCCACCTATTTGTTCGTGCATGAGTTTGGCCATCACTTTGCGGCGCTGGCCGACGAGTACTACACCTCACCGGTGGCATACGAGTCTGACGACACCCGCCCGGAACCGTGGGAGCCTAACGTGACGGCGCTGCAGAACCCCGGTCGGCTTAAGTGGCAACATCTGGTAGAGCAGAACACCCCACTGCCGACGCCCTGGCCCAAACAACAGTACGACGAGCACGCGTTAGAGTACCAGGCACGGCGGGTAGCGCTGCGCAAGGAAGACGCGCCGGAAGCGCAAATGAATGCACTGTTCCGCGAGAACCAGGACTTCATCGAAGAGCTGTTCGAGCAAAGCGCCCACCAGCACTCGGTTGGGGCGTTTGAAGGGGCGAACTACCAGTCCACCGGCTACTACCGCCCCGCGATGGACTGCTTGATGTTTACCCGCTCGGAGCATTTTTGCCCCGTATGCAGTGAGGCGATCGAAGAGATCATCGACTTGTACACGGGCGACCGTCCCTAGGCGCGGTAGGCCGGCCTTACGACCAGGCGGCCGGGGTGCTGCCGAACGCACAGGCCGGTGAGTTCCACCTCATCGGCGTCCCTTCAACCGTCACCGCCGGCGCAAGACGGTGGGCCGGACCCCACGGTGTCCGCTCAATGGTGCTGGAAAAATCCCCCGCGTCGGGCGTGAGTGGCAACGTGCCCGACTCCAATTGTGGGTAGCCGGCAAGCAACTCACCGGTACGCGCGAGCGACAAGCGTGCGCTGCGCGCGCCCTCGCCTGCAACGGCGCGCGCGATGGCCCGCACTGCCGCAGCGGCCATCAAATACCCGGTGGCATGATCCAGTGCCTGCACCGGCAACGGCGTGGGCTGATCGCCCCCGGCCCATTGCATGCCCGCCTCCGCGATACCGCAACTCATCTGCACCAGGCTGTCGAAACCGCGCCGCGCGCGCCAGGGCCCGGTCCAGCCGTAGCCATCAAGGGAGACGTCAATCACATCAGGCGCGATCTCGCGGCGAGCGGCCGCGCCGTAGCCCAGCCCGTCCAGCGCGCCGGGCCGATAGCCGTGCACCAGCACATCCGCCCGAGCTAGCAGCTGCTCGAACGTGACGCGGTCTGCGCTCTCACCCAGTGCCAGATAACTACAACGTTTTCCAAGCGTAATATCCGGCACCACCACGCCCTCATCCCAACCGGGCGGATCAATCCGCAAGACCTCCGCCCCAAACCCGGCCAGCGTCCGAGTGGCGACCGGTCCTGCCAGCACCCGGGTGAGATCGAGCACACGCAGTCCGTTCAACGGCCGTTCGGACGTCGCAGCCCACTCAGGCCGCGCTGCTGCGCGGGGGTCGCTCCAGTGGATGAGCGGCTCGGCCGCCAGCGCGCCCCCCTGCGGATGGGCCTTCCACGCCGTGCGGGACCTCATCGCGGCAGCGACGCCACCAGCAGAAACGATAGCCGTTTCCAGCTCACTGGCCGCTAGCTTGCCAACCGCAGCCGTCACCTTCTCTCGAACGCCCGCCACCTGAAGCACCGATAACGCGGCGGCCCGATGGTGTGGCAAATTCGTGTGCAGTTTTATCCAACCGTCGCTGGTTTTGTAGTCACCAGCGATGCTGTCCCAGGCCGGTGGCATCGTCCACCCGATGGGATGGATCGACTGGGCAAACCACAACGAGGCCAGTCGTTGATCCACGGTCACCGCGGGTTGAGAATTTGCCAGACCAAGATCAACGATCAGTTGGGCGAGCGCACTGCCCACCGCGCCCATCGTGGCGGCGGCCAGTTCGGTAACAGCGAAGCACGAGGGCAGCTGCGCTGCGCCGATCGTCTCGACGGACTGATCCTGATCCTGCCCCAGGGACAGGGCTGCCGCGACCTTCTGATGCAAGCTCACGCCTGTTGAGCACCGCATTGCCAGCATTCGCTGAACTGCGCCTCCAGACGCTCTCCACAATCGCCACAGGTCCAGGGCTCGCTGCCGGTTTCTGGTGGCTCCAGATGGGTGTTGAGAATCTCCTGCGCCCGTGGCCAGTCAGCGGCGTGACGGACCCATAGTTGTGGCCAGCACTCGAACGCGGGCACCTCACCCAGCGCGCCGGATAAGAACTGGTTGCGTACATCGCACTCGATCCCCTGCATTTCCAGCACATTCTTCAAATGCATGATGCTCACCAGATTGTCGGCGGTATGTAATTTTCTCATTCGAATGCGCAAGCTCCTGGGCCGGCCTTGGGAGCCCAC
>CBDUQI010000390.1:0-2495 GCA_965369325.1 uncultured Gammaproteobacteria bacterium
CATCTACGGTCACAGTCACGTGACCCGTCAGGTAACCCTGGATGGCATCCGTTATGTCAACAACGCTTACGGCTACCCAAGCGAACACCGGTTATCTGGCAAAAAGCTCCTGCGCGTGTATGACGCCAGCATCCCTGCCGGTTGAGAGCAGGCTAAAAGAACCGCTATTTGTCCCTGCGCCGACACAATCACGCTTTACTAGGTATGCGCGGCGAATTGTGGAGGAAGGATCGTATGCAACTGTTTTCTGGGACCAGGAACGCTACCCGCTCGGCTGAGCAGGCACCACATAGGCGACTGACCTTCATCGTCGGACTGACTGCCAGCGCTCTGGCACTGCAGGCCCACGCGATAGACACGCAATGGCTGGGGGGCAGCGGCAACTACAGCGACCCGGCCAACTGGGACGCGCCCGACTTCCCCTGCAATGAGCCGTTTCAGAACTGGGATGCGACCATCAACTCGGGTAACGCAACGCAGGACGTGGGCGATTGCACCAGCGACAGTCTTACACTTGGGGATTCAGCAACTTTAACCGTCGCCCCGGCGACTGCGTACCACGCCTTGTTGTGTGACCTTGCCGGGGACATCAGCGCCAACGGCGGCAGTTTTCTGGGGGAGAGCTGTACGCTCACAGGGGCGTCCATCGACCTGGATGCCATCAGCGGCGCGCAGATTACCGTGGCGGGTGCCGCCGCCTATGCATCAACCGGCTTTAATGATCAGGGGCGCACGATCCTGCGGGCCAGCAATCCCGGCTCGCTGCTCAGCTTGCCCGACGTGCTCAGCCTGAATGCAGGATTTAACAGCAGTAACGGTAACGTTCACGTCCACGACATCGTCGCCAGCGATGAGGGCACGGTGGACCTATCGGCGCTGGACGCCATTACCGGGCCGGCTGACGATGAAGATCGCCTGGACATCGAGGTCAATACCAACGGGGTCATGCGCCTGGACTCATTGGCAACCATCAGTGCCGGCGGCCAGGTGCGGTTTGTGGTTAGCAACCAGGGGGCTTTGAACCTGCCCGCACTTGCCTCAGTCACCGATGGCATTTTCACCATCAGTGCGGGCGGCCAGTTGTTTGCCAACCAGTCAACCTGGGCTTACAGTTCTACCGGTCTGCCCAATAGCGGCATCAACCTGATGACGGCCTCCGGCGCCAACTCATTGCTGGATCTGTCGGGCATGAGCAGCCTGGACGCGAGCTTTAACAGCAGTAGCGGAAATGTGCACGTGCACAACATCATCGCCTCCGATGAGGGCACCATCGATCTTTCCTCACTCGAATCGATTACTGGCCCGGCGGACGACGAAGACAGACTGGATATCGAGGTCGATACCAATGGCGTCCTGCTACTGGACGCGCTGAGTTCTGTCAGCGCTGGCGGCCAGGTCCTTTTTTCCGTCGGCAGTGAAGGCGACTTGGTACTGCCGGCCCTCTCCTCGGTGACCGACGGAATATTCGCCATCAGTGCGGGTGGCCAGTTGCGCGCCGCGGACTCCGCGTGGATCTACAGCTCCACCGGCTTGCCAAACAGCGGTATCAACCTGATGACCTCCTCCGGCGCAGGCTCGTTGTTGGACCTGTCCGGCATGACCAGTCTGAATGCCGGGTTCAACAGCAGCAGCGGCAACGTTCATGCACACAACGTCATCGCCTCCGATTCGGGCACCCTGGACTTGTCCGCGCTGGAGCAAATCATCGGGCCGGCGGACGATGAAGACCGGCTAGATATCGAAGTCAACACCAACGGCGTGATACGGCTGGACGCACTCAGTTCGGTAAGTGCTGCCGGCCAGGTGCAGTTTGCGGTGGGCAGCGAAGGTCTGCTGGCGCTGCCGGCGCTGTCGTCGGTGAGTGGTGGCATCTTCTCGGTGACCGCAGGCGGGCAACTGCATGCAGGGAGCACTGCATGGAGCTACAGCTCTACCGGACTGCCGAACAGCGGAATCAATCTGATCACGGTATCCGGTGCCGGATCGTTGTTGGATCTCTCCGGTATGTCCAGCCTCAACGCAGGCTTTAACAGCAGCAACGGCAACGTTCACGCGCACAACCTTATCGCCAGCGACGGCGCACACATGGATCTGTCGGGACTGGAATCGATCACCGGGCCCACCGACAGCGAGGACCGGCTGGACATCGAGACAACCACCGGTGGCTCAATCGACTTGTCCGCTCTCACCACCTTATCCAGTAGTTCGGGCAAGATCCTATTTTCCATTGTTGATGGCACGCTTGAGCTAGGAACCCTTGCCGGCGCCTCAGGGGGTGGTTCTGACAGCGTCTCCGACATCACCTTAAGCGGTAGCTCCGTCCTACAGCTGCGCCAGCCGTTCAACCCCGATAGCGAGGTGACCCTGGTTGCGGGCGACGGGACGCAGGTTCGAAGTGAGAACGATGTCAGTTTTCGGCACACGGTCGAAACGACCTTTCAACTGCGCGCCGCGACGCTGCAACTGGATGGGCAGGTGCCGCAGCGGTTGGAGGT
>CBDUQI010000391.1:0-2466 GCA_965369325.1 uncultured Gammaproteobacteria bacterium
CAGTAATACAGGCGGCCAATGCGATCGAATTTAACTCGCCCTGTCATGCGGCTGCCCAGCCACCACACGTCGGCGTCCACCTCATCTTCGTCCTGCTCGTCGATCAGATCATCGGGTGCGTGCGTGCGCGAATTGTCCTGCTGCGAGAGGAAGAAAAAATCCAGATACTGCCGCCGCGCCCAGTCCCACTGCATCGTAGCGATAAGACGCCGGACATCCTTGTCCTCAGGGTCAATCCCCTCATCGTCCGTGGATTCACGTACCAATGCCTGGGCAACCCCAACATCAACAAAGAAGTTGTCCGTTTCGTACTGCAGGCTGATGCCGTCGAGCAATTCGTCCCAGAACCACTCGCGATCTTCCGAAAAATAGTGCGAGCCTATCTGGAGCGAGAAGTCAGATCCAAACAGCTCCTCGAACAGCACCCACGCCTGCCCCCGCTCCAGCCCGCTGTCGGAGGAAAGCGAGCCTCCTTCATCACGCACTTCCGGCGCGTAGAACACGGCGGTATCGAAGAACAGGGTGACTCGGTCGGACCATTCGTAAAGGAACTCGATTGCCCATGAAAGCTCTACAAAGGTGCTGTCATCGTCCTCGTCTTCGTCAAACTCGAAGTCGTGCTCGTGTTCCGGTGTCACGCCGTATTCGCCGCCGATCGTTAACGGGCGTCCGAACAGCGCGACTTGCAATTGATCGTCAGGCCGTCGATCGTCAATATTTGACCCAACTGCGGTTCCGCGCGAGGCTGTGCCATCCGCTTCATCTGTTGAATCACGACGTAGCTCGGCGCGCACACGAATGGTGGTGCGCGCCAGGGTGCGGCTGTACACAAGCTTTAGGCTGCTAGGCAGCTGGCGGGGCGCTGGGTGATCTGAGGCGGCTCTCTCGGAGTCCACAGGCTGTGTGTATGACGATAACGATGGGCTCAAGGTTAAAGGGAGGGAAGCCCCGTGGACGACGCCTGCGAACATTCCCACCGTCGTAAGTAAAATTCGCATTGTACTGATTAGGGGATGTGTATCCGGAGAATTTCATCCTCCAGAAGATCACGTATGTGAACATTCAGATCGTGCTTCAGCTGCTCCGGAGGGACCTCCGGGAACGCGGCACTGAACACATCCATCACCTCGGCAATACTCATCGGCGTACTTAGCAACCGCCACAACGCTGCGCTGGTGGCGTTCATGCGATAGACCGCCTCGTATTTGGAATCAGCGATGAACAGTGCGTTGGCCATCGTGCGGGTCGTAATGCCGGGGGCGCGTTGCAGAACATCCTTCGCGCGCATCAGACCTGTGCGTTTGCGTGCATCGCCACCCTGGCGACCCCTGCTGGGGAAACGGGTGTGCCGAATGCTGCTTCCAGCGCTCTCACGGCGGGCGCGCCCCGACTGTAGCGTAATGTGTAGCAATCAGCACTGTCGACGACACTATGCAATGTGTCAAGCAGATCAAACGCGGTGACCTTGCGGGCAAAGTTCTGGGCGATGACCTCTTCCAGGACGTTTTGTTTGCTCGCCGGCAACAACTGTGCCTTGCCACGGGACCGACGCTGAAGCAGCACGATACCGCGGATCTGTGCTTTTTCACCCAGCGGGGCCAGCTCGGCGGTATTCAGGTCAACATACATATATTTGTGATTCGCCGGACCTTCGCGCGAGGCGAGATACTGGCGCATTTTTACGCCCATGTTAGCGGGTAGCGGTAAGCGGACACGCGGCACGATGCCTGGCGCGACACCGGCGTGGGTGACAGGTTCTATTGGTAGTACGTCATCGCAAAAGATCCGATGCCCGGCGGCGGCTATATACGTACTCAGTGTGCTTTTGCCGGTGCGGAAGGTGGTGGGAAACAGCACCAGACCGTCGCCGAATATGGCGGCCGCACAATGCAGGCACAACATGCCCGCGTTTTCATCGACATGCCAGTCGATGAGTTCACAGTGCAAGCCACACAGCCCCGCGACGGTGGTGCGGCGTATCTTCTTTCGCACCAGCGAGGGGGTATTGAAACGCGAGGAGACGCGTCGGTATCCGCGACGGGTCTTGGTGACCCGAATGTTTGGCCGGGTGGATGGCGTGGCGGGAATGTCCTGAATTTCCCAGCCGCGTAACACCGTTCCCAGCCCTTCTATCAGCTCCTCACACCCGTCAAATTTCACGGGTGTCGAGACACCCTTCAGTGCGATCAGCCTTACGCCCACAGCATCACCCGTCCCCATAAGGGGTGTCACAGCGCCACCTGATCGGTGGCACTGTGACCCTTAGGCCTGGGCGGCAGTCGGCTCTCGCCGATCACGCACAGGCTTCCATACAAACGCTGACTCTAGTCCGAGTGCGAGCGTGATCTTGATCTGGAGCTCTTAGAACTACCTGACTTGGAACTGCCCGACTTGGAGCTACCCGACTTCGAACTGCCTGACTTGGAGCTACCCGACTTCGAACTGCCTGACTTGGAGCTGCCCGAC
>CBDUQI010000392.1:0-2430 GCA_965369325.1 uncultured Gammaproteobacteria bacterium
GTTGCCATATGGACCGCGACTCCCTATCGCGCGACAGCCCCGACGTCACACTTGCCGTGATAACCGGACTGCATCTATCAAATTACCGAACCAATGATGCGGCCAAGCTCACCGCAGATCAAACGCGAGCGGGCTTCCGTCTGCGGTTATGGCGTTTTTGACAGGCCCGAGCTTCACCACACCCGGACCTTGACCCTTTTCCAACGACGAGGGCGTATGTCATGGGCAGGAGGAACACATTATGAATACTACACCTGCAATTCTTACGTTGTTGTTGCTAAGTCTGTGTAATACGGCGCTGGCGGCGAATGAGCTGACCGCGATTGGTCCGAACGATGGTGTTGACGATGACAACTTCGGTGCGACGGTAGACGTTGATGGCGACTGGCTGGTCGCGGGCTCGACGTTCGCGGATGTTGATGGGATTGAGACCCAGGGGGCGGCCTATGTATTTCGCCGCAACGCCCAGGGCGGCTACGATCAGGTGACCAAGCTGGTGGCCTCCGACGGGGTTGAGTTTGATCAACTCGGGACGTGCGTTGGCATCTCTGGCGATACGATTGTGGTTGGCGCCAAGGGTGCGCCGGTCGATACCAACTCATCACAGGGTGCCGCCTATGTTTTTCGTCAAAATCCAAGTGACGTGACCGACTGGCCGCAGATTCTGCGCCTGGAGGCCGAGACATCCGTGGGCAATATTGCGGAGTATGGCACCGCCTGCGCGATCGATGGAAACACGCTGGTGGTAGGTGCACAAAAAGCCGGCAGCGGTGGCCAGGCCTTTGTCTACGATCGCGATGCCGGCGGGACGGATAACTGGGGCGAAGTACGCGTGTTACAGGACGATATCTCCGACAGTAACGCTTCCTTCGGTTTCAGTGTCGCGCTGGATGGTGACACGTTAGCGGTCGGCGCCACATCGCTGGACGTCGTGGCCTTCACTTTCAACAATGAGGGGGGCGTTTATTTGTTCGAACGTGACGAGGGCGGCGCCGATAACTGGGGGCAAACCGACAAGCTGTTTGCATCCAACGCGCAGAGCAATGCGTCGTTCGGCAGTGCGGTGGCCCTGGCGGGTGATCGTCTGGTGGTCGGCTCACGCTTTTATAACGGCCCCGCCAACTCCAGCGAAGGGCGGGCTTACATTTTCGAGCGCGCGGGTGCTGCCTGGTTAGAAGAAAAAGTCTTGGTAGCGGCAAACGCCGGACTGTTTCACTACTACGGGACGTCCGTTGCGCTTGCCGGATCGAGCGTGTTTGTTGGCGGCACCGGCGTCAACAACGACCGCGGGCGCGTGTATCGCTACGAGCAAGACGAGGGTGGCGCGGCCAACTGGGGTGAGAGCGATCAGTTGCTACCCTCAGTCCCTGTCAACGATGATCTGCTGGGCGCCTCGCTGTCGATCACCAACGGTGTGCTGGCGGCCGGGACGCCAGGCCCGGGGACCTCCGGGCCGGGCCGCGTGCTTGCCTTCGATGCGCCGCTCAGCATGGCCGCCGACAGCGATAGTGACGGGGTTCTGGATGATACTGACAATTGCACGTTAATTGAGAATCCGGATCAGCGCGATACCAACGGTGACGGTTTCGGTAACCTTTGTGACGCCGATCTGGATGACAATGGCACCATCGATTTTGCGGATCTGGCCATCATGAAAGCGCGCTTCTTTAGTACCGATGCTGATGCGGACCTGGACGGTGACGGCACCGTCGCCTTTCCAGATCTGGCGATTATGAAAGCCGGGTTCTTCGGCGCGCCAGGACCTGCTGGTTAGCGGGACGTGCATGGCATGCCACCCGCTGGCGGCACGCCGGCACTTGCATCCAGGGCGTCATGCCGACAACGCGCCGCCCGATCCTAGGGCGGCGCGGTTTGTTGTACCGTTACGTCTGTGCGCTGGCCCGTGATGACCTCAAAACGCGTGTCCTCGAATTCCCCCAGCGCACTCCACGTGTGAATTCGGTAGCGACCAGGGATTGCCACCAGTTCTGTGCCGTCGCAGCTCTTCGCTTTGCTGCCCACCAGGTCTTTGCCTTGCGCATCCACCCGGTAGATCCAGCAACGTCGGCCTTTTTTGGCCGGCGGTTCAATGAACTGGTAGCTGGGCCTGATCGTACCAAACGGGACTTCGAATTCCAGAATCTGCCGGTGTACCGGCGGCACCTCAACGTCGGTGATCTCGTAAGGGGTAAGCGGGGATTCGGAGCGCAGCGTGTAAATGCCCGGGCGGATATCAGCACCGTTCGACACATGCACCTTGTACTTGAGCTCCCCATCTTGCCACAACTGCTGATGCTGGCGCAGAGGCTTGTCGTGACCGCGGGCTCTGACCTTGCAGCTTGTCCGCACCGTTTTTTCAGCGGTAACGATGATCTCCTTGGCATCACCTTCCACCACCGTCTCGCTGACTGACAGGTCCTTGTCTTTGTT
>CBDUQI010000393.1:0-2420 GCA_965369325.1 uncultured Gammaproteobacteria bacterium
CTCCTCTTCGCGCAGTTCGAACAACCCCGGAACGGTCAGCCGAGGTGGCAGCGCCAGCACCGCAAGCCCAGCCCCCATCGCGGCACCGGCTCGCACGGTGCGCAACGAACCGCGTCGACCCTCGTCAACCTCAAACACGCGCCGTCCGGCCAAGCCACAGCAGGTGGAGAACTCCCGCCGCTAGAGGCGCCGGCTACCACGCAGTAGCCAGTATCCTCACGATCTGGTGAATGCCAAATAAGAACGCCGCCCGATGGGCGGCGTTCCTATTTGCCTGTAAGTGCAGGCGGGTTAGCGGTGCAGCTTAATCGCTCACGGTCTCGCGCGCCTTCATGCTCACGATGGCCTGTCCGTTGCTATCACGGCTCAACTGCCCGTTGACCTTCTGACGAGTCTGCTCACCGATCTGCACCGGCACTGCGAAGGCTGCCCCTTGTGCGACACCCTGTACATCGGCCAGCGCCGACACGTGCACATAATTAAGCCCCTGCGCCATCGGCGTCAGCTCAATGCGCTGATACCAACCCTGCGCATCCATCCGACTGCGCAGTACACGGCTCGCGTCCGCGTTCTTCAGCAGCAGTGACGGATCAGAGCCCACCTGAATCTGCACCTCTCCCACCGATCGGGTCGGGGTGAGGTACAAATCCACCAACAACGGCTCACCCAACACAGGCTTACCCAACAGCTCATAGCGCAAGGCAAGCGGTGCCTGCCGTTTGCCGGCGCTGCGGGCCGCATGCGCATGCGCGCCTGGTTTGGCAGCACCCGCCGGCGCCGATGTTTGCGCGATAGCGCTACCGGCTGAGAAGGTTGCCACCGCAGTCAATGCGGTCAGCGTGGTTACCCATTTTGATTGTTTCATCGTGTCGCTCCTTGGCCCGGCCTTATGCCGGCTCAACCGACACGTCAAAGCACGTGCGGCCGCGGGGGGAATTGTCAGTGGTGTTGCTGAACTCGTAGACCGACAGCGCATAACGACCTACCTCCAGCGCTTGGCTCAGGGTCTCGAGCCCGTTGATCACCTCCTGTGCGATCGCGACGAAGCCGCCCCGGTGCACTAGGAAATCAGGATCGGACCCGTTCGGCCCAGCCACGCTGATGTTGTAGTTGCCTGCGCTGGCGATATCGAACATCACAAAACGCCGCGCACCCAGCTTGTTAAAGGCGCTGGTGCTCGCGTTGACTGGCAGGTTGCTGCACACCTGCACACTCAGCCCCGCACCCGGAGTGAGCACCGTGTAGACCGGCAGCGTCTCGGCGAGTCCGGCATCATTGGTCTCAGTCGAGCCCAAATCGTCTACCGTTGCGCCGACAATGTTTTGCCCGCTCAGCAAGGCGTCGATATCGGCCGAGTTACCAGGCACCACAGCCTTTAACGCGGTGGCAAAGGTAAAAATCGACGTGAACACCTCGGTGTTCGCCACAGCGCCCGTCAACACCTCGTAGACGGGGCCCCAGCCCAGGCTGACGACATCCGCACCATCATCCGCCGTATCCACCAAATCGTAGATGATCGATTGGCTGGAGCCTTCGCTGTACCAGCCAGGATTCGAGTACGCATTGGCCTCAACGTCAATTGCAAAACCCAGGCCCTGCTGATTGCCAAAGGAATCGCGAGTCACCGGATCGTCAAGCGCGACGCCAGCCCAGGCATAGCCGAACCCTTCGCTGAAGGCGACACGGGGATCCAGAATGTCGGCAGTCGTGTGCTGCCCGCCTAGGCTGTCATCGCGTGAGGAGTTGTCCTGCAGAAAGTGGCCCCACTCGTGGGCGACCACGTGGCTATCGTACTCATCGGTGTCGCTGTTCTCAGCGCCAAGCAGGTAAATGGCGTTGCCACTGTAGAAGCTGGTGCTGATTTGCCCAACGGCCAGATCCGCCGCCGTACCGTTGCCGGACGCGACATTGTTTGGGCTCCAGTTAATCTCCAGTGCAGACAGCTGCGCCGCAGGGTCAACGGCCAGAATGGTTGCGCGTGCATCGAAAATGGTATCCAGAATGGCAAACGGTGCGGCCGCTCGCACACCAGTATAGCCGCTGCCACCCCAGCCCGAACCGGCCAACAGGTCACGCGTTGAATCCGCGGTACCGCTGTCAGCAGTGCCACCATCCAGCACATAGAGTGCGCCACTATTGGTGTTGTCGAGCACCGTGGTGGTGCCGCTGGCGTCGGTCAACTGCGCTTTCGCGCGGACAAACATCTGCGTGCTGGAATCCACACTGAGCGAGTAGGCCCCCGTCTCATCGGTGGAGGTACTGTCCAATACCGCGCCGGTACTGCTGACGGCTTCTACCACAATCCCGCGGGCGGGCTTTTGCGCGATCGCGTTAAAGTCCAGCGCGCTCGCCGTGGTATGCGGCACGGAATCAAATGAGATTGTGCCACTGACTACCACCGTGCTCGTCGGTGGTGGGGG
>CBDUQI010000394.1:0-2372 GCA_965369325.1 uncultured Gammaproteobacteria bacterium
GTTGACCCTGCCGATTATTGTTATATAGTGCTCGTCCGCCTCATGATAAAGTGGCGCATATTATCTGCCCAAGCCTCGGCCACCAAAGGGAAATCAGGTGTTCTTCGGTAAGAAATCCAAGCCTCTACTGGGCCTTGACATAACGACCTCGTCAGTCAAGCTCATTGAGCTGGGAAAAACCGGCGACAGGTACAGGCTGGAAGCCTACGCCGCCGAACCTACCCCAGTAAATTCTGTCAGCGAGAAAGCTATCGTCGACGTGGAAGCGGTCGGCGAAGCCGTGCGCCGCGCCGTCAAGCGCGCTGGCGCACGCGCACGCGATGCAGCCGTGGCGATCAGTGGCGATGCTGCAATCACCAAAATTATCCAGATGCCGGCCAACCTTAAAGGCAATGAGCTCGATGGGCAGGTGGGCCTGCAGGCTGACCAGTACATCCCCTTCCCGCTTGAAGAGGTTAGCTACGATTTCGAGGTGCTTGGCCAATCCGAGCGCGACGCAGACATGATGGATGTACTTCTGGTCGCCACGCGCACCGAGAACGTCGAGCAGCGCCAGGCCGCCGTCGAAGCCGCCGGGCTTACCGCCAAAGTGGTGGACGTGGAGGCCTTCGCACTGGAAAACGCCTGCCGCCTGCTTAAGCATCAAATGCCCAATCTGGGCCAGGACCATGCCATCGCGATTGTGGACTTTGGCGCCAGCAGCACCACCTTCAGCGTGCTACGTGACTTGCGCATTATCTACACCCGCGACTTTGCCTTCGGGGGCCAGCAGCTCACCGAGGAGATTATGCGCACCTACGGCCTTTCGCTGGCCGAAGCCGGGCGCATGAAGAAAGAGGGTGGGTTACCCAGCAACTATCAGCCTGAAGTGCTGGATGCATTTATAGACGACATGACCCAGCAGGTCAGCAGGTCGTTGCAGTTCTTCCTAGCCTCAGGTGGCGGGCGCGAGCAACCCGACCAGATTATCGCCTGCGGTGGTTGCGCCAACATTCCCGGCGTGACCGAGCTGGTGGCCAGCCGGGTCGGCATCCCAACCGTGCGTGGCGACCCGCTGGGCAAGATGAAGATCTCATCCCGAGCCAAGTCCCAAGGCGTCCAAAAAGACGCCACCGCATTGCTCACCGCCTGCGGTCTAGCGCTGAGGAGCTTCGACTGACATGCCACGCATTAACCTCCTGCCCTGGCGCGATGAACTGCGCAAGCAGCGGCAGAAAAATTTCGGGATCGCCGCGGCAGCAGCCGTCGGTATCGGCGCCGCCATGGTCTGGTACGCCTCGGCCACCGCTAACCGCTTCATAGAGCACCAGCAGGCCCGCAATAACTACTTGCGTGAGCAGATTACGGTGCTGGATGGGCAGATTGCCGAGATCAAAGAGCTTGAGTCCACCCGCGACCGCCTGATCAACCGCATGCGCGTCATCGACCAGTTGCAGCGCAGCCGCCCTGAGATTGTGCATTTGTTTGATGAACTGGTGCGCACGCTGCCCGAGGGCATCTACATCAAGTCGGTCAAGCAGACCAACAAGCGCATCACTATCCGCGGCGTGGCCGAGTCGAACACACGTGTTTCCAGTTACATGCGCGCGCTGGACGAATCAGAGTGGATCGAGAACCCCAATCTGGAGGTGATCGAGCGCAACGACCAGGGCCAGACCCGGGTCTCGGAGTTCCGCCTGTCCGCCAGTCAGGTCACCACCGCTGGCGAAGAGCCGGATGGGGAGGCAACATGAACTGGTTGGAACAACTGCGCACGCTGGACATCAACGACATCGGCCGCTGGCCGCTGCTGTTTCGGGTGCTGCTAATCGCCCTTCTGTTCATGGGTGTTACTGGTGGCGGCGTCTACCTGATGGTGGTCAAAGACAAAGTGCCTGAGTATGAACGTGCACAGGCGAAAGAAGACTCGCTGAAAGTGGAATTCGAGTCCAAACAAAGCAAAGCAGCCAATCTGGCGGCTTACAAACTGCAACTTGAAGAGATGCAGCGCGAATTTGGCGCCATGTTGAGACAGTTGCCCGGGCGCACAGAAGTGCCCAGTCTACTCACGGATATCTCTCAAACCGGGCTGGCTGCCGGTTTGGAAGAGAAGCTGTTTCAGCCCAACCAGGAAGTGCAGCGCGACTTCTACGCCGAGTTACCCATTCGCATCCGCCTCACCGGCGGGTACCACGAGCTGGGGGAATTCGTCAGCGGAATCGCCGCGTTGCCACGCATTGTCACCTTGCACGATATCTCCATCTCTGGCACCAAATCAGACAACGACCAAGGCGTTGGTGAGCTGCTTGAGTTGGATGTGACGGCCAAGACCTACCGGTATCTTGAGGAGGAGACTGAGCAATGAACCTCAAGGGATTGAGGCCAGCGCTGCT
>CBDUQI010000395.1:0-2368 GCA_965369325.1 uncultured Gammaproteobacteria bacterium
GTACAAAGACCATCCTGCGCTGTTGCTTTGGGGCATTGGCAATGAGATGGAGGGGTTCGGGGAGGGCGATAACCCGGCCATCTGGCGCGCAGTCAACGCCGTCGCCGCGATGGCCAAGACGGTGGATCCGAACCATCCCACTATGAGCGTGACGGCCGAGATCGGTGGCGCTCGCATCGAGTGGTTGCACCAGCACTCCCCGGCCATTGATATCCACGGAATCAATTCCTACGGCGGCGCGCCCTCGTTGCTGCGCCGCTACCGCGAGGCGGGTGGCAGCAAGCCGTTTGTGTTAACCGAGTTCGGCCCGCCGGGCGCCTGGGAAGTGGGCAAGACCGAGTGGGGCGCACCATTTGAGCCCACCAGTACCGAGAAGGCTGCGTACTACCGGCAAACCTATGAAGGGGCGGTCATTGGGGCACCAGGCGTGGCGCTTGGCTCCTACGCCTTTACCTGGGGCTTCAAGATGGAGGCCACCGCCACCTGGTTTGGCATGTTCTTGCCCGATGGCGCGCGACTGGGTGCTATCGATGCGATGACGCAGGCGTGGTCAGGTCAACCGCCGACCAATACGGCGCCGATCGTTCAGCCGTTGGCACTGAAGGGGCCGACCAAAGTGAAGCCGGGCGCAAAGCTGCTCATCAGCAGCGAGGTAGCGGATCCTGATGGCGAGCAACTGCGCGCGCATTGGGCGCTGCGCCATGAGTCCGGTGAGCATATGACCGGCGGCGATTTTCGCCCCATGCTGCCCGACATCGAGGGCGCGCTGAGCAAGGGCGATATCGAGGGGGTGCGGTTACGCATGCCCAAAGATCCCGGGCCTTATCGGCTGTTTTTCTACGCCTACGATGAGCACGGCAATGCCGCCACCGCCAACCTGCCATTGCTGGTGAAAGGCAAAGCCCGCACGCCACTGCCGATGCCTGTCTATCTGGAAGGCTTCGAAGGCATGCCGTGGGCACCGTCGGGCTGGATGGGCGGCACTGACAGGATGACAGTGAACGGTCAGCACACGGATAACCCGCACCAGGGCCAGGCCTGTATTGAGATTGACTACACTGGCGAGTTCGGCTGGGCAGGTGTTGCCTGGCAGCATCCCGCCAACGATTGGGGCGAGCAGGCCGGCGGCTTCGATCTACGCGGCGCCAGGGCACTGACGTTGTGGGCGCGCGGCAAGTACGGCGGCGAGAAAGTAAGCTTTGGCGTCGGCCTGCTGGATGATGACAAGCCGTATCCGGATTCAGACAAGAAGGTACGCGAGGGTATTGTCCTGAGCAGTGAGTGGAAGGAGTACCGCATCTCGCTGCGCGGGATGGACCTTTCCCGAGTCAAGACCGGGTTTGTGGTAAGCCTGGTGGGCCGACGCAGCCCGGTGACGGTCTATCTGGATCACATCCAGTTTGTCCGCTGAGACTATTTCGACACGCTGCTAAACTATGCGCTTCCCCGATCTGCACCATCCGCTAGGGCCTGACACCACGTGAGCAACCGCGACGACCATTCAACGTCTGATCATGCTGCCGCTCCGCGTGAGTTAGAACAGCGCGTCGCGGATCTGCTCGCCAGAATGACGCTGGCCGAGAAAGTTGGCCAGATGAACCAGGTGAATTCGGACGGGCCCACCGTGGTGGACGACCTGCGAGGTGCGATTCAGGCGGGCAGTGTCGGCTCGGTGTTGAACGAGGTGAATGTCGATAAGGTGAATGCACTGCAGGCGATCGCCGTGCAGGAGAGCCGGCTGGGCATCCCGCTGCTGATCGGGCGCGATGTCATCCACGGTTTCAAAACCGTCGCTCCCATCCCGCTTGGGCAGGCGGCCACCTGGAATCCCGAGGTGGTGCAGGCCTGCGCCCGAGTGGCAGCAAGGGAAGCGGCCGCCGCCGGCGTGAACTGGACCTTTGCCCCCATGATGGACCTCACCCGCGACCCGCGCTGGGGCCGCATAGCGGAGAGTCTGGGCGAGGATGCGCATCTCGCCAGCGTGCTGGGCATCGCGATGGTGCGCGGCTTTCAGAGTGAGAACATGGCCGCGCCGGACGCGATCGCCGCTTGTGCCAAACACTTCGCCGGGTACGGCGCGGCGGAGAGCGGTCGCGATTATGCGAGCACGGATATTTCCGAGCACGAGCTACGCAACTACTATCTGCGTCCGTTCAAGGCTGCGGTGCAGGCGGGTGTCAGTACCCTGATGGCGGCGTTCAGTGATCTGAACGGTGTGCCCGCCACGGCCAATAGTTTTCTGATGCGCCAGGTGTTGCGCGAGGAATGGGGCTTTGACGGGATGGTGGTGAGCGACTGGGACTCAGTGGCGCAGTTGGTCATTCACGGTCTGAGCGAGGTCGAGAACACGGCCGCACTGGCGGCGGCC
>CBDUQI010000396.1:0-2364 GCA_965369325.1 uncultured Gammaproteobacteria bacterium
AGCTGTATGAGTGGTTGGGCGCAGCGAGCGAAGGTGTGGCTGGGCCTGTCACCGGCACCCGTGCCGGAGCCACCCATGCGCCCTGGATCGGTGCTGATGCTGTGTACCGGAAATGTGTGTCGTAGTCCGATGGCGGAGGTAATGCTGAAACACCGCCTTGCTGAGGAAGGGCGTGAGGTGCGCGTGGAGTCCGCCGGTATTGGTGCACCTGTGGGGTTGCCGGCAGATCCGCATGCGATTGACCTGATGCAGGATCGCGGTATGGATTTGCTGACACACCGGGCGCGGCAAATTTCCCGCGAGATGGTGAGTGAGTTTGATCTGTTGCTGGTGGTGGAGTGGGGTCAGGCTGACTGGCTGCACCGACGCTATCGAGGCTCGCGCGGCAAGGTGTGGCATTTGGGGCACTTTGATGATGGCGATATCGACGATCCGGTGGGGCGCGACCTGGCGGACTTTGAGGACGCGATGGTTGGCATAGAACGCGGAATCAATCAGTGGTATCCGCGCCTATGGCCGAAGCCGGGTGCGACCGGTGCGACGCTCGCGCAGGGCGCTGTGAACTGATGCAAAATTACGCTTGATAGCCGCCTGCGGGGCAGCGCCTGAGGTATAGTTAGGACTCCAGTGTTTATCGCCTAGAGGTCCCCCCCTTTGGCATTTTTGCGAGTGACTCTTCGGGCATCGTTTTGCGGTGTCGCCGCAGCGGTTAGCTGCGCGTGCGCCCTGGCCGAGCCGGCGCCGTCGGATGACGGTGCAAGCGCTGCCTTCCACACCCTGGGGAAGTTGCGCGATCGTCGCTTGCGCGAGGTCAGCGGAATTGCGCAATCACCAACGCGCGATGATCGGTTGTGGGTGATCAACGACAGTGGCAATGGCCCGCGCCTGCATCTACTGGACCTCTCTGGCAAGCACCAGGGCGCGATTGTGGTGGCCGGGGCGGCCAACACCGATTGGGAAGATCTGGCGGCGTTTACCTGGAACGGCGCCGCGCATCTGCTGATCGCGGATGTCGGCGATAACGCCGGACGTCGCAAGTATGTGTCGGTGTACGCAGTGGCCGAGCCGGATATGGAGGACATCCCGGCCAGCGTCGCACCGGTATGGGAGTTGCGCTTTCGTTACCCCGACGGGCCCCGCGATGTTGAGGCCTTGGCAGTGGATGCGCGGGATCAGCAAATTCTGGTGCTGAGTAAACGCGACTTCCCAGCAGTACTTTACAGCGTGGCGTTGCCCGGGCCCGGTGCAACTCCGCGCGAGTCCGTGCTGACCGCGACGCGACTGGGTCCGATCGGGACGATTCCGGCGCCGGGCCGTGCCGACCTGCTGGATAACCCTGTATTTGGCATGTTCTCCTCGCAACCAACTGCAATGGACGTGGGGGCAGACGGGAGTATCGCGGTGCTGACATATCTGCGCGCCTACCTGTTTCCCCGCGCCGGTCATCGCAGTGTGATGCAGGCGCTGATGCAACCGCCGCAGCATTTGAGCATGCCTAAGTTTCGGGTGGCAGAGGCCATGACGTTCCTACGTGGTGGCGGTCTGGCGGTCACCGGCGAGGGGCTTCCTGTGAATCTTGTTCGTCTGCACCTGGGTGCGAAGACGCTAACCATACCGCCCGCGCCCTAGGGCATGATGTGCCCAACGGAGTGTGACGGGTTTCACATAAGCGAGGCGTTATCGGCGGTACCATTTGCAACGCAACATGGCGTAGTGCGTCCTGGTCCGGCAAAGGTGAATCACCGGGCTCGGGTTAGTGCGCGCGCTTGCACATTGCCGGCAGGCTCAAAAGCGCACCAAAGGGATTGGTCAATGTCAGTAGGACGTTCAGCAATGGCGAAAGGACGCGAGTGGTAGTCAGAGTCTTCAACCATTATGTAAAGCTTCCTGTTCTCTTATTGGGATTGGGCGAGTTTTTGCTGCTTATCGGCTCCGTGTACATCGCGGTGATGGTCCGATTTGATGCGAGCCTGCCCGACGTGCAGTCGCAGATCGGTTTGCTGTTGCCCAAAGCAATGGTCTACGCGGCGCTCGTGTTTATCGGTTTCGTGGCGCTGGGGCTTTATCACGCGCGCAATGCGCCGCGGGCTGTGGGCGTGCTGGTACGTATCGGCGTGGCACTCGGGCTCGCCTCGATGGCGCTGGTGCTGGTGTTCTATCTGTTTCCCTCGGTGTACCTCGGTCGCGGTTTGCTGGGTATCTCGGTGGTAGCCTCGATGTTGCTGATCAGCATCGCACGATTAGCGTTTGCGCAGTTTGTTGACGATGATCTGTTTCGCCGGCGCGTCCTCGTGTTTGGCGCCGGGAGCAAAGCGGCCAGCCTGTCGGACATGCCGCTGCGTCAGGACACGCGTGGTTATCAAC
>CBDUQI010000397.1:0-2356 GCA_965369325.1 uncultured Gammaproteobacteria bacterium
CACCAAAATACCGGTTCACCTTCCGGTATATTAGCGCGATTCGCCGCCCGCGCGAGCCGCGGGGAGTCACAAGTACAGCGGGAGAGGGCCACTGAAGATTCTGGTCAGCAATGACGATGGCTATCGGGCCCCTGGCATTCGCGCGCTGGCCGATGCGCTGGGCCATCTGGCGCAGATCGTCGTGGTCGCCCCTGAGCGCAACCGCAGTGGCGCTAGCAACTCGCTTACCCTGGACATGCCGTTGCGGGTACAAAAAGACGCTGAGAATGTTTACTTCCTAAACGGCACGCCAACCGATTGTGTGCACTTGGCCCTGACCGGTCTGCTGGATGAAGACCCGGATATGGTGGCGTCTGGTATCAACAACGGCCCGAACCTGGGCGACGATGTGCTCTACTCCGGCACTGTGGCGGCGGCGATGGAAGGGCGTTTTCTAGGGTTACCCGCGGTTGCTTTTTCGATGGGTAGTTTCCGTTGCGGGCATCTGGATACCGCTGCTCGCGTGGCGGGCGAGTTGATCAGCCGCCTGATCGATAAGCCTCTACCCAGCGATATCATCCTGAACGTGAACATCCCCGACGTGCCGTACGATCAGTTAAAAGGCACACGCGCGACGCGGCTGGGCTATCGGCATCGGGCGGAGCCGGCGATCGAAGCGCACGATCCTCGCGGCCGACGGATCTACTGGGTGGGTGAGGCTGGGGCCGAACAGGATGCAGGGCCCGGGACTGACTTTCATGCGGTAGCCAACGATTACGTCTCGGTCACGCCGTTGCACGTGGACCTTACCCGCCACCGTATGCTTGAGCCGTTGCAGGGTTGGTTAGGCGAGGCAGGCAGTTGAGCCAGCGGGGGATAGGCATGACGTCCGCGCGCACGCGCGACCGGTTGATTGCACGGCTGCAGGATCAGGGCGTTGCACACGAGGGCGTGCTGGCGCGTATGCGCGCGCTGCCACGGCATCTGTTTGTGGATGAGGCGTTGGCCAGTCGTGCCTATGAGGACGTGTCGCTGCCCATCGGGCATGGCCAGACCATTTCTCAACCGTTCGTGGTGGCGCGCATGACCGAAGCGGTGCTGGACGGGCGCGATCACATACACAAAGTGCTGGAGATCGGTACGGGTTGTGGCTATCAGACCGCGGTGCTCGCCGGCTTCTGCGGCACCGTCTACAGCGTCGAACGACTGGCGCCGTTGCTGAGCCGTACGCGTCAGCGCCTGCGTGAGGTTGGCGTCAGCAATGTGCATTTTCGCCACGGTGATGGTTGGAACGGATGGCCCACCTTCGCGCCCTACGATGGCATCGTGGTCACGGCTGCGCCGGAGCATGTGCCAGCGGTGCTGGAACAGCAATTGAATGACGGCGGTCGGCTGATTATTCCGGTTGGCCCGGACGGGCGCCAACGCTTGATGCGTATTGAGCGTCACGGTGAGACCTTCGAGCGCACCGTATTGTTCGATGTGGCGTTCGTTCCGCTGCGCGAGGGCTCGGCGTGATTTTCTCGGCCTTGTACGATCTGATGCTCCGCTGGGCCGCCCACCGTCATGCACCCTGGTATCTGGGCAGCTTGAGTTTTGCAGAATCGTCGTTTTTTCCAATTCCGCCGGATGTGATGCTGGCACCAATGACGCTGGCTCGGCCGGAGCGGGCATGGCGTTATGCGATGCTCACCACGGCCACCTCGGTATTGGGTGGCCTGGCCGGCTACTTTATCGGTGCCTTCGGCATCGAGTGGATTGAGCCGAAACTGCATCAGTTCGGGTACCACGAGGCCTACCTGCACGGACGCGAGTGGTTTACCGAGTGGGGTGCGCTGGCAGTGTTACTCGCCGGCTTTTCACCGATTCCCTATAAAGTGTTCACGATCGCCGCTGGCGCCTTGTCGCTGTCGCTGCCTGTGTTCGCCCTGATGTCGGTGATCGGGCGCGGTGCGCGCTTTTTTCTGGTCGCCGGACTGATCCGTTGGGGTGGGCCGTCGATGGAGGCGGGCCTGCGCCGGCATGCCGATACGCTGGGGTGGGTCCTGGTGCTCGGCGCAGTGATTGGATACTTCCTGCTGAGACGGTAGCGGACTTAGCCACGGTGTTTTTTTGTGCGCAAGGCAACCCAATCAGACCATCACTCGGTGGGCTCGCCGCCCGTCGGTTGAG
This sequence comes from uncultured Gammaproteobacteria bacterium, assembly GCA_965369325.1. Taxonomy (GTDB): domain Bacteria; phylum Pseudomonadota; class Gammaproteobacteria; order Steroidobacterales; family JBCBZW01; genus CBDUQI01. Next base: position 2,152 of record CBDUQI010000397.1, read on the forward strand.
GTTTGTACGTGGCGCGCTTCTCGCGCTAACCATTGCGACAATGCTCAGCGCTTGCGTCGGTCGCGAGGTATATCAGCCACGCGGGACCACCACAGGCACTTACACGGTGCGGGCAGGCGATACGCTCTACGGCATCGCCTTTCGTCAGGGCGTGGACTTTCGCGATCTGGCGGCCTGGAATAACCTCAAGGACTCTAAGCTTATC
>CBDUQI010000398.1:0-2257 GCA_965369325.1 uncultured Gammaproteobacteria bacterium
ATGCAAATCTGTCACCACCAAGCATCTCGACGTTGCTGACGGCAAGAAGCTGCGAGATGCGCCAGGTAAACCGTGCCTGTCGCTGCCGAATCGGGCGCGAATTGCGGCGCCATAGAGACACCTTCTCTTTGAGGCAAAGCGCTTTTCTACCCACGTTTTGGGGGGAACTCTCGTTGAATATCGCTTAATTAGATAGGGCTTTGAAACACGGGGGGCCGGCAAGATGGAACAGACACGCATATTCAAACACCTGATGATCGCGGGCACGTTTGGCTCGCTGCTAGCTGGCGCGCCTCTCCTCGCGGCTGAGCGCCTGTCGGAACGCGTTGATGGCTCAGCACGGGCCGCCCGCATCGTGCAGTTGAGCGGTAATCGGCTGAGTGTCGACGAACTGGCGGATTTCGACGGCGACGGCGCATTAGATCCGCAAGACAACTGCGTTGAGGTGGTAAACGAGGCGCAGCGCGATACTGACGGCGACGGGATCGGGAACGCATGCGATGCTGATCTGAACAACGATGGCATGGTGAACTACCTCGATTTTGCGCGGATGAAAGAAGTGTTCTTCTCCGCCGATCCCGATGCCGACCTGAACGGCGATGGGATGGTTGACATGATGGATTTGTACCTCATGAAGTCCGCGTTCTTCGCGCCGCCCGGCCCGCCTGGCACCATCGACTGGTCCAACCCGGCGGGTGGTGAATGGGATGACCCGCGTAACTGGTCGCCAGCGATCGTGCCGCGCTATCCGGCCAGCGCCCGCATCGATCTGCCCGGTGCCCCCGGGGTGCGGATAGGGGTAGGTGCACAGGCGGACGTGGCCGTCGTGTTCCTGAACGGCATTTTGATCCTCGACGGCGGCACCCTCGCTCAGGCCTGGGTGCAGGACACCGCTGATGAGCCACAAAGCCTGGTGCGTATTACCGAGCAGGGTGCATTGCTGAGCGGTGTCGGTTTTGATGTTGAAACGGTGATTGAAGATGGCGCCCAGGCGCGCGTGATTAACGATCTCACTCTGAATGCGGCGCTGAGTATCCGTGGTGCGGGTCGCCCGACGTCACTGGTGTTTGCCGGGGGCAGCCAAGTACTGCGCGGCGAGGGCGAAGTGATCCTGGACGGGGCACAGGGGACATTACGTGCCGATACCCTTATTGGCCCAGCCGACGACGGCTCGCTGACGGTGGCGCCGGATATTACGCTGCGCGGCGGCATCGGTGCGATTGGCAGCGACGACTTGCTCACCGATTTAACCTTCGTCGAAGTGATCGCCAGCGGCCCGACTGCGTCGCTTGAACTGCGTGGGCGATGGCGCGGTGCTTTGCTGCAAGCGGTAGACGGCGCACACATGGGGTTGAAAGGGCATATCGAGCCCGGCGATGTGTACATGGATGCCACGGACGGGGTGATGGAATTACTCGAGCACCCGACCCTGACCGGCGTGGATCTAATCCCGCTGATCGGTGCTAATCCTGGCGACGGGGTGCTGGATGTTTTCGCAGGCGGTGCCGTATTTGACGATGTATTGGTGTGGCAGCCGGTGATACTGCACGATGGCGCCGTCGTCACGGTGCGCAACGGCCTGAATATTATCGGCGAGTTGCACGTGCTTGGCGAAACCCAAACCACGGGTTTGCGCCTGGAGGGTGGCGAGCAAACCATCCGCGGTGACGACTTGGGCCGCGGGCTGCTGCTGAACAGTCCGGTTGGCACGCCCCTGGAGTTCTCGCGTGTGTGGTCGCAGGACGGGATGATGACGACGCATCGGGATCTGCGCATCACCGGCACCGGCGGCACGTTGGGCGATCCCAGCCAACCCCTGTTTATCGATGGCGATATCGGCGTCGCGGCGGGTGGCACGTTGCGGGTGACCGGGCAACCCGTCACCGCACCCGATTATCTGTCGGCCGGACGCGATGCGCGGTTAATTGTGGAGAATCTAGCGCCGGTCAGTGGTCGGCACTCGATCGAGCCCGGCGGCATCATCGAGATCTTCAGCGACTTTACTAATGTGGGGGATTTCGGGGAGTTTACTTTCCGCGTCGGTGGCGAAGCCGGCGCCCCCGTTGCCGGGCAGGTGATTGTGTATGGCGCCCTGGACATGACCGGTTCGGACATCGTTCTAAGCCTAGTTGACGGCTACCAACCGCAAAGCGGCGACAGCTTCACCGCCGTGCGCTACGAGAGTCTCGTTGCGCCGTTTGACGGCCTTCGTGGCGACGGCTCGTTTGTGACCGACTACGGACCTGACTCGCTGCGT
>CBDUQI010000399.1:0-2227 GCA_965369325.1 uncultured Gammaproteobacteria bacterium
ACGATGTCGATGGCGACAGCCTGAGCTACACCGTCGGCTTTGCCCCGGGCAGCCGCGGCCTGTCCGCCAGTAACGGGCAGATCAGCGGTACACCCAGCTTCGAAGGCGATATCACAGTGACGATTACCGCGGATGACGGCAATGGCGGCAGCGTCAGCGACGTGTTCGTGATCGCAGTCTCGCCGGAGCCGAACACTGCGCCGACCGTGGCTAATCCGAATGCGAATCAAGCGGCCACCGAAGGCGAGGCGTTCAGCTATGACGCCACCCAGGGCGGCAACACCTTTGACGATGCCGATGGCGACAGCCTGAGCTACACCGTCGGCTTTGCCCCGGGCAGCCGTGGCTTGTCGGCCAGCAACGGGCAGATTAGTGGTACGCCCAATGCGCCGGGCGATATCACCGTCACCATTACCGCTAACGACGGCAATGGCGGCAGCGTGGCGGATACGTTCGTTATCGATGTGGCGGAACCGCCAAACACCGCGCCCACTGTCGCCAGCCCGAATGCCGACCAGCCGGCCACCGCCGGCGAGCCGTTCAGCTACGACGCCACCCAGGGCGGCAACACGTTTGACGATGTCGATGGCGACAGCCTGAGCTACACCGTCGGCTTTGCCCCGGGCAGCCGTGGCCTGTCGGCCAGTAACGGTCAGATCAGCGGCACCCCAAGCTTCGACGGCGACATCACCGTGACGATCACTGCCAATGACGGTAACGGCGGCAACATCAGCGACGTATTCATTATCGTTGTGGCACCGGAACCGAATACGGCACCCACGGTGGGCGCGCCCAATCCGAACCAGTCGGCCACGGTGGATGTGCCCTTCAACTACGACGCCACCCAAGGCGGCAGTACATTCGATGACGCGGACGGCGACAGCTTGTCTTACAGCGTATCGTTCTCACCGTCGTCCAACGGACTCAGCGCTAGCAATGGGCTGATCAGCGGATCGCCCAATTCGGATGGCACGTTTACCGCGACCATCACGGCCAACGATGGCAATGGCGGCAGCGTGAGCGACAGCTTCCAGATTGTGGTGGCACCACCCGCGAACAGCGCACCTTTTGTAGACAACCCCAACTCGGATCGTACCGCGACTGTGGGCCAAACCTTCAACTGGGATGCGGCACAGGGCGGTACCACCTTTGACGATGCCGATGGCGACATTCTGGTGTACACCGTGCAGTTCTCGCCCAATGCTAATGGGCTGAGCGCAACTGCCGGCGTGATTTCCGGCACGCCGAGCAATGCGCAAGTGATGACAGTGACCGTTACTGGTGAAGACCCGGATGGCGAGAGCGCCAGCGACAGCTTCACCATCACCGTATCAGAGGCCGGCAGCGCGGATTCGGCCAGCCTGTTTACACCGATGGCCGACTTCAGCGTCGACAACCCCAGCGTTAGCGGCAACCCGTTTGATGTGGAAGCCACCGTCACCTTCGTGCACGAGGCCTCCAGCGACACCATTGCGAGCGAGATGTTCTACGTCGGCAGCAATGAATGGCGCTTCCGCTTTACCGGCACTCGCACCGGTATGTGGACCTGGACATCCGACTCCTCCGACACCGACCTGCACGGGCTCAGCGGCAGCATCGAAGTGTTTGACGCGCCGGGTGTCAAGGGCTTCGTGGGTACTGACGGCGATAAGTGGATACGCACTGCCGAGGGCGAGGCGTTTGTGCCGCAGCTAATTATGTTCGGTCGGCCCACCCGTGCGAATGAGATCGATGATTCCATCACCGAGTTCATGTTCGAGCACGGCTTTAACGGCTTCCATATTCAAGTGAACTGCCAGTGGTTCCATCTGGGCACTGACCAGTGCAGCACCAGCGACAACGATCCTGATCCGGCCACATTCGACGCGCTGGAGCAGATTATCAACGCGGTCTACCAGGCGGGCGGCACGGTCCACATCTGGGCCTGGGGCGATGACGAGCGCACCTGGACACCCACCGACCTCGGCATCAACGGCACCAAAGACCGTCGCCTGCAGCGCTACATTGCGGCACGACTGGGGCCGCTGCCGGGCTGGACCATGGGCTACGGATTTGATCTGGATGAATGGGCCTCGCGCTCGCAGCTTGAGAGCTGGCGCGACTACATGCGCGATCACATGGGCTGGGATCACTTGCTAGGCGCACGCGCGGCCGGCCCCAACTCGGGTGACGATCACAGCGACGAGCAGATGAGCGAAGAGATGGACTACTCGGGCTACGAGCATCA
>CBDUQI010000400.1:0-2207 GCA_965369325.1 uncultured Gammaproteobacteria bacterium
GTTTCTCTGTTGGCACTGCCTACGGCATAGGCGAAACGCTGGTCACGGATGTGATTGATCTGGTCACACTGCTTAAACAACTGGTCTTAGCGGATTTGTATGACCGGCGACACAACCGACCCTGGTACCGCGCGATCATGCCGCTCGAAGCCCCACAAGAAATAATGAGTTTTGCGTTTGACTATTTTTTCGAGGAAAAATTGCGAGATGCGGTAGCGTTTCGTGAAGAATTGATTGCGGCGGTGAGCACCGCCGTTCAAGATCCACGCGGTGTGCTTCGTGGGATTAAGACTGACTACGCCCATCGTTGGAGTGAATTACTGCGACTCCGGCAATTAGGTGGCATTGGCAACCAATTCAGTGCCGGGCAGCATTTTGGTAGTTTACTGTCCGAGATATTGTTATTAGTGGCAGGTGGTATTGGTGTGGTAGCTACCGGCGCAAAGCTCGCGGCGAAGGTTCCTAGGCTTGCTCGAGCGCTCAATCGACCAAACAAGGGCGGCAGTACTATCGGTCAAGCACAGGGAGCTGGTCACTGGGTCGGCAGTAACACCTCCCGAACTTCATCTTCGTCATCAAAGGGCAGGGCCGACGGTGAATCGAACAAAAACAACCGTGACGACGATGGCAGCGGTGATCCAGGCGGTGGTCCGAGCGTCCGGGAGCAAATCCATCTCGCCACGGCCAATAATCGCACGCGCTCTGTTACCGAAGCCCTGGGTATTGTTGGCATGGAGCAGGCCAAGCGGCGGTTAGGCTTTACAACCGACCCGCGCTATATTGATCGGTACCATGGGCCCGATGATCTGACTCGAGATACCGTTAACCAACTGACTGAAATTGAGGCAAAAGGTACCGCCGGTAATAGCAAGGCGGTGGCAGTGAACACGAATAAAGAGCGGCAAGGCTCAGAGATGAAAAATAGGCGGCGGGCCAAGCAAATGCGCCGTAAACAGAAAAAAACGGGTAAGCCTTCCAATCGTCAAGGTGGCCCCTATACACAAGGTGAACTGGATTTGTGGAACGATATTTACCATCGGGATGGGAACAAACGACATCTTTCGGTACACGTCAATACCAACACCGGCACGGTGCGCGTCTATGAACGTGACTCTTACGGCAAGAATCCGAGAGACATCGACTCTTTCAAGATAGAGCACTTCGGCGACATCAAGCAGGTTTTGGCGGAGCGCTTCGGCGGATGAAAAAACCGGACCAAGAAACCACCAGTGCTTGGGTAGAAGGTGTTTTGAAAGATCTCAAGAGACGAAGTCACCTAATGAAAAATGGATGGCATCGGCAAGAAGATCTTTCGATTCAAAGTGCCCATTCTGGGACTGCAATGACTTACGCAGACCTCGGGCGCGCGAAGTTTTTGAATGGCGACCCCATTGCTCAGGTGCGCGCCGCATTCACCAAAGCCGCGCAGCATGTTATCAAGAGTTTCACGATGGCTTACGACCCGACGGATCCCGATTATGTCGGCGACAAACCCTCCCCTTACGAACTGCGGTCCGGCTACGGGTTCGTAAACTGGTCGGCTGTTTCTGAGACAGGTGCCATCGACGGCTTCAATTACGCACTGCTTGGCGCGGATTTCGACACGGCAATAGTACTGGCGCAGTGGTATCAGGACAGCAAGGACGGGCACAAGATGGACCTGGATGTCAACCGCTACACTTACGCATATAAGTACACCTTACTGGGCGAAACGAGTCGCGCGAAACCGCTGGTTCAACTCAATGTCGAAGATTTCATGAAGAAACGACCCAAGCATATCGGCGACAAAAACTACTTTATGCTGAGCCAGGTTTTACTCGCCATTTTGAATAAGGATGAGTCCGTATACAATGACGCATTGGGCCAGTTGTTGGCGTTTTATAAGAAGTCAGTAATTCCCGCAGAGGACCACTGGGATACACCAGAAGAATTCATCTGCGACAATGCCGTAGCTCTGGCGAATCTCGGCATTCATTATGGGCTCAATGTGACCGTTGAACATGCTTTGCTACCTAAGGGGCTATTGACCAACTGAGGTTCCCTTTCGGGACTTATGGAGATCAGAATCGCCCATGACTACGCACCTTGGCGTGTCATTTCGCCCCTTCCTGCAACGGACCCCTAGTTGACGAACATCAGAAGGATTTCCTGGGCGACTAACACTTTGTCATCAGGTCGGCTCGACCCAAATTGGGATATACGTACAA
>CBDUQI010000401.1:0-2158 GCA_965369325.1 uncultured Gammaproteobacteria bacterium
GATTACGCGTACATCATCAAAGGACTGCCATTCGGTGGCACCGAAGTTGAGTTGGAGCAGCGCGCGCTGTGACGTGCGCCCCTGGCAATTAGCCGCACCGGTTCGGGAATGCCCCTGCCGACATTTTAAGGACAGCCGCCCGCATGTTGAGCCGAACCTGCCCGGTACCTGAACGCCCGCCTGCGCATCCCCATGCGGCGGCCGCGCGCGCGCGCGGCTTTACGCTGCTGGAGATTGTGATTGCTGTCGCTGTCGTCGGGTTGGGAATGGCCGCAGCCTTTACCACCATCAACCGGGTGGCCTTTAACGCATCGTTTTTGCGTGACAAGACTCTTGGCAACTGGGTGGCGCTGAACAAGATTGCGGAACTGCGGCTAGAAGCGGCGGCCCCTGAAGCGGGCGAGAGTAGTGGCGAGGAGGAGTTCGCCGGTCAGACTTTTCGCTGGGAATCCGAAGTAATTGAGACCGGGGTCGAGGACCTGCGCCGGGTGGATATCATCATCAGGTACGCCGATGAGGATCGCCAGGTGGCCAAAGTCTCCGGCTTTCTTGGCCCGGCTGCACAGGGCACCGGTACGCCGACGCCCTGGACCGGTGCGGCCGCAGCCGGCCCAGGCGGCCCGGGCGGCCCGGGCGGCGGGCGCGAGGAAGAATGATGTTGCGCAATTCTGCCATCACCGGTGAGCAGCGCAGCCGTGGTTTTACACTAATCGAGCTGATGATCGCGGTCGCCGTATTCGCGGTCTTTGGTGTCATGGCGTACGCGGGGCTAAGCACCGTTATTAAACAACGCCTGATCGCCGACAATGCCACCACCCGTTTGCGTGAAGTGCAATACGCCGTACGCGCGCTGGCCAACGACCTGCAGCAACTTCATCCGCGCAGCGTGCGCGAATCCATCGGTGATTCACGCCAACCGTCGCTAGTGGCGGGCACCCGCTCCGAGTTCCCGCTAGAGCTGTCGCGCGCCGGGTACAGCAATACCCTGGGCGCCCCGCGCGGCACGCTGCAGCGCGTCGCCTACTTTGTTGAGGAAGACACGTTGGCCCGCCTGCAGTGGCGGGTACTCGATCGCACGCTGGCCAACGAGCCATTACGGTACGACCTGTTGACCGGCATTATCGCGCTGCGGATCAGCTTTATGGACCCCTCGCGCCAGTGGCATGAGCAGTGGCCACCCGACGTGGTGGACCCCAGCCTAGCGCTGCAGCTGCAGCCGATCGCCGCCCGGATAGAGGTGGAACTTGAGGACTGGGGCATCATTACCCGACTGGTGGAACTAACATGGTAGCCCCCGCTCACCCACCTGCACCTCGCCCGCTTGCCCGCCAGCGCGGTGTCGCCCTGATCACAGCGCTGCTAATTGTCACAATGGCGACGCTGATCTCTGCAAGCATGTTGTGGACCAGCGCACTGTCCGTGCGGCGTGCACAGAACATACTCTACGGTGACCAGGCGTTCATGTACGCGCTCGGCGCAGAGGACTGGGCCAGAATTACATTACGCCAGGACCGGGTGGACTCCGAGATAGACTACCGTGGGGAGGAATGGGCGGTGGCGCTGCCGCCGCTGCCGATCGACGGCGGCTACGTGGAGGGGCTGGTCGAGGATATGCAGGGGCGCTTCAACATAAACAATCTGACCAGTGCCCAGGGCACCGTCAACACCGAGGCGCTGGAGCAGTTTCAACGTCTGTTGCGGGCGCTGGAGATAGAGCCTGGGCTGGCGGCCGTGGTTGCCGATTGGATCGACGCTGACGTTGAAGCCTCCTTTCCCGATGGCGCCGAGGATGACACCTACACGAGCATCGAGCCTCCCTACCGCACCGCGAACAGCGTGCTCAGCAGCGCCAGCGAGCTGATGGCGGTCAGCGGTATCGATCTGAACATCTATTTACTGCTGAAGCCGTACGTCACAGCACTGCCCAGAGGCACCAGCATCAATGTGAATACGGCCTCCGGCCCGGTCCTACAGTCGGTATCAGAACAACTAAGTTCGGTACAAGCCCAAGCCATCGCCGAGCAGACGGCGGACTCCCCGTTTGAGGATCTGTCATCGTTCCTGGATCAGGCGTCGATCCAGGGAGCTGGTGTGGTTGACGTCAGCAGCAATTTCTTTCGCTCTACCGTGCGCGTCGGCCTTGGCACTAGTGTTTTCA
>CBDUQI010000402.1:0-2123 GCA_965369325.1 uncultured Gammaproteobacteria bacterium
CCGGTGCAGGCTGTCCGGGGTACGGCGCAGCGCCAGGCGCGGGCGCGGCATATGCCGGCGCGGGTGCCTGTCCTGGTGCCGCACTTGGCGGATATCCTGCGGACGCAGGCGCGGGTTGCGCCGCGGGTTGCGCGGGTTGCGCGGGCGCCGCGGGTGGCTGGGCCCCTGGTTGGTTTTGGTCATAGTAGGGCTGTTGGGGCGGTGGTTGGTACTGGTTCGGTTGGTTCGGTTTAGTCGGTGGCATGCCGGGCGCGCCACCCCCTTGGTGCCCCGGCATCGGTTGGCCGCCCTGCGGCGGGTAAGCTTGGCCAGCTGCTGGCGGGGCCATGCCCGGTGGCATTTGGCCGGCTTGGCCCGCTGCGGGCGGCAGGAATCGGTCGATTCGGTTCTTTTCGTCGTATTGGCCCTTGGCCGGCTGTATGCCAACATTGCACATCACGCGCTGACCTTCCAGCGCCTTGATGCGATCGTAGGTGAGCTGACCGCTGGTGTTCTGGCCGGCGGCACCGAGCCAGCCCTTGATCGCCTCAAGGGCGATCCGGACTGTTTGCGGGTTGCTGTGCTGAACACTGTAATTCTCGAACACTTTTCGCCCGGCGAGGTTGCCTTCGACGACTTCGAAGGTAACCTTAATCAGCGATCCGGTGTTTTTGCTGTTCGGTTCCAGGGGGCCGACTTGAGTCGCCCGCATCATATAGGTGGCCTTCGGGATTACGTCGAGCGTCTGCTGATCGTCGACACCGTCGAGATCGCCGAAGCTGCCGCTTTGATGCTGGGGTGGGCCAAAGCCTGGTGGTGGGTTTTGCTGGTACACGGTTGAGTAGTCTCCTGATGGTTGGTACGCGACTTAGGTCGCAAAAAAGTAGTCGATCCAGGCGTTTATTTCCACCCAGGTCTGCTGTGGGTTGCCCTGCGGCACTTGGAAGGATTCGGGGAGCCTATATCGATTTTTGCTGTCGTGTGTCGCGCGATGCGCGGTGTAGAGAATGCGATCACCGTAGCTGGTCGCAACGTAACGCTTGCGCCCGAAGCCCTCATCTACTGATTGGACCGTTTTGTCGTGATCGATAAAAAACAGCATGTCGGCCCAGCGTTTGACCAGCGGGTAAACGTGCTTCTGGTGAAGCCTCATTGACCAGCGATCATAGTCGGTGCCGGCGGGGTCTTTGAATTTCGTGACGTCCGCATGGCCGACCATCCAGAAGTTGATGTCTCGGCCGATAAAGCTCTGGGCGATCCGCATCAGTTCGGCCCATTGCTCACCTAACATGACCCAGCCCTTGCCGTATCCGAAATCCTCGATACTGCTCATCTTGTGTGTTGCACAAATATGCTCGACAGCCAAGGTTTCAGCAACGCTGACCGTGTCGACAATGATGTTCTTGAAATCGTTTGAATTCTGATAGACCCACGTGAGATCGGCGATCATTTCGGCCCAGGTATTAGGCTGACGGCGCGGGTGTTCAAATCCATCGGCGCCTTTGTCCATGTCAATAAACAGTGGCGCCTCGAGGGCTGCCATCAGGGTGGTTTTACCCACGCCCTCTGGGCCATATAGAGCGCCCTTGTGTGCGCGCCTAGTTTTGCCGGTGATGTACTGCATCAGCGTTTGTTGCCGGCGCTGTCGCCGAAGAATTCAGCTTCGGCCTTAGCCCTCGCGGCCTCCGCCTCAGGCTGTCGGCAAACGATCGGCGGCCAGTTAGGCCGGCGCAGCGGCATGTTTTCATGCTCTGCGTCTTGGCGCATCTGCTCGCGAAAGTCTGGGTCGTGCAGTCGCATTTTGTAAGCCCCTATTCTTGGTTGCGGATGAGCACCTTACCGGGAACTATTCCCCCAGTCAAGAAAAACGGTGCTCACCGGCCGAGCAGAATGTCAATCGCGTCTCGCACGATCACAGTGTCGCTCCAGAGATAACCAGCCGGCCGGTCGATAGCCCCGCCGTTGCACCACATGCCGCGCCGAGGGATCGTCAGCCAGTCGCCGATGGCCGCTGCGTTGGGCTGAGACACATCCTGCAGCACCGTGGCGTAGTGCCAGCCAGGGACGCCCAGCTCGCACTCACGCTTGCTGCCGGCGCCGAAGTGGTTAAAGAACTCCGTGCAGGGCCCTGACAGGTCTTTAGT
>CBDUQI010000403.1:0-2119 GCA_965369325.1 uncultured Gammaproteobacteria bacterium
ACCTGGCAGAGAACGGCGTGTGGGGCTCCAACACCTCCACCCTGCCGATCACCCAGTTGGCGCAAGCCAGCGACAAGCCGGATAACTTCGTCGGCGTCCATTTTTTCTCGCCGGTCGACAAGATGCCCCTGGTGGAGTTGATCGCTGGCGAGAAGACCAGCGATGAGACACTGGCCAAGGCCTTCGATTACACGCTGAAGATTCGCAAAACACCGATCGTGGTTAACGACTCGCTGGGCTTTTTTACCTCACGCACTTTCGGCACCTACCTGGACGAAGGCGTGCAACTGCTGTCCGAGGGCCTGCACCCCGTGCTGATCGACAACCTGGGTAAGGCCGTTGGGATGCCGGTCGGGCCGCTGGCGGTGCACGATGAGGTGAGCCTGGAGCTGACCCGCAAAGCCGGAGCTACCTGGAAAGATATGGGCGTGGAGGACAAATGGGGCGACGGCAATGTTATGCGCTCGGTCATCGGCGTGATGGTGGGCGAGCACGCGCGCGGCGGACGCCACCACGGCGGCGGCTTTTACGAGTACCACGAGGACGGCAGCAAAAACATCTGGCCCAAACTGTTTGAGCTGTACCACATGCCCGAGGTTGAACTGCCGCACGAGGACGTCAAAGACCGGCTGCTGTTCCGTCAGGTAATCGAAACGCTTCGTTGCCTGGAAAGCAATGTGCTGCGCACGGTCGCCGACGGCAACATCGGTTCCGTCATGGGCATTGGCGCGCCGCCCTGGACCGGAGGTTTTTTGCAGTTCATCAACACCTACGGGCTGGAGAGGTTTGTCGCACGCTGCGATGAGCTGGCGGCCACTTATGGCGAACGCTTTAAGGCCCCGCAGATCGTGCACGAGAAGATCGCCGCGGGCGAGCAGTTTAGCTAGAACCACTCAGGAGCAGACTATGGATATCAAAGACAAAGTCGCCATCGTCACCGGCGGTGCCTCCGGGTTGGGTGAGGCGACGACTCGTTTGTACGCAGAGATGGGCGCAAGCGTCGCCATCTTTGACCTTGACCAGGAGCGCGGCGAGGCGATCGCGCAAGAGCTGGGTGAGCGCGTCATTTACTGTCAAGTGAACGTGGTGGATGAGGACTCTGTCAAAGCGGCCATCGCAAGCACCGTGAAGGCATTTGGCGCCGCGCACATCTGCAACAACTTTGCCGGTATCAGTACCGCCAATAAAACCATGGGCAAGGACGGCCCGCACCCGCTGGCGGCGTTCAGGAAGGTCATCGATATCAACCTGATCGGCACCTTCAACGTGCTGCGATTGGCGGCTGAGCAGATGGCCGGGCAAGACCCGGTCACCGATGACGGCTGTCGCGGTGTCATCACCAACACCGCCTCGGTCGCAGCCTACGAAGGGCAGATCGGGCAAAGCGCCTACAGCGCGTCCAAGGGCGGCATTGTTGGCATGACGCTGCCCATTGCACGTGACCTGGCCACGCTGGGTATCCGGGTGAACACCATCGTACCTGGGCTGATTCACACGCCGATGTTCGACGCCATGCCTGAGAAAGTGTTTGATGCGCTATCCGCGATGCCTTTGTTTCCGCAGCGTCTGGGGCAGGCGCGTGAGATCGCGCATCTGGCCAAATACATTGTGGCGAACGACTACACCAACGGCGAGTGCATTCGCATGGACGGTGGCATCCGCATGCAGGCGCGCTAGTGTCACAGCAGCCACAGGCATCCGCGAGCGGGCCGCTGGCGGGGATTAAGGTATTAGAAATTCGCGGCATCGGCCCGGGGCCTTACGCCGGCATGCTACTGGCGGACCTTGGCGCCGAGGTGATCGTGATAGACCGGACCTCGGGCCGGTCGGGTATTGGGTTGCCAGCAAGCGTGGACGTCAACTCACGCGGCAAACGCTCAATCGCATTGAATCTCAAATCCGCCGAGGGAATCGAAACACTGCTGAGTCTCGCCGAACAAGTCGACGTGCTGTTCGAAGGCTTCCGGCCCGGCGTTGCCGAGCGGTTGGGATTCGGCCCTGAGGCATGCCTCGCCCGCCGCCCGGCACTGGTCTACGGGCGCATCACCGGCTGGGGTCAGACCGGCCCGCTGGCCCACGCCGCTGGCCATGACATCAACTACATTTCGCTCACGGGCGC
>CBDUQI010000404.1:0-2106 GCA_965369325.1 uncultured Gammaproteobacteria bacterium
TCGAGCGCGCAAACTGCATGGTGTTGCCGTTGTGGTACGTGATGTACACGTTGTCTTTGTGCGGCGAGGTGGGCGAGATGTCCACGTGCAAAAACTCTTTGTCGCTACCGCCCGGGGTCAGATCAATGCGATCCACCCAGGTCTGGCCACCATCGAACGAGCGCCAGTGCGCCACGCCGATCGAGCCGCTCAACGCGGCGACGTAGGCCACCGAGCCGTCTGAGGACCAGCCGACAGTCGGATCGCAACAAGTATTCGGCAAGGTGCCCTGGATGGTCCAGCTGTCGCCACCGTCGGTGGAGAAGTACATCTCCTGGCCGCCGTTGTTGTTCGAGCCGGCAATCACCTGCATGGGGTTAGCCGGGTTAATCTCGATGGTCGCCTCGTTGGCGCCCAGCACCTGGTTCAGCTGGATTTCGCCATCCACCGGAACCGGTACGCGGGTGGCTGCTTCGCCATGATTACCCGCCACTTTGCCATTGCGCATCAAACCGCCGTAGCGTTTGTGAAACAGCGGCACGGCAGCACGCGGGTACTGCACTTTGCCGGTGCGCGGCATGTCTTTAAACTCTTTGCGCAGCTCCACCCGGAAGAATGCCGGAATCGGGTCGCGCAGATCGGCCTCGTTCGCCGCCAGCAGTTTTAAGTCCTGGCGTGTCAGCCGATAGTTGCGATCATCCCACGGCCCCATCTTCTGCAGGTCCGAGTAGCTCACTTGCTGATCGACTCCACGTTCTTGACGAACCTGGTAATCAGCAGCTTGTGCCGCGCCAGCCAGCAGAACAGCGATTGCTGCAGGCACGCATAGGGCACGTATTCCCCTGAAAATCATAACTGAAACTCCTCCGTCAGAGCAGATTCCCGGCCCTGAGAGTGAATGGATTGTGGAATGCGGTCTTGGTTTGTTAGTCGCGGCTCATCTATCTCGGCAGATTTTAACCAGCAGTTGTGTCCAAGGTGTATCCGTTCAGAGCGGGCCGCGTTACCCCGCGCGTTGAATAACTCTTTGCCAACAGCATTACGTTGGCCGTCGTTTATTTTGGCATCTGTAGGGCGCTGACTTCAATTAAATTTTCCCCACACGACATAAGTGCACGCCACTATGTCGCACCCGATCAGATTCAATCGAATTTGGCCTCGATTGAGACGCCGACATCGAACCCTGGCGCATCCAGTCCGGAGCCGTGCTCGCGATATGCCTGGTCCAGGACGTTGTCCACATGCAGGCTCACCGCCCACCCCGGCGCCACATCCCAACCCACACGCATGCCCACGGTGAGCCACCCAGCCGTGCCATTAGGATCAATCCGGTTATCCCGCACATCACGATCGCTCAGGCGATTTTGCTCAGCCGCAAAGCGGGTGTAGATGTCGGCCCACCAATCTTCCCCAGGCTGAAACCGCAGGCCCAGACGGCCATTCAACGGCGGAATTCGGTCGGCCGGCGTTGCAGGCGTATCGGTGGAGGACTCCTCGCCCCACAGCCAGTTGATGTTGGCGTAAATCTCGGTGCTCTCACCCAAAAGGGTGCGCAGCCCAAGCTCGGTGCCGTAAATTCGCAGTTCGTTCACATTGCGCGTCTGCACAATCTGGCGCCCGTCGTCGGTGACCTCGCCGGTTTCTACCGACGTGAGTTTGTCCTGATAGTCTGAGTAAAACAGCAATGTCTCGAGCGACCAGTTGGCACTGCGAAACTTGATACCCGCATCCAGCGTCACCACCGATTCCGCCGCCAGATCTGCGTTGGGAATGTTAAAGCGATTACCCGGGCGCTCGCCCAACGTGCCAAGGTCAAAAATATTCGGCGGACGGAAGCCGCGCCCCAGATTGCTCACAAACTGCAGCGAGGGGGTGATCTGAACGCGCAGGCCGATATCGCCGGTAAAATCGTCCAGATCCAGCCCGGTGCTGCCAAGCTGCGGCGGCAGACCAATATCAAAACGACTGTAGCGACCGCCGTAGTTCAGCGTCAGCCGATCGCTCACTGCCCATTCATCACTGATGTACAACGCCAGGCTGTCCATCGTGGAGCCGTCGGGAAAGCGCGGCGTACTGGCGCTGACCTCACCGGTATCCAAGTCCGTATTCAACCGCGAGCTTGAGATC
>CBDUQI010000405.1:0-2086 GCA_965369325.1 uncultured Gammaproteobacteria bacterium
TGTGGCGCCGTTGGGGGCGTTTAGCTGCATTGCTCATCCAGCAATGCCTGCAATCGCTCGGGTTGGTCGGCATCAAACTCCGAGAGCCCGATGGTGCCAGCAAGCGGTTACCCACAGACAAGCGTTTTGCGGTACCAGCCGCAAGCCGCTTCGTGAAGGCCCGCGTCCTGGTGAATGTTGCCAGTGACGTGGTACGCGACAGCTACTGAGCGTTGCGCACTTGAGGTGTCGGGGTCTTTCGCGGCCTGCGTTTCAAACCACGCTGTGGTTTCGCCGATCATCGCGATAGCCTCGTCCACCTTTTCCAGATTGACCAGCGCCGCGGCCAGTGAGCCGCGCATGATTGCCTGGGTGCGTGCGGCATCACGATCATCAGGGTCGCGCGCGACGCGAAGCTCGGTCAGCTTGATAGCGCGACGATAATGGGTCTCAGCCTCGGCCGGGCGGTCAAGATCAATGAGCGAATTGGCCAGTGACCAGTTGCTGGTGACGATGGGCTCGAGCACCGGGTTGCGGTGCTGCTCGTAGCGGCTGGCGATAGTGTCCAATGCGTTGAGGCTGGCTTGGTAGTCCAGGATGGCCGTCTCAAAGTCATCCACAAACCAGTTCACCTCGCCGGACATCTGATGCGCATCGGCAACGGCACGCAGCAGCAACTCGTCGTCTGGAAATCGGGTACGCAATTGCTGCGCTTGTTCGAGTGTGCTGGCCAACATTTGCGCCGCCTGTGCGTAGTCCTGCTGCCACTTGTAGGAATCGGCCAAGCGTATTTGTGCAGTCAGTCGGTTTGCGGCAACTGGTGCATTACCCGGTGCCAGTGCCAGCGCCTGATCAAACGCCGCTAAAGCCAGTTGCAAGTCCTCACGGGTCTGCGCCGGGTCGTTGTCGGAGTACAGCGTTTCGGCGCCGCGGTCGGAGCGGAACTGGCCCAGTGCGTGGTAAACCGCCATGGGGGCCGCCCCGTCTTGCGTGAGCTGCTCGAACAACGCAGCCGCTTTGTCCGCCGCATCGCTGGCCTGCACGCGGTGCTCGGGATCGGCGACGGCGGGGGCGGAGAGGATGCTGGACAGGCGAGAGAAGCCTCGCGCGGCATCCAGCTTTACCTCATCCGGCGCGTCGGTTTCCTCCGATAGCCCCTGCAGATAGTCCTGTGCGGTCGCCGCCATGGTCTGTAGTGCGCTTTTGCTGCCAGGCACTTTTTCAATTTCCTCGAACACATCAAACATCATAGTGTTGGCCAGCTCGCGTACTTGCGCAAAACGCCGGTCTGCGTCGGCACGGGCCTGCTCAGCCTGCAGATACGCCCAGGTGGTGCCGCCCAGTCCGGCCACTACGGCCAGGCTCAAACCGGCGCCGGCCAGTACACCAAAGCGATGACGCGCGACAAAGCGGCTAAACCGATACCCGAAGGTGTCCGGGCGCGCTTCCACTGGCAGGCCTTTTAGGTAGCGCTCCAGATCAGCGCTAAAAGCGGCCACCGAGCCGTAGCGTCGATCGGGTGCCTGGTGCAGCGCCTTGAGCAAAATGTTATCCAGATCGCCGGCCAGTTGGCGGCGCAGCCGTTTGGGGGTGCTGGAGCGTTGCTGTGCGATGGTGAGCACCAGTGCGCTCGCCTCGCCGGTACCCAGTTGCGCGCTGGCGGGCGGAATCGTAAGCCCTTCCACCGAGCGCACCAGAGCCCGATGCGAGTCGCTGACAATGTTGTACGGGCGCTGCCCGGCCAGTAGCTGATAGCTGAGGATGCCTAGCGAGTACACATCGCTGGCGGTGGTCACCCGGTTCTCCAAAATCTGCTCAGGGCTGGCGTAGTCAGGCGTGAGCGCCTGGCGCCCGAACACGGTGGTGTTGCCGTGTGCCGCATTGGGCTCGATCAGTTTCGCGATACCAAAGTCCAGCAGCTTGGGAATACCGTCCGCCGTGACCAACACGTTGGAAGGCTTCAGATCACGATGCACCACTAGGTTCTGATGGGCGGCCTGCACCGCGAGCGAAATTTTCTGGATCATCCGCAACCGCTCGCGTACATCCAGGCGATGTTCATCGCAGTACTCATCAATCGGCTTGCCCTGCACGTACTCCATCACGA
>CBDUQI010000406.1:0-2072 GCA_965369325.1 uncultured Gammaproteobacteria bacterium
TTGAGGGGGCAGTGGCGCAAGCCGTGCCGGTTCGAGTCCGGCCATCCGCACCATAAAATTTGAATCAAGACTGTTAACATACGCGCCACCGTGGCGCATCTGAAGAGGAGCACACAAAGCCTATGTTGGCTGGATATCTGCCTGTTCTGATTTTCCTCGCGATTGCCACGGTGCTCGGCGTTGCGCTTATCAGCCTTGGTTTTCTCTTCGGCAACGGCACCAAAGATGCCGAGAAACTTTCGGCCTACGAATGTGGGTTTGAGCCGTTCGAAGACAGCCGGATCAAGTTTGATGTGCGCTACTACTTGGTCGCCATCCTTTTCATCATTTTCGATCTGGAAATAGCCTTCCTGTTTCCGTGGGCAGTCTCGCTGGACGCGATCGGTCTATTCGGCCTGCTGGCGATGGGCTTTTTCCTGCTGGTGCTGGTCATCGGTTTTGTCTACGAGTGGCGCAAGGGAGCGCTGGAATGGGATTAAGTAACGAGGCCCCGGCGCCCGCGGCGCTGGAGAGCAAAGGCTTTGTCACGACGTCGGTAGATGCCGTGGTCAACTGGGCTCGCACCGGTTCCATGTGGCCTATGACCTTCGGGCTGGCCTGCTGCGCGGTTGAGATGATGCACGCGGGTGCGGCGCGTTACGATCTGGATCGGTTCGGGGTGATCTTTCGCCCGAGTCCGCGCCAGTCCGATGTGATGATTGTGGCTGGTACGCTGGTGAACAAAATGGCACCGGCGCTGCGTAAGGTATACGACCAGATGCCCGAGCCGCGCTGGGTAATTTCCATGGGCTCCTGCGCCAACGGCGGAGGGTACTATCACTACTCCTATGCTGTCGTGCGCGGGTGCGATCGTATTGTGCCGGTGGATGTCTATGTGCCCGGCTGTCCACCCACCGCCGAGGCGTTGCTGTACGGGATTATTCAGCTACAAAAGAAAATCCGCCGCACCAACACCATCGCGCGCTAGATCAGAACAAGCATGAGCAAAATTAACCGACCACTGTCCGCGACCCTGGAGCAGCACTTTGCCGCCCGGATGCGCCGTATGAGCACCTCGCACAGCGATTTGGGTTACGACGTAAGTGCAGAGGATTTTGTCGCCGTGGCGACTGAGTTACGTGACAAGTTCGGCTTCGAGATGCTGATTGATGTCGCTGGCATGGACTACCTCAGCTACGGCGAGGATGAATGGAAAGGCCAGTCGGCTACCGATACTGGCTTCAGCCGCGGCGTTAGCCGTGGTGCTGGCCGCAACGGTGAGCCGGAAGGGCCGCGTTTTGCCGCGGTGTACCAGCTGCTGTCCGTCAGCGAGAACGCGCGCGTCAGGTTGCGTGTCTTTTGCGAAGAAGAGGCCGCACCGATCCTGCCCTCGGCGATTGATGTGTGGGCGAGTGCCGACTGGTATGAGCGCGAAGCCTTCGATTTGTTTGGCATCCTGTTTGACGGCCACCCGGATCTGCGCCGCCTGCTCACCGACTATGGCTTTATCGGCCATCCGTTTCGCAAGGACTTCCCGCTCAGCGGGCATGTAGAGGTGCGTTACGACCCGAGCCGCCAGCGAGTGGTGTACGAGCCGGTGAGCATCGAGCCAAGAACGTTGGTGCCCAAAGTGATTCGAGAGGATCACCGATACGACGACAGTCTGCGCACGGAAGCATCTTTCCGCGAAGAGCAGGCGAGTCAGACTGACAGCGAAGCGGAGGCGGGCTAGTGGCAGAGATTCAGAATCTCACGATGAACTTCGGCCCGCAGCATCCGGCAGCGCACGGTGTGTTGCGCCTGGTGCTGGAGATGGATGGCGAGGTAATTCAGAAGGCCGACCCGCATGTGGGCCTGCTGCACCGTGGCACCGAAAAGCTGGCCGAGAGCAAACCGTACAACCAAAGTATTGGTTATATGGACCGGCTGGATTACGTGTCGATGATGTGCAATGAGCACGGGTATGTGCTGGCGATTGAGAAATTGCTGGGAATCGAAGCGCCGCTGCGTGCACAGTACATCCGGGTGATGTTCGATGAGATCACCCGCATCCTCAACCATTTGATGTGGCTGGGCGCGCACGGGCTCGATAT
>CBDUQI010000407.1:0-2060 GCA_965369325.1 uncultured Gammaproteobacteria bacterium
GTATCACAGGTTGGGCCGACAGATGATGCACTGATCGAGCAGGTTCGCGGTCTGCTGGTAGCGCCGGACACCGTTCAGCTGGCGCTGCAGGGCAAGGTGCTGCGCCTGAGTGGTACGGCCGGTCAGGCGTGGTTGAACAGCCTGCTTAACGCGCAGCGGACGATCCGTACCCACACCGGGCTGGACCTGAGCCTGGACGCGAGCGCCGTGCAGTCCACGGACGCCATCGCGGCTCAGGCGCTGCTGGCGAACCTTGGCGGTCGTATCGTGCGTTTTGAAGCGGGCGTGAGTTTGCGCCGCGGGCAGGCGCGGGTGCTGGACAAGACTGCGGAGCAGTTGCTGCAACTGGGTCGGCTGGGCGAGCTGTTAGGGCGCTCGCCGGCAGTATCCCTGATTGGGTACACGGACGGCGTTGGCGGGCCGGACACCAATCGCATTCTGCGTCAGCAGCGGGCCGATGTGGTTCGCACAGCGTTGATCGAGCGTGGGGTATCCGGCGCCTGGATTTCCGTCGACAGCGGGCCCAGCCCAAGCTCGCCTGATATCGATTTTGATCTACGCAAGACTGAACTCGTCATCCGACTTGGCGCAATCCAATGAGAGCCAAGCAATGAGTGTTCGGGTACGAAAAGTCTGTCTGCTGGGGGATATCTCGGTGGGCAAGACCAGCCTGATTGCGCGTTACGTCCACGAGGAGTTCTCCGAGCGATACCTGACGACCGTCGGGGTAAAAACCGATACCAAACGAGTCTCGATGCCCGGCGGAGTTCAGGTCAAGCTGGTGGTTTGGGATATCGCCGGCACCACCGCGCTGGACACCTTGGAGCACATGTTTATCCGCGGGGCGGCGGGTTACCTGCTGGTTGCTGACGGCACCCGACCGGAAACCGTTGAGGTGGCAACCAAGCTGCGCACTTTGCTCAGCGCTGAACACGGCGATCTGCCCTTTGTTGCCTTGCTGAACAAGGGCGATCTGCACGATCAATGGCTGGTGGACGATGAGATGCTCAAAGAGTGGCACGAATCTGGCTTCAGCGTGATGCGCACCAGCGCCAAGACGGGCGAGAACGTGGAGGCCGCCTTTGAGCACTTGGTGATGCAGATGGAGATACGCGGACATGATGCCTCCTGAGTTGCCGGACGCTATCGCGCGATATTTGGAGCATCTGTCACAACCGGAGCAGGCGCCACTGTGCATGCACTTGGATGCGCACTATAGGGTGTTGGAGAGCTGGGGCAACGCGCAAGGTTTTGGCTTGGTGTTTGATGTGGGTGACGATGTACGCGAGAGCGCGCCCTATCTGGATCATCTGAGCCAAGACGGCGTGGTGGTGTTGCCATTTGTTGGGTTGGAGCAGGATCGGGCCGCGCACCTGCATGTGATGCCAAGTGGTGAGGGCTGGTATGTGGTGTTTATCTCCGCGACCGGTGAATTGCATCGAAAGCGTGAGGTGCAGCAAAGCTCCAACGAGCTGAGGTTGCAAAACGAGCGTCAGACCCGTTTGATTAACGAGCTAGTGGAGGCGCGCTCATCGCAGAAAATTCTGCGCGATGAGGCTGAGGAAGCCAATCGCCTCAAGAGCCGTTTTATTGCCACGCTGTCGCACGAAATCCGCACGCCACTCACCGCCATCTCGGGCTACGCTCGGCTGATTGCTGACGCCCATCCGGTGACGTCTGACGATGCCCAGCGGGCCACGTCAATTCAAAGCAGCGCTGAGCACATTCTGACGCTGGTCGATACCGTGCTGGAACAATCGCGGCTGGAATCCGGTCAACCGGTGATTCGCGCGCGAGAAGTTAGTATTCGCGAACTGATTCGCGACATCACCGAGCTGATTGCGCCGTTGGCGGCGGAAAAAGCGCTCGGCTTTGCCGCTTTCGTGGAACCCTCGTTGCCGGCGTTGCTGGTGACTGACCCTACGCGCCTGCGCCAAGTGATGGTGAATTTGCTGGGCAACGCGGTGAAGTTCACCGACGAAGGCTGGGTGCGCCTGGATGTGCGCTGGCAGAGCGAAGAGCTCACCGTGCGGGTGCTTGACTCCGGGCCGGGTATTGCC
>CBDUQI010000408.1:0-2009 GCA_965369325.1 uncultured Gammaproteobacteria bacterium
TGCAGGAAGAGCGTATTGCGACGACCTTCCGTGACGCTGAAAATCAGCTGCTGCAGGTCGGGTGACAAGTCGGCATCAAACTGCCAGCCAGCCTCGCGACTGAGAGGTTGGATAGAGAAGACGGTCGCGTCGGCGTCGCGTTGGCTGAACTTGTACCACGCCATCAGTGCTGCGATGACCAATGCGCCTGTCAGTAGCCAACGACGGGTGTGGCCGCGCTCCTCGTCCGAGCTGGCACGCGGCTCTTGCGCCTGAGGAATGGGCCGGGTGATGAGGCGGTAGCCAACCTTTGGGATGGTCTTAATGAACTGCCTGGGCGTGGTGTCATCCTTAAGCGCCTTGCGCAACTGCACGATCACTCGATTGATCGCGTTGTCACTGACAATCTGGCCATGCCAAACGCTGGCGATCAGCTCATCCCGGCTGACATCCTGCTGGGCGTGATGGCAGAAATACTTAAGCAAGGCTGAAGCCTTGGGCTCGAGGACAGTCTCGCTGACTCGCTCCGCCAACCGGGTGCGAACAACGCCTCTCTCATCGTCGAATTGGTGCGCGCCAAAATCCCAATGCATGTCGGGATTGTAGTGCGAATACGGCGTAGTGTCCTAACAATCTTTGGTCTAAGCCGCTGATTTCAGTGGGCATCACTAAAAATCATGAAAAAGCAGTCGGCTTCAATGTGTCCGGCGACGGATTCGGCCAGAGTCGCCCTCGTTGTACGCAATGCGAAGTCATTTGAGGACCTGCCATGCACGCCAATCGATTCGTCACTCACCTGGTCTTCTGGGTTCTCCTGGGGGCTCTCGGCTATCCACACGCCGCTCTTGCGCAGGTCACCCCAGAGCTCACCACCATCGTCGCCAAAGTCAAAGCGACCTACGGCGGTGCCTGGCTCACCGGCCTGGAGTACTTCGCTCATAACGATGAGTATCGAGAGACTTTCGGAGGCCAGGGCTATACCCCGGACTACGACAACTTCTGGGTGGTCAAATCGCAAGCCCGGCTTGATCTGAAAGATCAAAAAGGCAGTTACGAGAGCTGGTCGGATCAATACGGTCGGATTATGCAATTCCACACAGTGAGCACCGACCAGGGCGTGGCGATGATCGACTACGAACTCGGCTACTACACGCTCAATCCTGAGGCGAGTTACTACCAGAGCTTCGGGCGCAACATACGCGCCTCCGACACCTTGCTCGCTTATGAGCTGGTGAGGGAAGCGAACGAAAAATCACTCGCTGAGCCGGTTAACTACCTAGGCCAGCGTCACCATCAAGTGATCCTGACGCTGCCTGAATCTCCGCCGCTGCATTTGTACATCAACGATGCCGGCGAGATTAAGCGCATGCATCGCCACGTGGGTGAGGACACCCACGTTGTTTACGTGTTCGAAAACCATACCGTCTGGAATGGCGTGCGTTTTGCGAAGGAGTACCGCCTGTACATCGACGGGGATCTGCTTTTTCTAACGCGCGATCGCACCTTGATACAGCGCCCGTTGGCCGCCGACACGTTCAGCTTGCCTAAGGGCCTCAGCACAGAGCCCGAGCGGGTGAGTTTCGAGGAAATGACAATCAGCGCGCTGTCGGACAAGCTGCATCATGTTGGTCAAAATGACTTCTCGGCCTTCTACGATGTCGGCGACTACATCATTGGTCTCGGCGGCTATGGCGGGCTCCGCGAGCGTTTTGAGGCTTATCAAAAAGACCGTGGGCATAACAAGCCGCTGCGTTTCCAGATACCCACCCATCATCATTCCGACCATATCGCCGGCCTGGCCGATGCGCTCGAGCTGGGCGCAACCGTGATTGTTCCAGAGCGCCTCAAGCATCGAATCATGGAAGATACAGCAGGCGCGAACGATGACCAGGTCCGCGCATTCGAAACCCAACACACGATTGACGGGTTGCAGCTTTTCACCATCAGCACCAGCCATACCGAGGTGCTAACGGTGATCTACGATCCGGTGTCCAAAGCGCTGTTTCAGGCCGATCACTATGCGGGCTTCT
>CBDUQI010000409.1:0-1998 GCA_965369325.1 uncultured Gammaproteobacteria bacterium
CGCTCGGGTCGTTCGGGAATACGTCACCGTTGTCGCCCACGCCGTCACCGTCGGTATCGGTGGTTTCGGTGGGGTCGAACGGGAAGGCGTCGTTCACGTCCGGCACGCCGTCGTTGTCGTCGTCCGGATCGGTCACGTTGTTGATGCCATCGCTGTCGGCGTCTTCAACGATATCGTCAAGCCCGTTGCCGTTAGCGTCAACGCCGCCCTCTGCGTCATTGGCATCGATCAGCCCATCGGAATTGGTGTCGATCCCGGCGAACTCACCCGTTGCGATATCGTACGCAGCGCCATCATTGGCGGCGTTGTTGCTCTCGATATCCAGGTAGTCCGGGGTGCCGTCGTTATCGCTGTTCGGCGGATTGATTACCGTACCCTGAGCGTTCAGGTTGTCAACCTTGCCGTCACGGTCGTTATCGGCCAGACCGGCTTCCACCACATCCGGGATTGAGTCGTTGTCGCTGTCAAGATCCAGCTGGTTTTCAACTCCGTCGCCGTCGTAGTCCACGCTGAACCCACCGCCCAGCGGCTCCACTTCGATATCGGTGTAATCGAGAGCTCCTGAGTAGAAAGAGCTGTCGATATAGAAGTCCGGCGTGCCACTGTAGGACACCGTGCGCACCACACTACCGTCCACCACGTAGCTCACCTGGTTGCCGCTTACCACCAGGCTCAGCTCGCTGCCATCGGCCCAACTGGTGAACTGCCCGCGCGAGGTGCCATTCTCATAGATGTACAGATTGGCTCCGCTGAAATAGAACGCATAATCGATGTCCTGATAGCTCGCGCTCGACTCCGAAATTCCCAGCCCCAACATCGCGGTATGCCCACCGGCATTGCCCGACTGCGTCCAACTCACTTCGTAGTTGTCGCTGAAGCCGTAGCTGGACATCCGGGCTGAGGTAACCTGATGGGTCCAGCTGACCGTTTGGCCGTTGAAACTGATGGTGTTACCGTCAGCGCTCAGTGAGCTGCCAGTCAGTGTCCAAAGCGCGATGGGTACCGTCGTACGGGATTCAACCGCGTCCGGGATACCGTCGTTGTCGGCGTCGACGTCGGCATTATCGCCCACACCGTCGCTATCCGCGTCGCTGGTCTCTGAAGGGTCGTTCGGGAACGCATCACTCAAATCACCGACACCATCGTTGTCGGCGTCGGTATCCTCAACGGACCAGGTAAACTGCGTGCTCGCCTGCCCATCTCGCCCATCGCTGACGGTAACCACAACCGTGGCATCTCCGGGCAACGCAAGTGTACCGCTGATCACCCCTGTCGTTGCATCGAGATCAAGGCCATCCGGAAGCCCCGCCGCCTCGAACAGCAGCGGATCAGCATCGAAATCTTCGGCCAGCACCATCAGTGCCACCACATCTCCACGCAGTCCGATCTGATCACCCGGGTTTTCGACCAGCGGCGGCAGATTGCCATTGAGGTCTGATACCAACCACGCAAACTGCACCTGCGCGGTAACGCCGCCGATCGATTGCGCGGTAACCACCGCATCGAATACGCCAACCTCAGACACCGTCCCGCTAATGACACCGCTGGTGGCGTCAATCCCGAGCCCGGCTGGAAGGGTTGCAGCAAAGCTTACGGGTTGACCGGACGGCGTGCCAGCCTGGATCTGCAGGGAGATCATCTCTCCCAGCATACTGCGCTGTTCCCCAGGGTTAATCACATCCACTTCGTCGCCATTTAGCGTCCCGTCGATATCCTCATCGATTGCAAGGCGATTCTCCATTCCCTGCGCAACCAGGGTGAAGGTCACCGGCTCGCCATTTCTTGCGGCGGCCATTAGCGAAGCCAAAGTGAACTGCTCACTCGCGACATCGCTTTGGAACACATTGCCGGAGGCATGCACCATGCCGCGAGCGATACCATCCACCCGCGTATGGCCAACAAGCTGGGCGAACTCACTGGCATCGGAGATGACAATCAACTCATCGATAAAGTCCTGCTGATCGTTGCTTGGTGCGCCGTTGATCGTTAACTGTCGCC
>CBDUQI010000410.1:0-1973 GCA_965369325.1 uncultured Gammaproteobacteria bacterium
TTGATGTTGTTGCTGGCGGCCTGCGCCAGGCGGTGCGCTGGCGCAGGCCGCCAGCAACAACATCAACGTGCCTGCCAGCGCAATTTACCAGGGACGCGCAGGGCTTACCGGCTCGCAAAAGTTAGCGCACTCGATCTTCAGCGTATCTGTGCAGCAGCTCACCCGATCAGTCTCCTACGCGTATCAACAACACATCGATAGTCGCGTTACGCAACTGCCGACGGATGTCGTCCACCCGCGCGGTGTTATCAAACGGTCCGATCCGCACCCGATGCCATTCCTGCACGCGGTCGCCAGAGTTAATCGACACTTTCTCGATCCGCGACTCAAACCCCTGCAACGCCAGCGTCGCTTTCATCCGTTCCGCATCCGCGCTGTTCTGGAAGGAGCCGGCCTGCAACACGTAAGCGCCGGGTCTGGGCGGCGGCAGTGGCTCGGTGCCCCGCACCGGTGCGATCGCCTCTTCGCGCTCCGGAATCACCATCTCAAAGTTCGGCAGCAGGTCGTAAAAATCAAAGCCGCGATCCTGCTCTTCCATCGCATCTTCCGGCTCGTCGGAGCTGGCCTCTACTCGGGCTGTCGGCACCGGGCGTTCCAGCGCTGGGTCCACCACGCCACCCGGACGGCGGTCGTAGACGAACACGGCGAGCGCGACCACCAGGCCCATGCTCAGCCCGGCCAGCAGCCACTGCCAGCCCGGCGCTTCGCCCTGGCTGGCTTTGCTCTTGCCCCGATGTTTGTAATCCCGACCCAAACCGATACTGCCCCTGGACGCGTGCCTACATGCTCTGTGGCGCGGACACGCCGAGCAGGCCCAGGCCGTTGCTGATGACCTGGCGGGTCGCTTCGCTCAGCGCCAGCCGTGCATCACGGGTATCGGCATCCGGTGCTTTTAGGATCATCACCGTGTCGTAGTACGAGTGAAAGTCATTCGCCAGCTCGCGCAGGTAATGCACGATGTGCTGAGGCGCGCGGTTGTCCGATGCCAGTTGCACCATCTCCGGGTAACGCGCCAGCGAGCGCAACACCGCCTGTTCTCGCGCGTGCGTCAACGTTGCTAGGTGCGTCAGTGCGTTCTCGCGATTCCATGCTGCGCCGCTTTCTTTCTCCAGCTTGCGCATTACGCTGCATACGCGAGCGTGCGCGTACTGGATGTAGTAGACCGGATTGTTGCGGGTGTTGTCTTTCGCCAGCTCCAGATCGAAATCCAGATGCTGATCGTTGGAGCGGGAGACGTAGAAGAACCGCGCCGCGTCGTTGCCCACCTCTTCGCGCAGCTCACGCAGGGTGACGAAGCTCCCCGAGCGGGTGGACATCTGCACCTTCTCGCCGCCGCGATACAGCGTGACGAACTGCACCAGCCGCACCTCCAGGCTTTCGCCCGGCTCGCCCATCGCTTCCAGCCCGCCGCGCACGCGCGCCACGTAGCCGTGGTGGTCGGAGCCCAGTGCATCTAGCAGCAGGTCGAAACCACGCTCGCGCTTGTTCAGATGGTAGGCAATGTCGGATGCAAAGTACGTGGTCTGGCCGTTCTCGCGTTTCACCACGCGGTCTTTCTCGTCACCAAACTCGGTGGCGGGAAACCACATCGCGCCGTCTTTCTCATACACGTGCTTGTTGGCGACCAGCTTGTCCAGCGCATGCTCCACCAGGCCGTCGGTAAACAGGCTGCGCTCGGAGAACCAGCGGTCGTAGTGGACGCCGTACTCGGCCAGATCGTCGCGAATGTCGTGCAGGATGCTGCCCAGCGCGGCGTCAAGCACTTTGCGGTAATCCGCCTCACCCAGGCGTGTTTTGGCCTGGGCGATCAACGCATCAATATGGGCTTCTTTGTCGCCGTCAGGATTGTCAGCCGTTAGGTCGGCGGGCAGCCCACGGGCGATCTCATCCCAGTTGTGGCGCAGCCCATCCTGCTCGGAGCTGTGCACGCTCGCCGCGATGTCGGCAATGTACTCGCCGCGGTAGCCATTGGT
>CBDUQI010000411.1:0-1967 GCA_965369325.1 uncultured Gammaproteobacteria bacterium
GCAATCTGGCAGTTTACCGCCAGGTGTTGGCAGCATCCGGCGGCGGGGCGGGAGCGGTGTCCGCATGAGGCGGCTGCTGGTGGGGGCACTGTTGTGGGCGATGATGCTGCTCGCGCATGCACATCCGTTGGCGCCCGCCATGCTGGCGATTGATGCGGTGGGCGATGGTACTTTTCGGGTGCTTTGGAAAACCTCTGCGCAAACCTTCGACCCCGTTGTCCTGCGCCCCCAGTTGCCTGCACACTGCGAGCGACAGGGGCAGCGCTTTCGCCGCCACAGCGAGCTGTGGGTGCTAGAGCAGTACACCGTGGATTGTGGCCAGCAGGGTCTGGTGGGCTATCCTGTGCAGATAGATGGATTGGCTCAAAGCGTTAAAGATGTGCTCCTGCAATTTACCTATGCAGGGCAACAACGGAGCCAGCAGGTATTGCGTGCACAGGCCCCTTCGGCGGTGATTCCGGCCCGCCCCTCTATGCAGCGCATTTTGGCGCAGTACAGCGGGCTTGGGCTTAGGCACATCTTGAGCGGTTACGACCATCTGCTGCTGGTGGTCGCGTTTGTTATTTTGCTGCCGTCGCCGCGTGCACTGATCATGACGCTCACGGGATTTACCGTCGGCCACAGCATTACGCTCACTCTGGCCGCGCTTGGCCTCGTGCGCGTGCCCCTGTTGCCGGTGGAGGCGTTGATTGCCTTTACTATTGTGTTGTTGGCTGCGCAGATCCTGCGCCAGCAACAAGCACTGAGAGGGGCGCATGCGCTTGCGCCTGAGCCCGCACCTTCCGCGCGGCCGTGGTGGTTGGCCGGTGTTTTCGGCTTGCTGCATGGGCTGGGGTTTGCCGGGGCGCTAGCGCAGATCGGGTTGCCGGGCGATGCGGCGGTGCCGGCGCTCGCTGCGTTTAACGTCGGCGTGGAACTGGGGCAGCTGCTAATTGTGGTCGGTTGGTTGTTGATCGCGCGCGTGTTGTTCCCGCGTGCGCTGCGATTTATCGGTGACCCCTTGCCGACCTGGCAACCTGCACTGCCGTCGCTAGCGGCCTGGATAATCGGCGTGCTGGCCGCCTTCTGGACCGTACAGCGCACCGCGCTGATGTGGACGTAGTTCAGCGTGGCCCGGCGGCGCGGATCAGTGAATTCAAAGCCAAGGAGACAGTGGCGGTGACAGACACTTCGGCCGATGAGGCATTAGCACAAGCACAGGCAGTCGCGCGGGCTTACACGCTGGCGCGCACGTTGGCCAGGCGTTGCAGCGCGGCTGGTGTGCAGGTGGCGAGCGCCGAATCGTGCACCGGCGGCTGGATCGCCAAGACCTTCACCGATCTGCCGGGCAGCTCCGACTGGTTTGAATGCGGCTGGGTTAGTTACAGCAATGCTGCCAAACAGCACATGCTGGGCGTGCGGGCTGCCACCCTGGACGCGCATGGCGCGGTCAGCGCGCAGGTGGTGGAGGAGATGGCGCTGGGCGCCCTGCGCAGCGCTGGCGTGAACCTGACAGTGGCGGTGAGCGGCGTCGCCGGCCCAGGGGGTGGCAGTGACAACAAGCCGGTGGGGACCGTCTGGTTCGGCTGGGCGCATACGGATCGGCAGGGGCGCCGCCGCGCGCACAGCACTCGCGCGGTGTTCGCGGGCGATCGCGAGGCCGTGCGCCTAGCCACCGTGGTGGGCGCGCTGGAAGGGCTGATCGAGCGCTTGGCGCTGGTGGGCGGTTAGGGGTCGGAAAAGCGGCCGAGAGCCGGCAGGAAGGCTGGTAAGTGCCTGAATCTGTTACTGGCAAAAATACTGTATATTTATCCTGTACTTTCCAGAATTACGTGAGATAATCACGGCCACTGGGAGTAACAGGTTTTGGCCGCGTATCCACGCACCTCCCTCAGCTTTCGACGGTCGCAGGCAAGCGCCTGCGCATTCCTGGCGCGCCTGAGCTCAGGCGCGACGCTGGTGTCAATACGGGTAGCAAGAGATGGATG
>CBDUQI010000412.1:0-1951 GCA_965369325.1 uncultured Gammaproteobacteria bacterium
CCCGCTACCTGCCTAGTTTATCTGCCGGATGCGGGAAAAAGCAGACCGATCTCGCTGATGGTCCCAGAAGCAACCCAACACGACGCTATTCCCATCGCTCTACTACCCACATAACCGACTAATTATTAAGGTCATCCTTTGGTCATGAACTAGTCAACTACGGGGCAGGAGTCGCAGGGGCAATACAGGCAAAGTAGATCACGTCGGCGGCACACACTCCGCCCACAAACGCAAAACACAACCTTTAGGAGAACGACATGGACACCACCAAAAACACTCGCAAAACTACCGCCAAACGCGATTCACGGATCTGGAAGAGCGCACTGAGCACCGGATCTAACCGCAGCCTGATGAGCATCCGCTTCTAAGCACAAGCAACTGAACAAGGACTTAAGCACATGAACGAACTCACGATGTCTATGGATTACCGCGCCCACACCGCGCCAACGAACGCCCCGCACCGCCAACGCGCGATGCGCCACCCCAACCGGTTGATCATCAAATACTAAGGACAAACCAATGAACACAACAGCAAGCTCACGTCGCCCCACTCGGCGCAGCAAACAAATCTGGGGCCGCACCTGCTCCACCTCAATGCCCGCACTGTTTAGCTGGAGGTATTGAATGAGATGCAAAGCCAAGATCCAGCCAGAACACCGCTCGCCCCCCAGGGCCGGTTCTGGTTGGATCACGGTCGCCTCCGAGGCGAGGTCGCAAACTCCTCCCGCTCAACTGCGCCTGCCTTAGCACGCCACAACCCCAAGCAGCCCGATTCGGCATCATCACCTTTCACGCCCCGGGC
This sequence comes from uncultured Gammaproteobacteria bacterium, assembly GCA_965369325.1. Lineage (GTDB taxonomy): Bacteria > Pseudomonadota > Gammaproteobacteria > Steroidobacterales > JBCBZW01 > CBDUQI01. The sequence goes on from CBDUQI010000412.1 coordinate 803, forward strand.
AGTTAGCCCATAATGCCCTCAAAATCAGTCAAATAACTGCTCCGCCAAGTTGTGCTCACGCGTGTGCTCAGGCGGCTGGATGCGGTAGGGATTTGGGGGAATCACATGAATCAGTCCGTCTCGGCGATGCCGGTGACTTACGGACCGTACCCGGAGCTTTCGTGGCCGGCCGTCATCGTCGGTTGGTTTCTCGGCGTTATCATCGCCATCTCCATCGGGTACGCCGCGTTAATCCTGGGTTTTTCGATCGAAGGCTCTGAGCTTGCGGCCATCCTGGGCTTTGGCATTCTGCGCGGCATGCTGCGCCGGCGCAGCATTGTGGAGAACAATGTGGCCCAAACCGTCGCCAGCGCCATCAACGGGGCCTCCTCGGGCATGATGTTCTCGGTGCCGGCCATCTTCATCCTGGGCTATCAGGACCGGTTTGATCCGGTGCTGCTCACCTTCGGCTGCATCGCGGGCGCCTTCCTCGGCATCGCTTTCATTATTCCGCTGCGCAAGCAGATGATTGATTTTGAGCGGCTCACCTATCCGGGTGGGGTTGCGGTGGCCACTATCCTCAAATCCCCCGGCGCCGGCATACGCAAGGCACAGGTGCTCATCGGTGCGGCCCTGCTCAGCGCGTTGGTGCACGCCGCCACCCAGATAACCGGCGTCAGCAACTGGAATCTCGGCGCGTTGGTGGGACTACCGGAGTACATGAACGGGCTGTGGTATTTGTCTTTGCTGACGGTCGGGGTGGGATTTATCGCCGGACGCGGCGGCATCGCCTTCATCATCGGTGGCTTTCTTGTGTACTGGTTTCTGGCGCCATTGCTGGCGGCGACCGGCGCGCTGCCGGTAGATGCGCAGACCGGCGAACTGATCACCTCCCCCAATGGCCTTCGCAGCCTGCTGTTTCGCCCGGTGGGCATCGGCATGCTCATCGGCGGTGCCATGATGGGCGTGGCACTCGCCTTGCCACTGATCCGCAGCGCCATCACCTCGATGCAGAATTCGGCCAAAGTCGAATCCGCTATCTCTGCCGATGAGATGCCCATCAAACTGCTGTATTTCGCCATTGCCGGGGCGACGCTGCTGCTGGCGTTTATCGCCGTCAACTCGGTGGAGTCGGTCAGCCTGGCACGCGGTGTGGGCATGGCGGTACTC
>CBDUQI010000413.1:0-1936 GCA_965369325.1 uncultured Gammaproteobacteria bacterium
CGATTCTCAAAGGCGCTCCCCAGGCGGCACCAAAGGCGGTTCGCAAGGCGGTGCGAAGGGCGGCGGCGGGGGCCAGCCGAGCGCCTCACAGCGGGTGGCGGTGCTCGACAAAGAACTCTCCGAGAGCATGTCGGTATTTGATGGCGAGATCGCGAGCCAGCAGCACACCACCGCCGGCGACCCGTCTTACGGTGACCCGAATGCCGAGGGGGGCGCTGAAGGCGGTGGTCCCGAAGCCGGCGGTGATCAGAGCCAGGGCAGCGCCAGTAGTGGTAATGCGAGCCAGGGCGGCTCGCAGTCCAGCCAGTCCGGCCAGGACGCTCAGGGTGCCTCTGACGAGCAGGCATCCCAATCCTCCAACGATTCCGGCGGTGAAGGCGGCGGTGGCGGTGCCATTGGCGGCCAGGCCGAGAAATACAACGATGACTACACGGTCGATGAGACCCCGGCAGCTAATGAGGACATCGTGGCCCGCCAGTTGCGCGAGGCAGCGATGAAAGAGACGGATCCGGAACTGCGTAAGAAGCTGTGGGAAGAGTATCGCCGCTACACCGGTGGACAATAGGGGAATGTTGATGAGGCAGCAAAGCACCGGGGTTCACCGGGACATCGCGCAACCGCTCAGGGCTGCACCTTTGTGGATGCGCGTCGCGCCGCTGGTGATTGGCTCGCTTTGCCTTGGGGCGTGCGTGAACGAGACGGTTATCCGAACCAACTCAACCCCCGTGCTGACAGCAGCTCAAGATATCCCCGACAGTCGCCTACTGGACGTCGGCGTGTCGTTGTTCGATCCAGGGTTGCCCAAAACAAAAAAGGAATTCAAAAAGGCCGAACGCGAGGTGCTGGTGGCAGGTGTGCGTCGCGCGGAAGCACATTACATGCCCTTTGTGCTCAAGCGCACGTTGCAGCAAAGCGGTCAGTGGGGCGCTGTGCGCGTAGTGCCACACGACGATACCTCCGTGGACGTGCACATCAGTTGCCGGATTTTGGCCTCTGATGGTGAACGCCTGGCCATCGTGGCTCGCGTGGTCGACTCCACCGGCCGTGAGTGGTTTGAGCGTGAGTACGACAATCTCACCGGCAAGCTTTCGTACCGTGCCCGCCTGAACCGCGGCAACGATCCCTTCCAGGACCTGTATAACCAGGTGGCCAACGACATGCTTAAGCACGCCGAGGCGATGGAGCCTAAGCAGTTGGAGCGGGTGCGCCAGGTGTCCGAACTGTTGTTTGCCCGAGACCTTGCGCCCGATGCGTTTGATGGCTATCTGACACGCGATGAGGAGGGTTATCTGCTGCCGATCCGCCTGCCGGCGTACGAAGATCCTATGGTCGCGCGCATGGTGCGTATCCGCGAGCGTGAGTATTTGTTTCTGGACACGCTGGACAGCCACTACCAGGGCTTTCACGCTCAAGTCGGCGGCCCGTACTCCGAGTGGCGCCGATTCAGCTACGATCAGGTGATTACCCTGCGTCAGTTGCGACGCGAGGCGACCATGCATAAAGTGCTCGGCGGCATCACCTTTGCGGGTGGGTTAATGGGTGATCCCACCACCCATTCGGGAGCCACTCAGTACGTGGGCGGCATTTACACCGGCTGGACGGTGTATCAGGTCGGCCGCCAGAAAGCCGCCCAGGCCCGGGCGTACGAGGCGACCCTGCGCGAACTTGGTGTGTCGTTTGAAGCAGAAGTAGAGCCCATGGTGCTCGACATCGAGGGGATAACCGTCACGTTACACGGGTCTGTGGAAGAGCAGTTCGATGAATGGCGACGGTTGATGCGGGAGATCTACTCGCTGGAAACCGGTTTTGATGTGAGCCAGTCCGAACAGGACGGCGAGGACGCGGACGCCGACAACGCCTCGCTCTGACCCCGATAAGTGAGTATGTTGGAATTGAAAGCAGGCCAGGTTCTGGCCGGTCGGTTTACGCTTGAGCG
>CBDUQI010000414.1:0-1914 GCA_965369325.1 uncultured Gammaproteobacteria bacterium
GCCCATGATGGCCATGCCGGTCGCCATGCCGCGTCGATCGGGGAACCAGCGGATCAGCGTGCTTACGGGCGAGACGTAGCCCAGCCCCAGCCCGGCACCGCCAAATACGCCGTATCCCAGATAAATCAGCCATAGCTGATGGCTCATGATGCCGAGGCTGCCGATGAGGAAACCACCGCCCCACAAGCAGGCGGCCACCACGCCCACTTTGCGCGGGCCCACTTTTTCCAGCCACTTGCCCGCAAAGGCGGCGGCCAGGCCAAGGAAGAAAATGGCGACAGAGAAAATCCAGATCACCTGAGACAGGGTCCAGTCATCCGCGGCGCTGGTGACCACGCCAAGCTCTCGTACGAGCGGCGGATTGAAGATGCTCCAGGCGTACACCGAGCCAATACACAGATGAATGGCGATGGAGGCCGGAGGCACCAGCCAGCGATTAAATTCAGGCCCGGCGATAATTCGTTCTTTTGATAGCAATCCGGCCATAGCAACTCTTCCCCCAAAGCAGCATTCTTGTTGAACCGACCTGGTGTCGGTTTCGGCACTTCGCTCACATCGCGCGCGCCTCGTGCGGGCGCCACAGACCGGAGTGTTTTGGCTGGACGGTATGATACCCAACAAAAAGGGGCGCCGTTTGAAACGCGCCCCTTTTTGTTGGCCACACCGTGCAATGGCTGGCCGAATGTGCGGGTGAGTTACAGGGGCTTGCCCTGTTCATCCACCAGCGGGAAGCCGAACTTGGCTAACAACGCCTGGGTTTGCTTATCGGTAGCATCCATCAGTTTTTCCAGTTGCTGTTTACGTTCGCCTTCGCCGTAACGCACGGCGGCAGCGATGGCAAAGTCGAACTTGATGCCTTCCTCGGAGATCAGCGGGATCACTCTTACATCGGGGCTGACCTGCTTGGCGAAGTACCCTGCGATAGGACCCCACAGAACCACCGCATCTATCTCACCATCGACCAGCTCATTCTCGATTAGCATGCCCGGATACTCAGCGGGGTCGCCAGCCATCGCGGGGAAGGCCAGCAGGTTCTGATCCAGTTCATAGCGTGACAGCCACAACGTGCCGGGCGTGGGCGTAAAAGCCGCCACCCGCGCCTTGGCTTTGGTCTCGGCTGGCAGGTCGATGAGATCCTGCGCGGTTTGTGCCTCACTCAGCAGGCCATCCGCCAGAAACGCAATGGCATAGGTCGAGCGGTAGATAGGGCGCGTGGGAATGCCGCGATCAAACGCTGCGGGCACGCCCATCACTACATCGCACTTGTACTCTCCGCCCTCGTCAGAAGCGAGCAGCGTCTGGCGCAGGAAAGCGCGGCGTTGCGGAAACCAAGTGTACTCCACCGTGGTGCCCAGTTTGCTGGCCCATAGCTGTGCCAGCTTGTTCTCAAACCCCTGCTCATTCTGGTGTGAGAACGGCAGGTTGCTTGGATCGGCGCAAACCTTAAGCGGCGGTACGGCGGTTTGTGCGAACAGTGCTGTGCCACTCAGGCACAGCGCTGCGGTGGCCAGTATGTGCGTCCTGCGAGAGCTCATCTCGGTACCTTTTTCTTCTTCGGTCGGCCTGGCTTGAGTACACCGTCCGCCCGGGCCTTCAGGTAGCCGTAGAGTTCTTCATACCGCTTGCTGATATTCGGATTGTCTTTCCAGGGCGGCATTACGCCAATCTGCCCGGTGTAGCCTTCTGCGATCACGTGCAGAAAACGCTCTTTGTCAATCTCGTTCATACGGTCGACGAGACTCGGTGCAAAAGTGCTGCCCACAGCGTCCTGCGCATGGCACACGTGACAGAACGCGTGATAGGTGCGCCAGCCGATAAACGTGGCCTTGTCGACCACACACCCCTCATCGGTGCATTCCACATCATAAGGTGCTGCCTCGTCGGCGGCGGCGACCTTCGTCGGTGTGGCTGGAG
>CBDUQI010000415.1:0-1913 GCA_965369325.1 uncultured Gammaproteobacteria bacterium
CAGCTCGCTTTCGCGCACGGGCCGGACCACCGGGTTGCCGTCGGCATCGAACACCGAGACTTCCTCACGGGTGATGTTGGCGACGTCGCCTTCTTCCAGGAAAATAAATTTTCGCGTGACCGGCAGCAACGCGGCTACGTCTGAGGCGACGAAGTTCTCACCCAGACCCAACCCGATCACCACCGGGCAACCGGCGCGCGCAACAACCACGCAATCCGGGTCGCGCAGCGATAGTGCCGCCAGCGCGTAGGCGCCATCCAACTCTTTCACCGTGAGACGCACAGCGTCGTACAGGCTTACACCGGGCTTCTGGTGATATTGAATTCGGTGGGCGACCACCTCGGTGTCGGTCTCGGAGGTAAACTCAAAACCCTGCGAGATCAGCTCATCGCGCAGGCCTTCGTAGTTCTCGATAATCCCGTTGTGCACCAGCGCCACGTCGTCGCCGGAAATGTGCGGATGCGCGTTGCGCTCGCTCGGCACGCCATGCGTGGCCCAGCGGGTGTGGGCGACGCCGCGGTTGCCGTGAATAGGCGACTCATCCAGCACATCAGCCAAGCGCTGCACTTTGCCCTCGGCGCGATGCCGATGCAGGGTGCCGTCGCCGTTCAATACCGCCAGCCCGGCGGAGTCGTAACCCCGGTACTCCAGACGCCGCAGCCCTTCCATTAGCACTGGAATCACGTTGCGCTCAGCAACAGCTCCAACAATCCCGCACATTGTCGATCCCTCTCATACCGCCGGCGCAGTCGCGCACAGCCAAACGTGCCCAGGCAAAACGGCCAAAGCAAAACAGCCGTTATGACAAAATTATCACCGGAATACTGTGGAGCGGGTCGCACTTTGCGGCCACCGATACCACCTGGGAACAGGGGCAGCTTTCTCCTCCGGGGGCGTATTGTACCCGCTCAATCGCCGCCGGGGATGCCGAGTGGGTTAACAATCGTAGGACTGCATCGCCCTGCGAGCCGCGGGCAGCCGGCACGGTTGAGATCGCTGGGTCCGGTGCGTGCCGGAGCGAGGCTAGCCCTTGGTGGGCTTGCGCCAGTCTTTGATGGTGACCTGCCGGGCGCGGGCAATCGTGAGCTTGTCGGCCTCGGCGGTGCGGGTGATGGTGGAACCGGAACCGATGTAGGCACCCGCCTCAACGGTCACCGGCGCGACCAGTTCGGTGCCGGAGCCGATGAAGGCGCCGTCCCCGATAATCGTCTGATGTTTCTTCACGCCGTCGTAGTTGCAGGTGATGGTGCCGCAGCCCACGTTCACGCCGGCGCCGATGGTGGCATCGCCGATGTAGCTCAGGTGGTTCACCTTACTGCCCGCGCCGAGCTGCGACTTTTTGATCTCCACGAAGTTGCCCGCTTTGGCGCCCTCGTGCAGATCCGCGCCCGGGCGCAGACGCGCGTACGGGCCGACATTGCAGCCCTTGCCGACCTGCGCCTGGTCGATCACGCAATTGGCCAATACATGGGTTTCGTCGTCTATCCGACTGTTGCTGATAAGCGCATTCGGGCCGATATGCACACGGTCACCCAGCACTACATCACCCTCGAAAACCGCGTTAACGTCGATAAAAACATCGCGACCGCACGCTAACGTGCCGCGAACGTCGATTCTGGCTGGATCCACCAGTGTTACCCCGGCGCGCATCAGCGCCAGCGCCTGACGCTCGCGGTAGGCACCTTCAAGCTGGGCGAGCTGCACTTTGTCGTTGACGCCAAGCACCTCGGCCTCGGTCGGCGCGGCCACGCCGTTCACCGGCACACCATCAGCCACGGCCAGCGCGACGATATCGGTCAGGTAGTACTCGCCCTGCACGTTGTCGTTACGCAGCGAGTCCAGCCAGGGCCGCAGCAGGCCGGCGCGGCAGGCGACCAGCCCGGTGTTCACCTCGCCGATGGCCAGTTGCTCGG
>CBDUQI010000416.1:0-1910 GCA_965369325.1 uncultured Gammaproteobacteria bacterium
CCGCCCGAGTCGGTGTGCAGCACCAGTGCCTCGATATCGGAATCGAAAATTTCTTTCTTACGGTCGGCCAGGTTCTTGAACTCGGCAAACACGCTGTTCAGTTCGGCCTCCTCCAACTCAAAGCCCAGGTGCTCTACGCGGTCGCGAAACGCGTGGCGGCCGCTGTGTTTGCCCAACACCAGATTGGTCCGGCTGATGCCGACATCCTGCGGACGCATAATTTCGTAGGTTTCCGAATGCTGCAGCATGCCGTGCTGGTGGATACCCGACTCATGCGCAAAGGCGTTTTCACCTACGATGGCTTTGTTGCGCTGAACATGCAGCCCGGTGACGCTCGAGACCAGCCGTGAGGTGGGGTACAGGCGGGTAGTGTCGATGCCCGTCTCGTAGTCCAGAACGTCTTTGCGGGTGCGGATCGCCATGACGATCTCCTCCAGCGAGCAGTTGCCAGCCCGCTCGCCAATGCCGTTGATGGTGCATTCGACCTGGCGTGCTCCGCCTTCGATCGCCGCCAGCGAGTTCGCGACAGCCATGCCCAGATCGTTGTGGCAGTGCACGCTCATGACCGCCTGATCAATGTTGCTGACATGCCGCTTCAGGTAGTTGAATAGGCGCCGGAATTCTTCCGGAACGGTGTAGCCGACGGTGTCCGGAATATTCACCGTGGTGGCACCGGCGCCAATCGCGGCTTCTACGACCTCGGCCAGAAACTCCAGCTCAGTGCGCGAGGCATCCTCGGGTGAGAACTCCACATCGTCAAAGCTCTCTCGCGCATACTGCACGCTTTCAACGGCGCGTTTGACAATCTCCTGGCGCGCCATTTTCAGTTTGAATTCCCGATGAATGGCACTGGTGGCGACGAATACGTGGCAGCGACGGTTCTCCGTGTGAGCCAGCGCCTCGGTGACCTTGTCGATGTCCTCACGGTTGCAGCGGGCGAGCCCTGCAATCACCGGCCCTTGCACTTGCTCGGCGATACGCTTGACTGAGGCCAGATCGCCCGGCGAGGCGGCCGGAAAGCCCGCCTCGATCACATCTACACCCAGCTCGGCGAGCGCGGTCGCAACACGTAGTTTCTCGCGCAGTGTCATGCTGCACCCGGGTGCCTGTTCGCCATCGCGCAAGGTGGTATCAAAGATGACCAGTCGCTTGTCGTTCGCTGTCGTATGGGACGTTTTCATTGTCCGCTCCAGAGCTGTGTGTCAGACCGTTGGCCGCCGTGGATGAACCACTGGCAACCTCCCTCATGAGCTACGGATGCCGATTATGGCTCAGTGGCTCAGTATTCTCACCTGCCGACGGACATTGCCGTCGTCATTCCAAGGCGAGGCTGCTCGCGCTTGCCGCCTGTGATATCAGCGCCGTCACCGGGCCTGATACGAAAAAACCCCGCATCCGGGTGCCGGGTGCGGGGTTCATCTGTTCGAAATATTCGGCTCGCTCAGAATTCCCCGTACCCGGTGACGGTAAGAAGAATGAGGCTGATGAGGCCCGACAAGGTCAGCGCCAGCAGCGATGTCCGTGTGCGCTCGCCCGCCTCACGCGCCCGCAGTACCGCGCGGGCGGTGGGGCCGTAAGGCCAGTGCGATATGTTCACAGCAGTAGAGTTCATCTTCATAAACGCTTAGAGTCGCTTTCCCGGGTAACGCCCCAGGACTCGTGTCAATCAGTGCTGACAAATGTGATGCCAAGTAAGCCCCAGCCGGAAGTTGTTGTCAACACAGCGAGGCGCAGCATCAACATAGGCGAAATGCATTTTGGTTACGGTCGTTACCAGTTGCTGCGTTCGCGCAGGACCAGCGGGGCGGTGAGCAGAGTGGCGCTAACGTACCACTTAAGGGCAACAGGAATTGGGGAGAGCAGGGTGGATAAGCGCAAGTACTCACGGATCGTGGTTGACGGCGTTGATC
>CBDUQI010000417.1:0-1909 GCA_965369325.1 uncultured Gammaproteobacteria bacterium
CCTGTTCTAGCGTCTGGCGCATTTCTTTATTTCTTGCAAAGCAGAAGACGGCATACGAGCTTCCTCTACGTCTCTGGGGCTCGGAGAGGGGAAGAGGACACAGCGCCAGGCCAACACGAGGGTAGTTGTCACACGCAATCGGCCCCCCATCGCGAACGATGCTGGCCCAGCAGGTGTTGCAGGAAACGCAATAACGTATTTCGCTGGCGCGCCCCTGAGCCGATTTGTTTGGCCATGCGGCATCGGTCACCAGGGGGCGCCCGAGCCCGATCAGGTGCGCATCGCCATCGCAAAGCAAACGCTCAGCTTCCGCCGGATCGGTAATAAGGCCAACCGCCAGCAGCGGCACATTGCCAGCGCTGGGTTTGAGTGCCCGAATCAGCTGCGCAAAGGCAACGCGCGGCCCGTGCATATCCGGCACATGCATATCGAGCGCCGGCGAATGTGACCCTTGCGCATAGCAAAAGTAAGAAAACACCGTGCGGTCGGCCAGCGCGCCGGTAATGGCAGTAGCTTCTGACAGCGCGATGCTGCCAGCCACACCATCATCACCCGGCAGCTTTAGCCCGATGATAAATTCGGCGCCACACAGATGGCGTATCTGCCGGCCCAGCCGGGCGACAAGGCGCACTCTGTTTTGTATCGGTCCGCCCCACTCATCCTTACGCTGATTCGACCACGGCGATAAGAACTGATGGAACAGGTGACCATGCGCAGCAGACAACTCAACACCGCTAAAGCCTGCCTGTTGAAGGCGCAACGCAGCTTGAGCAAAACGTTCGATCAATTGCTCAATCTCGCGGCCACTCATGGCTCTGGGCACGGTCCAGCTCAGATCATCCGGCAGCGCCGAGGGGCCGACGGCATGTGGATGCATGCCACTTTCATGGCGCCCACGACCCGAGTCCTGCAACTGACCAAGCAGTCGGCAACCCTGCCCTTCCACCGCTTGCGCCCAGGCGGCCAGACCCGGCGCCGCACGCGGGCCGAACACTTGGACTTTGTACGGCTCGTGATGCCACGGCTGGGTCGCCAGCGGTTCGGTGACTATCGCGCCAGCGCCGCCAGCAGCACGGTTTTGATGGTAGTGAATCAGTGCGTCGCTCACGCTTTGATCCACGCCCATTTTTGTGGTCATCGAGGCGTGCACAATGCGGTTGCGCAGGGTCACCCCGTGCAATTCGAACGCAGAGAACAGCGCAGGATAGGCCTCGGTCAGCACCGGTGCGACCCTGCGCGGTGCGAGTAATCAGACAGGCTTAACAACACCGGCGTACGCTGCAATGATCACCAGCGCGTAAATCGCCAGCACCCACCAATACACCGGGGCAAGCGCCTTCGAGTACAGCGCGTCACGCTCGGGACTCGCTCCATTGATCATAATGTCTTTAAACGCATCCACGGCTGGCTTGAATGTAAAGTCTAGAAATATCCCGCAGACCAGCACCGCAGTGAGCGCCAGGAGCTTCATGTTCACCCACAACGGGGCTACCCCCCACCACCGGTAAGTCGCAAATGCCAGTACCACAACCAGCAGGCAGTGCAGAGCAAAGTTCACCATATGAGCGGTTTTCTCAGCGCTGCTCTCGGGCTTGAGAAAGCCGGCCCACATGACCAGTGCCCACACCGCTGCCAACGCCCAAGCCAGCATCAGGGTCGCCGAAGGCAACGCCACCAGTTGCATGTTGCTGGCCAGCGTTAAACCACTGGGCAGAATCAGAATTAGCGCCGTGCGTGGTAAGCGGTCCAGTACCATCGCCAGTTGCATCAGCGAGCCGCGGGTTTGCTCGCTTAAATCACTGCGCTCAGACATCTTGGCGGCCAGAAACACGCCCAGATCGGTGCCCAGCCAGAACACCAGCAACAGAATATGGAATAGCACCATCAGTGAATGTGACTGCATCGTTCG
>CBDUQI010000418.1:0-1891 GCA_965369325.1 uncultured Gammaproteobacteria bacterium
GGCCGGAGCTGTGGGGGGGCGATGGGCGCCTTTACGCGGTCATGCCCTATCAGGAGAACGGCAACGGGGTGCGCATCGCCGACATCACCGATCCCCAGGACCTGCGCTTTATTCGTGACATACCGCTGGCGGGTGCCGAGGCGATGTACGCGCAGTTCCAGGACGAATTCGCTTTCGTCGGCGATCACAAGATCGATATGCGCACGCTCTCCTCGGTGTTGTTCCTTGACGGCGCGAGCACCCCGCGGACCAATGACGGCGGGGTGGGCATCAACACCAGTCAGTTTGCGCTGCCGTTGGGCAATCTGTTGGTGACCGGTGGCATCGGGCCGGACGAGGGTATGGCCATTTGGGCGCACCAGTCGGCGCCCGACACACGCGGCCCCTCAGTCGGCTTTCATGTGCCGGAAGTCGGGCGCACCAACTACCCGGTGCTTGCGCCCATCAGCCTGCTGATTCACGAGACGCTGGAAACGCCGAGCATCCAAAATGGCGTGACGTTTGTTGTGCGCCCGCTAGATGGAGCGGCGATTGACGGACAACTGGTGTTTGCCTTTGACGACGTGCTTACCTTTACACCGTCCGCGCCGCTGGAACCGGACACCACTTACGAGGTGCTGCTGCCGGGCGGCGGCATCCGCGATGCGGCGGGTAATGGCATCGAGGAGTACTCCTTCACTTTTTCCACCGGAAGCAGTGTTGGTGGCAACGGCGCGCCACAGGTGAGCGCCCTGGAGGTATCAGTCTACCCAAGCGCTCCTGGGCAGACTGTGGTGCTGTCAGCGCTCGCCAGCGACCCGGAGGATCAGGCGTTGGAGTACCGTTTCGACTTTGGCGACGGCTCACCGAAAACTGCCTGGTCTTCCAGCAATGTCAGCAATGCCGTCTACGCAAACATCGGCCACTACCGGGCGAGTGTGCAGGCGCGCGATCCCGCCGGCGCCATTGCCACGCGTAGTGAAACCGTCACGGTACTCACGCCGCCCTCAGGCCCGCGCCCCACCCACAGCAGCCAGTTGATCTGTGACGCCGATGCACGGCGTGTATGGACGGTGAACCCCGACAACAACACGATCAAGTCCATCGCCGCTGACACCCTAGTCGGACAGGCCGAAGTGGCCGTCTGCGATGACCCGCGCGCGGTGACAAAGGCGGCCGGCGGCAGCCTATGGGTGGCCTGTCGCGACGATGACACCCTGGCGGTGCTGGACGCCGCGAGTGGCGTAGCACTGGATAACATCAGTACCGGCTACGGCAGCGCGCCCGTCGCCGTGGTTAGCTCGCCGGATGGTGCCACCGTGTATGCCGCGTTTGACGGTGCCGGTGAAGTGCGGCGCTACAACGCAAGCACCCGCGCACTTACCGGTACGCTGGGGCTCGGCCCCACACCCCGCGCGATGGCGGTCAGCGCGGATGGGAGCCGCCTGTTGGTCACCCGCTTCTTATCGCTTAAGGATCACGGCGAAGTCTGGGATGTGGACACCGCCAGCTTCTCGCTCACACGCACGATCGTACTACCTAAGTTCGGCGATGCAATCAATCGCGATGGCACCGCATCCGGAAGGGGCACGCCCAATTACTTGCGCTCGATCGTCATCTCCCCGGATGGTACGCAGGCATGGATTGCAGCCAACAAGCCCAACGCCGAGCGCGGCATCCTGACCGGCTCGGATCTGGACCAGGACAATACAGTGCGCAATGTGTTGGTGCAGCTTGACCTTGCGAGCAACAGCGTGAGTTCGGCGATCGATCTGGACAACAGCGATTCCGCCTCATCGGTGGCTTACTCGCCGTTCGGCGACTATTTGTTTGTCACCTTGCAGGGTGATGATGAGGTGGCGGTGTTCGATGCGCTGGCGCTCGAGTCGGTGACCGGGATGGGCTCATTGGT
>CBDUQI010000419.1:0-1814 GCA_965369325.1 uncultured Gammaproteobacteria bacterium
TGCACGAATGGTGCTGTGCTCGAACAACGCCTTCACCGGCAAGGGCTTCTCAAGCTCCTTACCAATAACACCGGCAAGCCGGACAGCCAGCAAAGAATGTCCGCCCAACTCAAAAAAGCTCACACCTACACCAGGAATTTCGAGCCCCAGGACAGTTTCCCACATCGGCACAAGCGTGCGCTCGGTATCGGTCTGCGGAGCCTGCACGTTTGCATCCGACTCAAACACGGGTGGTGGCAACGCGGCAGTATCTATCTTTCCGCTGACCGTTAACGGTAGCGCGCGCAATATCACAAATGCCGAGGGAATCATGTAGCTGGGAACCGCACTCTCCAACCGGCACCTGATCGCTGCAATCGCAGCGCCGCCACTCGCCGCAACATCACCAGTCACCATGTAGCCGACTAGCCTGCCCTCGCCTCCCTCTCCGCGCACGAGCACTTTCGCGGCGATCACGTCAGGATCTGACGTCAGATGGTGCTCGATCTCTTTCAGCTCGATTCGGAATCCGCGCAGCTTCACCTGATCGTCACGACGTCCGACAAAGACCAGTTGCCCGCTCCTGCGCCAACGCACGAAGTCACCAGTTTGGTACCACCCCTCGCCGTTGATCTGTGTAAATGGGTTCCTCGCGTCGGAAACGTCCTCGAGATAACCATCGCCAACTCCAGCGCCCCCGATCCACAGCTCGCCCACAGCCCCCACCGGCAACTGCCGTCCGCGCCGATCCGCCACTCTCACCATCACGTTTGGTAGAGGCGCTCCGATCGTCGGCGTTGTGTCGCACCGAATCGGCGCCCATGTGGCATCCACCGTGCACTCCGTCGGCCCGTAAACATTCAATGCGAAGCGCCCATGGCGCTGACCGTGTGCAGCGATCGCTTGCCACAGATCCGCCGGAATATCCTCCCCGCCAATGAGCAAATTGGGCAACGCAAAACCCGATTGCTCCGCCTCGCTCAGCAGCAGGTTCGCCAGAGAAGGCGTGCAATCCAGCAGATCGATCTGCTCCTGCAACAGGAACCGGGCTAATTGCGCTGGATCTATGCGCAAAGCTTCAGGAATAATCGACACCCGAGCGCCAAACGCGAGCCGCGTCAACGCCTGCACCGAAGCATCGAATGTCAGCGGTGCATTCCATCCCCAACGTGAGTTATCAGCAAGCCCATGTTCGCGCAGTACTTGGTGTAGCCCATAGGTCAGGTTGATCAGGTTGCCATGCGAAATCTGTACCCCTTTGGGATCCCCCGTGGTGCCGGAGGTGTAGATCACGTACGCAAGATCATCCGCGCTCGGCTGATGAGGCAAGCAATGAACTGCTCCAACCGCCTCACTGTTTAATTCATCCAGCATCATCATCGGGCAGCCCATTGCCCGAAGCGGCCCGGCGCTGGCCTCGGTGGCCAGCAGCATACTCGGTTGGGCACTGGCGAGGATGGATTGCAGGCGCGCCGGCGGAACCGCCGGGTCGATCGGCACGTACGCGGCGCCCGACTTCCATATACCTAGGATGCCGACCAGCATCTGCGGCGAGCGCAGGACACATAAGCCAACCCGATCACCAGGCCCGACGCCAGCGGCGTGCAACGCATGCGCCAACCGGTTCGAACGCTGATCCAACTCGCCGTAACTCAGGCGCAGCGTGCGGTAGTCTGCAGCGATGGCGTCCGGGGTATGCACGGCCTGAGCGGCGAATAGCTCGGACAGGCAGCGATCGGTGGGATACGGTTCCGTGCTCCCACGCCACTCGACCAGTTGTGCACGCCTCTCACGACTGAGCAGATCCAAACTCGCCAGCGCGACTTGCGGGCTCG
>CBDUQI010000420.1:0-1793 GCA_965369325.1 uncultured Gammaproteobacteria bacterium
CTGCGATCCTGCGCCGTACAGCGTTGGCTGCGGGCCCGATAAGGCCTCGATGCGCTCAATATCGATCAGGCGGACATCAGCATTCTGCCCATCCCGGGTAATAGGGATCTCATCCAGATACAGCGTTGAAGAGCTGAGGGTATCGAAGCCGGACGGCTGGGAGAGGGTGCCGCGAAAGGCAATGGTCGTCGCTCCGGGCGAGGCGGTGCCGAAAGAGACGCTGGTGAGCTCTTTGGCATAGTCCTCAAAGTCTCTCAGGCCCTTTTCCCGAATGGCGGCCGAATCAAACGCCTGGATAGGGACAGCAACGTCCTGAATACTCTGGGCTCGCTTGCGCGCGGTGACGATAATCTCTTCCAGCTCTTGTGCCTGTACGAGAGTTGGCGAACCCGTCAGGGCAACCGCGACACCCAGAGCAATGCTGGAACGCGCAAATCGTCGTGCCTCTTTCATCGGCATGCTCCCTCACACTAACCCCTAGCAAAATGGTAACGAAGGACGTGAGGGAATCCTCCTAGCCTATAGGATGGCGCCGACAAGGGGCTTTGGTGCGGCGCACTATGTAGCACCGGGCGTGCAGAAACCTTACCTAGGCCAGATCACTGATCGCCCGATACGCCTGACGAACGGCAGAATCGACCGTTGCGGACGCGCCAGCGTCGGAGTTGGCGATAGCAATGCGGCCAAACGGCTGGCGCCCGGACACAAACCAATAGCGTGGGTCGTTGGGGTCGCTATACCAGTCATCTTGCAACCAGTCCCGCGCGGCGTACCCGTGTGGCCAGCGGTTAACGGTAATACCGGCAATATCGTGAGCCGGATCAAAATCGCCGCTGCCCAGCATCGCGAGCAGCTGTTCACGGGTATTGCGCTCGATAGTCTCGAATGAAGTACTCAGCAGTTCCTGACGTCCCAATCGACTTTGTTCGCGCAAACTCAGCCCTTGATTTGGTCGATGTGCAAATCGCTCCAGGTGCACCACAATCGGCCGCTCCGGGCTATGGGAAAACTCATAGCCTCCCATGTTGACCGGAAAATCAAGCATGGCGTTCACGTGATATGCGCCGGGCGCGGAGATTGCACCGACGCCGATGTTCTTCCAGGCGCGCCAGTTATTGAGCACCACGTTGGTGTACAAGATGGGAATCTTGATTCCACCGCGAAGGGCTTCGCGCTGCTGGCGTGGCAGTTCCGGGCAAAGGGCCGGGATGATCGCGTTGTAGCAGGCCATCACGCAGCACTTTGCCCGCACCTGGCCACGTTGGCCGCCTCGAACATAGTCCACGACGACGTTCGAGGCGGATGCTGGATCGCCCTCATGCTGTACATTGACTACGGTACTGTTGAGCCTGATGCGGGTTGCAGCGCCATCGAGGTCAAGTTTGCTGTAGTCGAAGTCGGCGAGGACGATGTCTTCCATCGTCGAACCGGGAGCCACCTGCGGAATCATCTTGCGCACCAGCAGGCGAGCGACCGATGCATTGCCGTCCGGAAAGTGGTGGATATACGGTTCGGATTCTTCTTCTGGCAACCCCGCAGCCTCAATTCCAGGCAACCCAATGTAACTTAGCGCATCCAGCGCGGACACTGCCTCAATGCCGGCGCCAAGATCGGTGCTCAACGGTTGTAACGCAGCGAACACCTCGGTTTCTGTCACGCCGAGGTACTCGCGAAGGTAGTCGCGATAGCTGATGCTTTCGAGCACTTCGATCCGCTCATCCAGACCAAGTCCGTCAAACGCATCGGCGTGAGAGGTGAGCAAGCGCAACATTTGCTTGCGGGCAGCGCTGGAC
>CBDUQI010000421.1:0-1784 GCA_965369325.1 uncultured Gammaproteobacteria bacterium
TCGAACCCGGCAAAGTGCGCATGTATGCCTGTGGCATTACGGTGTACGACTACCTGCACATCGGCCATGCCCGCATGTTGCTGGTTTACGATCTGGTCTCGCGCTACCTGCGGGCGCGTGGTTACGAGACCACGTATGTGCGCAATATCACCGATATTGACGACAATATTATCAGGCGTGCGAACGAGCGCGGCGTATCTTCCAAAGAGCTGGCCGAGCAGTTTATCGTCGCAATGCATGAAGATTGCCTGGAACTGGGCATGAAGCCGCCGGACCATGAGCCGCGCGCGACCGACCACATCGAGGACATCATCACTATGGTGCAGGCGCTGGAGGCCAAGGGTTACGCCTATCAGGGCAGCAACGGCGATGTGTTTTATCGGGTAAACAAGTTTGAGGACTATGGCTGCCTCTCTGGGCGCCGTATTGAAGACCTGCGTGCCGGCGAACGTATCGCGGTGGAGGAGGCCAAAGAAGATCCGCTGGACTTCGTGTTATGGAAGATGTCCAAACCGGGTGAGCCGACTTGGCCGTCGCCCTGGGGCGAAGGGCGCCCGGGCTGGCATATCGAGTGCTCCGCCATGTCGACGGCGCTGCTGGGCAACAGCTTTGATGTGCACGGCGGCGGCATGGACCTGAAGTTTCCGCATCACGAGAACGAGATCGCCCAGAGCTGCGCGGCGACCGGCGAGCCGTTTGTGAAGTACTGGATTCACAACGGATTTGTGGAAGTGAATTCCGAGAAGATGTCCAAGAGCCTGGATAACTTCTTCACCGTCCGCGATGTGCTGAAGAGCTACTACCCGGATGAGATCCGGTATCTGATGATCTCCAGCCACTATCGCAGCCCGATCAACTACTCCGATCAGGAGTTGGATAACGCGCGTGCTGGGCTGAACCGCCTGTATGTCTCGCTGCGCGGACTGGCGCCGGCGTTAGCACCGGCGCAGGAGCCGTATACCGCGCGCTTCTTCGAGGCCATGGACGATGATTTCAACTCTCGTGAAGCGCTCTCGGTAATGTTTGATATTGCGCGTGAGATCAACCGCTTGAAAGATAGCGGTAAACGCGCAGCAGCCAACGGGCTGGGCGCCCTGATGCTCAAGTTGGGTGAGGTGTTTGGGGTGCTGGACCAGGATCCCGAGCAGTGGCTGAAGCGGCCCCCGCGGGGCGGGCAGGACGGTGATGGGCAGGCGGCCATGGATGACGCGGCGATCGATGCCCTGATTGCCGAGCGACTGGCGGCCAAGTCAGCCAAGGATTACGCGCGTGCTGACGGCATCCGCGAGCAGCTGAGTGCGGCCGGTATTGTGCTGGAAGACGGCGCTGGGGGCACGATCTGGCGGCGTGACTAGGGCTCGTGTGGCGGGTGGGGCGATGCCAAAGAGGTGACTTAAGGCATTGACGGCACTCGTCGGGCGGCCGTATCATTCGCGATCCCGTGTGAACGGGCGTGCCGTAATGGTGGCTTGGCGGGGCATGGCGCAGTCTGGTAGCGCATCTGCTTTGGGAGCAGAGGGTCGGCGGTTCGAATCCGTCTGCCCCGACCACTTAATTCGAGCAGCCGCGTCCGGTCAAGAGTAAGCTTGGGGAGTTAGCGCCCGTAGCTCAACCGGACAGAGCATCGGCCTTCTAAGCCGAGGGTTGCAGGTTCGAGTCCTGCCGGGCGCGCCAAAGAAATATGGTCTGTGGATGCCATTGGGGCATCGGCGGGCCGATTGATCAGTGGTGGACGTAGCTCAGTTGGTAGAGCCCCGGATTGTGATTCCGGTGGTCGCGGGTTC
>CBDUQI010000422.1:0-1779 GCA_965369325.1 uncultured Gammaproteobacteria bacterium
TTGCCGAGGAAATCCGGGCACTGAAAACCTGGGCGGCCGAAGGCAGCATTGATGCGCAACTGCATCAGTTGCGGGTTGCGCTGGCCGCACATGTGGAAAATCAGGTCATCACGGCGTGCCTGGTGAGCATTCAGTCCGCTTCCAGCGCCATGCACGATGCCGCTATCGAGGAGACCGCGCTGGCCGAAAACCAGTACGCACTCGATGCCCGCCTGGATCTGGCGCGGGGCACCTGGCAGAGCTGCGAAGCGCTGCTTAAGCAGGCCATCCTGGTACGCGAGGACGCCACCGGCACACTGGAGGCGCTGGTCGAAACGCTGCAGCAGAGCATCGACAGCCTGGATGAGGAATACCAGGCACAGCAGATCCGTAACGCCACGCTGCGCGCGGAGCTAGAAGACCTCACCCTGGATGCGCTGGATGCTACCCCTTACGCGCCCACCGCCTCACACTCACCGTTCGCCCCGAAACGGGCGCTGACCGTGCATGACCGCTGGATCGAAGAGCTTGAGCGCACGCTCAAGCGGATCAAACTGCAACAGGAAGACCGCGAACGCCACCGGATGCTGAACAGCGAGGCACACGAGCAGGTGAAGCACACGCTTACCCGCTATTGCGCTGATGGTGAGCGCGCGCAGGCCGAAGGCTGGCGCGAACACCACGCGGGCCTGGTCGCTGATCTGACCGAAACACAGGGGCATCTGGCCATTCTGCAATCGCGCAGCGCCTGCCCTGAGGCCGCCGCGCGGCTGTGCACGACGCGCCAGTTACTGGAGGTGCTGGGACGCGACATCGACATCTGGCGCGAGCGGGCCAGCATCGCCCACCCTCCACACAACACCCCGGACTCCATTGCCGACCGGCTCCCCCGCTACGGGCATTCGCCAACCGCACGCCGATAGCCGGCACTGGCCTGGTATTGCAGGGCCTATTTAAACCCCTGACCACCGGCGCGCATCGAACCCTATACAAACAGCCGTTTTGCATCATCATTACGGCTAGCCGGGGAGATCAAGGCAGATGCCAGCATTGGCGAAAAAGGTTGAAGCCAGAGGGATGCAAGAGACAAAAACCGTGAAATTGGGTTACTCGAGCACGCATGGGCCAACCGATGAGGCAACGTTAGTCCGCCAGGCTCAAGCAGGCAATATGCCCGCGTTTGAGATGCTGTACCGCGAGCACGTAGCCCACGCCAACGCCATTTGTCTGCGCATGACGCGCGACCCGGCCAAAGCCGAGGAATGTGTTCAGGAGGCCTTTGTGAGGGCGTGGAGCAACATAGGCAACTTTGCCGGCGCCAGTACCTTCCGCACCTGGCTGCATCGCATCGCGGTCAACGAGGTGCTTGGGTTACAGCGGCGCGAGCAACGCCAAGGTGCGCAGCTGCGGCTGGTGGCTGAGCAGGCTCGGTTGGAGCAACACGGTGCGTCAGGCCGTGATGCCACCGCGGAGCAGATCGACCTGGACGAGGCGATCGGCGAGCTGCCCGACGGCGCACGAAACGTCTTCGTGCTAAGCGGCATCAACGGGTATACCCACGAGCAGACCGCGCAAATGCTGGGTATCGCCGTGGGCACGAGCAAAGCCCAGCTGCACCGCGCACGGGCACTGCTGGCCCAACGTCTGGATCGCTAAACGCGACCAGCTGACTGTATTCAAGGACATGAGTTAAACATTGAGCAAGCAAATGAACGAGCCACTCGAACAAGCCATCGACACGCTACCCAAAGCCATCGCTCCCAGCCACGATTTGTGGCCGGCGATCGAGGCCCGAATTCT
>CBDUQI010000423.1:0-1732 GCA_965369325.1 uncultured Gammaproteobacteria bacterium
CAATACACCGCAATCCTCAGGCCTGCCGCCCGACCCCCGGCTTTTTGATGCTCTCAAGCCAGACCACTGGTAGTAGAGCATGCTGCGATGCCCGTGCTCAGCCGGAACGCTCCCATTTGCTGAACGCCCAATACAACACAGCCGAGACGGCCATGGCATCCAGCGCGGCGATGCCAGACATACGGACATAGCCCTCCGCGCCAAGCAGCGCAACCAACGCCCCGCCCGCCCAGGCGCCAAGCGCAGCCGACGAGTATGCCCTGGCCAGAGCCCGGCGTTGCTCGTGGTACGCCGGCTGGCGAACCAACAGGTAGTCCACCGCAATCACCCCCGCCACGGGCACAAAGATGATGGCGAGATAGAACAGGAAGGTAAGGAAGTAGTCCAGAATGTTCACGAACGCCGCCGCGGTCCCGAGCGCGCCCAGCGCAATCACCAACGCACGATGGTCCGCCGGTTTCCAGGTAGCCTCGACGCTCAGCACGGTGCTGTAGAGGTTCAGCGAATTGAGTACCCAACTGCCCGCGATTACGATGATGAACGCCGCCAGCCCCAGACCGGTCACGATCATAATATCCAGCAAGTCACCACTGTCGAGCGCCAGCGATGCCAGCCCGCCCGCGCCCATCACCAGCGTCCCGATCAGCAGATAGGAGAATACGGCAGTCCACAGCGCGCCCTGCCAGGGGCGTACAAAGCGGGTGATGTCCGGCAGGATCACCGCCCCCACAATCACGCCCCCAACCACGGCCGAAATCGCATCGCCGAGTGCCATCGGTGCTGCCGGAGCGCTCGCCATGATCTGCGCCAGCGGGCGAACATCCAGCGCCGTGTTCACCAGCATCATCGTCACTACGGCAAGCACCGGCACCAGCACCAGCGACAGCAGATTTATCGCGCGGAAGCCGTATACGGTCGTCACGGTCATCACAATGCCGGCGCCCAGTTCTACCAGCCAGGTGGGCGCCTGCACGGCAAACACATCGTCCAGCAGGCGCGCAACGGCTTCGCCGAACAAATCGATGTTGACGCCAAACCAGCCCAGCAGCGAAATTGCAAACGCCAGGTTCACCCAGGCCGCGCCGCGGTCACCGAAGGCAATGCGCACCAGCATGTAGGAACTGAGGCGAGTGCGCGCACCAATCGAGGCCGTGATACACCCGATGAACGTAAGCAATGCGCTCCCGCACAGCAAGGCCATCGCCGCCTGGGGTGCGGCAATCGCGTTGGCCACTTCCAGACCGGTGATAAACGTTGGCAGCGAGAAGGCGACCATCGAGCCGATCAGCGCCACGCGTAACCAACCGACCGTGTTCGCCTCCGGCACCGGCTCAGTGGCGAACTCCTCGGTATCCCCGTTCATGGCCGGCCTCGCGATACCGGTGGACATTGGTTGGCGGTGCATCGCGCCAGCGGCTCAACAAAAACGATAACGTTCTCCTCCCCACCCGGGGCGTCCGGTGCGGATACCGCGGAGGCACCGAGGATGACACTTTCGGTGACCCCGTACAACAAACTTGGCGCCGTACCGCAAGCTCGTTGGCTGCGGCCTGTCCAGCAGGATCGGAGTCCTGTTAGCAGGCCATGCAGCGTTGTTTGCGCGCACGGTGCTCGCCTGCTGATTGCCACTTCCCCATCATCCGTGCACGGCTCGCTCTGAGGGAGCCATGCGGTTGATATCGCTATAACAAGAGGAAGGAACCACAATCAGTCAAGGACAAGACAATGACGA
>CBDUQI010000424.1:0-1730 GCA_965369325.1 uncultured Gammaproteobacteria bacterium
TGAACAACGACGGCATCGTTGATTTTGACGATACCGCGATATTTCGCGAGGTGATGTTTACACAAGGCGTGCTAGATGCCGACTATGACGGCGACCTGTATGTGAACTTCAACGATCTCGCCATCATGAAGTCTTTCATGTTCGGCCCGCCGGGACCCAGCGGGCTGAGGACGCCGTAGTAGGCGATGCAGACCGTCAGTCCGCGGCTTCGGGTGTTGTGAAGCGCCGGCCGCGAAGCCGGCGCCTCGTCACAAGATTAAGCGCGAGCCGTGCGTTTGGACGGCGCTGAGCGCTTGTTGCCGTTAGGTGCTTTGCCACGCCCGGCATGGCGCGGACGCTGCTGAGGCCGCTTGTTGCCCCCACGATTGCCGCCGCCTTTTTGCTGCTGGCGGCCGTTGCGGATCGGCTCCGCCTTAATGGTGGGGTCGGGCTCGTAACCGGGCAGGGTCTCCTGCTCGATTCGCGTCCCAAGCAGTTTTTCGATCTCACGTAGCAACTTCAGCTCATCCACACACACCAGCGAGATGGCATGGCCATCCGCGCCGGCACGGGCGGTACGCCCGATGCGATGCACGTAGTCTTCGGCCACATTCGGCAGCTCGTAGTTCACCACGTAGGGCAAGCGGTCGATGTCCAGCCCGCGCGCGGCGATGTCCGTGGCCACCAGCACCCTGACGGCGCCGGATTTAAACTGCGCCAACGCCCGCGTGCGTGCGCCTTGAGATTTGTTGCCGTGAATGGCCACCGCATCGATGCCATCGCCAGTTAGTTGCTGCGCCAGACGGTTCGCGCCGTGCTTGGTACGGGTAAACACCAGCACCTGGCGCCAGTTCTGCTCACCAATACGGTGCGAGAGCAACTCGCGCTTGCGCTTCTTATCCACCGGATGCACCAGCTGCGCCACGCGCTCGGCCGCGGTGTTGCGCGGGGCCACCTGAATTTCTTTCGGATCGTTCAACAGCCGGCTGGCCAGCGAGCGTATCTGCCCGGAGAAGGTGGCCGAGAACAGCAATGTCTGACGCTTGGGCGGCAGCACTGCAAACACTTTGCGGATGTCGTGAATAAAGCCCATATCGAGCATCCGATCGGCCTCATCCAGCACTAGTATCTGCACGCCGGAAAGATCAATGGTTTTTTGCCGCACGTGATCAAGCAGCCGCCCGGGGGTAGCCACCACGATGTCCACGCCTTTACGCAAACGGGAAATCTGCGGGTTAATACTGACACCACCAAATATCACCGCCGTGCGGAAAGGCAAATGGCGGCCGTAATCGGTAACGCTCTGAGCGACCTGCGCAGCCAGCTCTCGCGTGGGGGTCAGAATCAGCGCGCGCACTTTCGGGCGCGAACCTACCTGCCTGGGCATGCCTTGCAGGCGCTGCAGCAGCGGCAGGGTAAATCCAGCCGTTTTACCCGTGCCGGTTTGCGCGGCACCCAGTACGTCGTGACCGTCGAGAACCAGCGGAATTGCCTGCTCTTGAATGGGCGTAGTTTCGCTATAGCCCTGTTCTTTAATTGCACGCAGCAGCTCGCTCGACAGGTCGAGTTGTTCAAATAACATTAGTTTGGAAATCTCCAGAGGCGCCTGACCCGGCACGAGGGCATCAGCCATCAAAAGCGGGTTCGGTCCAGACTGGTAAAAGGTAAAACTCCGGCTCGCCGCGGATGCGGGGCGGAGTGCGAGGCGCAGACCGAAGAGCGCCGAGACGGCCGGACTATAACAGACCCGG
>CBDUQI010000425.1:0-1714 GCA_965369325.1 uncultured Gammaproteobacteria bacterium
GTTCTCATCACGGCGCTTGTGCAGTTCCAGCAACGTGAACTCAAGCAATGGCAGCAGATCCGGGTGCGCGACAGCGTCGTTTTGCAGTACGTCATCAAGCGCCACGCCATCACTGCGTCGCTCGAAACTGAGGCCGGCCCTGCGGGCGGGCTCTCGAATGATGCGTCCAATCTCCGCGACGCCTGGCGGGCGCAACTCGATATGACCACGCGGTTGTTTTAGATGGCGCAACGCATCGAATGCCGCAAACTGCGGGTAGTGATCGTTACGTAAGGTCGCCAGCACCCATATCAAGCCACTGCGGGCGAACGTGTAGAGCAGATTAAAGAACGCGTCGCGCTCCTCGTCGTCTATTCCGCCGAGGGAGAATATCTCCTCCATCTGGTCGATCAGCAGGATGAGCTTGTTGGACGTGGTAAGCGCCTCGTTCAGCCAGTCGAGTGAGTCTTCGGGGTGCTCGCGCATCAGGGTAGCCAGCCCTTCGGCCCGCACCGCATCGTGGCTGGCGAGGGCGTGCGCGCCCAGCAGGCTGTCGGCCAGGCCCCGAAACAACGCGTTGGGTTGATCGGAATAACGGAAAACACAGTAGCGGGTGAGCGCTTGTGGGTGGGCACGCATCAGCGCCGGGATGGCGCCGGCCTGAACCACAGAAGATTTGCCGCTGCCACTGGGGCCGGTGACTAGGCAAAAAGCGCGCCCCGCCTGCACTTGAGACTGCATCGCCTCCACGATCTCTGCAATGGCCGCATCGCGCCCGAAAAACAGGTCGCTATGCTCTACCGCAAAGGCATCCAATCCGCGATAGGGCACGATGTCCGATTGTACCGGCGCCACGGTCTCTGGCGCATCATCGCCCAGCCCCTCCGTCACTTCGCACACCAGACGATAGCCTCGCGTTGGGACGGTCGCAATATACTGAGGGTCGCGGGCCTTGTCCTCCAGCGCGCGCCGCAACTCCGAGATACACCGCTTGAGCACCCCGGGTACCACAAAACGTCCCGCCCACACCGTCTCGAACAACTGGGTTTTGGTGACGACGTGTGGCCGGCTCTCGACCAGCAGCACCAGCACGCCCATCACTTTGGGTTCCAGCCGCTTTTGCACCCCGTCGCGACTTATTTCATTGCGGGATGGCATCACCAGCCAATCGCCCAGATGAAACGTACCTGAGTCTGGCAAGGCTATTTGGTTAGGGGGGCTCACAAGTATAAGATCCTGTTTCATATATGGTTGACATGCCGATTTGTAGCAAAGTTGCCAACCCTTACAAAATCCTAACCTAATATGGCATGGAGTTGTGGGTGGACCGCAATAAGATGGATATGTCTGGCAAGAGACACGATTTCCAACCAAAGGAAAACAAGATGAGGAAACACGGATTTGTTAAGCCGTTGAGTCGCCTATTGTTGATAATCGCGGCATTCGGCGCCAGTCAGGCGTTCGCGGGCAGCCCGGGGTGTGTGCATACGGCGAACGGATGGCAGGGCCCAGAGGGTTTTTGCCTGATGTTCGGCGATACCAGCGGCAATGCTCTGGGTATTCCGATTGTTTTTCATGCGGGCGCCTGGTCGACCGATAACGATACTTTCCAGTTTGGTGCGCCGAATGATCGGCCGGTGGTGGGTGACTGGGACGGTGACGGTGAGGTATCACCCGCGCTGCTGACCTCGAGCGGTTGGTTGGTGACAAACCAGTCCAACGGCACCGCTCCGTT
>CBDUQI010000426.1:0-1686 GCA_965369325.1 uncultured Gammaproteobacteria bacterium
GGTTAGCGCTGGCAAACAGGTCCTGAAGCAACTGATGCAGCGCTTCTCCGAAGGTGACGAGCGGCAGCCGCTGGAGAAGGCACTGAGAACGGTGGCACGCGGATATCTCGCGCTAGAGCAGGAAGTTGCCCGACTGGAAGATGAGTTGGGGCGCTAACACAACGGATCAGCGTCGCTGAAATTTCAGGCCAGGATTGTCCCGGCCTGAAATGTTCTCAGCAGCACCAGGCGGCGGATCAACTACTGTTCAAAGCTTGGCTCGGCGTACTCGTTGTAACCGTAGTTGTCCTCACCACGCACCAGCACTGGCGAGTAGTGCTCTAGGCTGAAACCCTGCCCGTCCATCTCCTGCTCGTGGTAAATCCTGACATCCGGCACCGTCACGCGGGTTGAAAACCCCATGCGACGCTTGTCGGTCGGATTCCCGGTGGAACCGTGCAGCGTGCTCTCGTTAAACAGGAAGAACTGCCCAGGTTTCATCACCATCGCAACCGCAGTGCTGGTGTCCACCACGTACTGCACCTTGTAACGTCGGCCGAACAGGCCTTTCTCGTTGGGGTCAGCTTGTTGCATGCGACGCTCAATCGCGCCACCGTGTGTTTTGGGCACCAATCGCACGCAGCCGTTCGCCAGCGTCGGCTCATCAATGGCTATCCAGGCCGAAATGTTCTTGACCGGATCGAGCGCAGGGCGCAGCAAGTGCCCGGGAAAGCCCAGGTCCTGATGCCAGGCGACTGGACCGCTGCCTGCATCCTTATACTGAAACTGGGTACGCCACAGCACCAAGTCGGGTCCCATGATCGAGGCCATGGCTTCGATGACGACCGGCGCCACCGACAACTGATGGAGTTTTTCGTAGACCAGATGCCAGTCACGCAGGACGCGCTGGCCTTTTTGTTTCGCCCGGCCGTACAACGGCGACTCGCCATCGAGAAAACCGACCTCGTCAATCCAGTCACGCAGTTCGGCCATCTCCTCTTCCGAACACAAGTCCAACGGACCGACGAATCCGTTCTCATTGAACTCATCAATCTGTTCTTGAGTCAGGCCGTATTGTTCGGCTTGTGCAGCAGCAGACGTACTCATCCATCACCTCCGGACCTTGCGGCATCGATGCCTAGCAGGTCACTTGTATTGTATTACTCTTTCGCAACGATCAATGTCCTGGTATCGATCACTGTTGGCCCGGTACGCACGCGGAATTCTCCGCCGACGGTTGCCCGTCATCTCACGTCCCGAACGGACCTGTGGCACGCCTTCAGTGCAGCGCGTGCTCCGCGAAGAACGACCAAATTACTTCGGTCGCCTCGAAATCCTGGCTGGCTTTACCTGCCAATCGACCTGTGCGTGCGCGCGTGCCAGGCCATGTATGCCCGCCGCCCTCGACGCGAATCAGGCTGGTGGCGCCGCCACTGTCGCACGCGGTGTAGTCTTCGCGTATCGAACGCGTGCCGTCGTCCTGCGGATCGGGTAAATCCCATATCTGCGGGCGATCGCATCCATTGTGCTCGCTCCAAAAAGCGACGGTATCTCGTACCGGGATTACGGTGCCGCCAACGCCTGCACGACGTCCACTGGGAATACGGCCACCGTTCCAACGGATCAGCACGTCTCGCGTGCCGTTTATCATTAACACCGGCACTGCCGCAGCCGGTTTGCAGCGTTCAACATAACTCTCTGGGAATG
>CBDUQI010000427.1:0-1631 GCA_965369325.1 uncultured Gammaproteobacteria bacterium
ATCTCCAGCAGTGCCTCGGGCTCCACCAGATCGTTAATGCCGATCACGGCCATCACCGGGTAGTTGCGCCCGATCACGCGCCGGTATGCAGCGCCCACCTGCGCAATGTTCTGTCGATAAGCATCCAGGTCTTTCACAAACCAGGTCATCCGAGTGATGTGTTCGGGCCCGGCACCTGCTTGTGCCAGTACGGCGACGGTGTTCTCCAGCGCCAGTTCAAACTGGGCGCTGAACCCTTCGGCCATCTGTTCGTTCTCATCCCACCCGATCAGCCCCGCAACGAACACGCTGGTCCCCTTGGCGGCGATGCCGTGGGAGTAACCGCGCCCGCGCTTCCAGCCGGGAGGTAACAGATGTTTCATGGTTTTCTCCCGGCGTAGGTCTGTTTGGCAATAATCACTTTTTGCACTTCGCTGGCCCCTTCGTAAATACGCAACGCGCGGATCTCGCGGTAAAGGCTTTCGGCGATGTTGCCTTTCACCACACCGCTGCCGCCAAATAACTGCAGGGTCTGGTCGATAATTCGCTGCGCCGCCTCGGTCGCGTACAGCTTGGCCATTGCTGCCTCACGCGTTACCCGCGCCTGATAACAGTCTTTGGCCCAGGCCGAGCGGTAGATAAGTAACGCGCTGGCATCCACCTCAGTCGCCATCTCAGCAATACTGGCTTCGGTCATTTGCAGGGCACTAAGCGGCGCGCCAAACAGGTGGCGGGTGCTGGTGTGAGCCAGGGCCTCATCCAGCGCGCGGCGGGCAAATCCCAGTGCGGCTGCTGCAACTGATGTGCGAAAGACATCCAGTGTCGCCATCGCGATCTTAAAGCCGGCACCGGGTTCGCCAATGCGCGCACTTGCTGCGACCTCACAATCGGTAAACGTCAGCGTAGCCAGCGGGTGGGGTGCCATCGTGTCGATGCGATGAGTAATGCTCAAGCCCGGGTTGTCGGCCTGAACAACAAAAGCGCTGAGCCCGCGCGCGCCGGGGGCGGATTCGGAGCGGGCGAAAACGCAGTAAAAATCTGCGATGCCGCCGTTGGATATCCAGGTCTTCTCGCCGTTAAGTACATACCCATCTGCTGTAGGTTGTGCGGTGCTGGCGAGCGCGGAGACATCAGAGCCAGCGTCAGCCTCGGATAGGGCGAAGGCGCTAATGGCTTCCCCCGCCGCGACGGCCGGCAGGAACTGCTGACGTTGCTGATCATCTCCAAACAGTGAGATCGGGCCGCTGCCAAGCCCCTGCATGGCCAGTGCAAAGTCTGCAAGGCCGCTGTGGTAGCCGAGCGTTTGCCGGCACAGGGCAATGCTGCGCACATCCAGTTTCTCAGCCTGTCCGCCCCACGGCGCCGGTACGCAATGTCGCAACCAGCCGGCCGCGCCAAGGTCGCGCACCAGTTGCTGGCAAATGCCATCGGTATCGTCATCGTGGCGGAAGGTGTATTGCTCGCACCACTGGCGCAGGGCGGCTTCCAACTCGCGGTGATGCGGCTCGAAAAACGGCCAGTCTAGATAGGTGTGATCTGCCATGGGTAATGCCTTTGTCTCAGTCGCCCTGAAACTCGGGCTTTTGTTTGGCCACGAAGGCGTTGTAGGCGCGCTCGAAATCCGCCGTCTGCATGCAGATGGCCTGCGCCTG
>CBDUQI010000428.1:0-1629 GCA_965369325.1 uncultured Gammaproteobacteria bacterium
CGCAACTCTGCCTTCGGTACCGCCTCGCGCATTATCGACATTGATGGCGATGGCGATCAGGATATCGTCAAAACCTCAACCCTCAACTCGGTATCTCCCTGGAACGCAAAGACCATCGCTGTGTTGTTCAACAACGGCGTGGGCAACTTTGCGCTGGAACCGCACCGTCAGTTCGCTGATCGCGCGCAGTACATGTTTGATATCGGCTACTACAACGAAGATGACTGCCTGGATGTCTACCAGGTCACCGACGGAACCGACTACCTGTCGCTTGGGCGCATGTCGAATGAAGGCATGGTGTTCGATACCACGATCGAATTGACGCGTCCCGAGCTGGCGGCGCTGGTAGGCACCAGCGCGCGCAACGGGGGGCTGGGTGGCAACATCAAGCACATCACCCGCGAGGGTCGGTACCTGACCAATTCGGTCACCGCGTGCACCACCACTGATATCGGCGAGTCCGCACGGCTGGTTGACCCGGATAAAATTGTATCGATCGTCGGCATTGCCCCGATAGATGTGCAGTTCGAGGTGACCTCGTGCGTGCGCGACTCTGAAGTTAGGCCTGCAGGAGATATGGTGCTATTTCGCAACCTGACCGATTCAGCGCAATGGCGGGATGCTATTGGCACCGGCGAAGCGCTGCTGCCGGGAGTGAACTCCTCAGGCGGAACGCCGGTGGATGCTAACAACCGGCAGGTGTGGCAAGACACGGCCCACGATTTCGAATTTGCCGACATCAATAACGATGGACGCGTGGACATATTTATGGGTCTTTGCACCGGCTACAAAGTGCTGCAGGGCGTGCCGCTCAGGTTCTGACGTTGATCGCCAACGACTTCACCTGGCTAGACGCGACGAGCGTATTCAGTTACATTCCGGGTCATCCAAAAACCAATGAAAATCAGCAAACTGGGGGTTCCCGCTATTTGGGCGGCAGTGCTGTGGATGCTGATTTAGTCATTGGGTGCAGTTTGCGATTCAAGAGGGGAAGCGAATCATGAATACTGGTCTGAGACTTACGCCATTACGTAAGGCAGTGCTGATCGCCATCGGTGCGACCACGGTCAGCACGGCATCTGCGGAGATTGAAGAAGTCGTGGTGACTGCAACCAAGCGTGTCGAAAGCGCTCAGGACATCCCGATTACGGTGCAGGCCATCGGCGAGCAGGCGCTGGAAGATCTCGGCATCGGCAACTTTAAAGACTACATTCGCAACCTGCCGGGCGTGACCTCGGGCGGTCGCGGTCCTGGTCGTAACGAGGTGTTCATCCGCGGTGTGTCCATCGGCAAGCTCGGGCTAAAGGCGGCGGGCATTCTGACCGAACCCAACGTGGCCTTCTATCTGGACGAAGCACCCATCTCCATCGGTGGCCGCAACTTCGACCCCTATATGACCGATATGAGTCGCGTCGAAGTGCTGCCTGGTCCGCAGGGCACCTTATTCGGTGCTAGTTCCCAGGCCGGCACCGTGCGCCTGATTACCAACAAGCCGCAGATCGATGAGTTCTCCTTCGGCTTTGACGGCAGCATGTCGGACACCACCGGCGGCGAGCTGAGCAACTCCATGGAAGCGCACGTCAATATCCCCCTCATTGACGGCAGGCTGGCCACACGATTTGCGGTGTA
>CBDUQI010000429.1:0-1608 GCA_965369325.1 uncultured Gammaproteobacteria bacterium
GAGGCGCTCAGAGACGGACTTCGGTGCCGCGAGATCTGGGTCGTTGGGGCCGAAAGATTTGGCAACCCTGATGCTGATTTACCTGCGAATTTCCCAGAAAAGCGCCAGATTCACTATGAAATGCTGGCTGTACCGACAGACGCCGATCTTTTCGTTCAGGCGACACAGCACCGTATGAAACAAGCGCTAGGTGAGTTCAATGCGAATCTTCCCCATAACACCAAGGTATCCCTTGAGCATGGACGAAAACGCATTCGGTTGTCGCCGTTTCTACCTCTGCCTGAGCCACCGCAGCTCGAGCGGATGAAGCACGAACTACAGCTACGCTGGCCAACCACTAGTCTGCTGGACATACTCAAAGAGACGGATCTGCGCGTTGGATTCACGAGGACGTTCCGTTCGGTCGGCAACCGGGAACTCATTGATCGGTCGGTGCTCCAGCGCCGGTTGTTGCTCTGCCTATTTGCGTTGGGCACCAACGCCGGGCTGCGAGCACTTAGCGCTGGCAGCGAGGACACCGG
The DNA here is from genome assembly GCA_965369325.1 of uncultured Gammaproteobacteria bacterium. GTDB lineage: Bacteria > Pseudomonadota > Gammaproteobacteria > Steroidobacterales > JBCBZW01 > CBDUQI01. Next base: position 522 of record CBDUQI010000429.1, read on the forward strand.
CTACGCGGATCTGCTGTACGTTCGTCGCCGTTTTATCGACAAGGAGATGTTGCGCTCGGCTATCGCCAAGGTCGTAAATACCGTGTTGGAAACTCGTCGCATCGACATCTGGGGTGAGGGAACGACTGCCTGCGCATCCGACTCAAAGAGGATGAACGCCTGGGATCAGAATTTGATGACCGAATGGCACGCTCGGTACTCGCAACCTGGCGTTATGATTTACTGGCATGTCGAGCGGCGTTCCCTGTGTGTTTACTCACAACTGAAACGATGCTCATCATCCGAGGTAGCGGCGATGCTGGAGGGCGTGCTGCGACACTGCAGCGATCTTGAACTTGACAAGAACTACGTGGACAGCCATGGGCAAAGCGAAGTCGGGTTCGGACTCAGCTACCTCTTGGGCTTCGACTTGTTACCTCGACTCAAAGCCATCAGCTCGCAGAAACTGTATCGGCCGGCGGCAGGTCGCCCAGCAGACTACGCAAATCTACAACCGATACTCTCCAAACCCATCCGCTGGGCGAGAATCGGTGAACAGTACGACGAGATGGTGAAATACGCGGCAGCGCTGCGGACCGGTACAATGGATGCGGAAGCGCTAATTCGGCGTTTCACGCGGCGCAATGCAACGCATCCAACCTACCGTGCGTTCGCAGAACTGGGTCGCGCCGTTAAGACCATTTTCTTGTGTCGCTACTTAGGGTCGGAGGCTCTGCGCCGTGAGATAAACGAAGGGCTCAATGTGGTTGAACGGTGGAACGGCACGCAGCAGTTCATCTACTATGGCCGCGGCGGTGAAATCACGACCAACCGCATGGAAGACCAGGAGCTGTCGGTGCTCTCCTTGCATCTGCTTCAAGTGTGCTTGGTATACATCAATACGCTGATGATCCAACAGGTAATCGATGATGGCGACTGGCTGAGCCGCATGACCGAGCGAGATCTGCAGGCTCTCAACCCGCTGATCTATGCCCACGTGACACCCTACGGGCGCTTCGAGCTGGATATGGATACGCGCCTGGCGCTGTTTGCCTAAACAGCGCAACCCGCGGAATGTTGGCCGTTGGGGGCACGAACTCTATCGCTG
>CBDUQI010000430.1:0-1562 GCA_965369325.1 uncultured Gammaproteobacteria bacterium
GAATAAATATCAGGCTCCTTTTTAGGGCAGGCAGTGAGGGCAATGGACGCTGGCAAAGGCCGTTGGCGACGAATCGCACGCCACCCTCAAAACACATCGCCCGGATCGATCGCCAGACCCTGGATCGCCCATGTCTGCGCGGCTTCCAGCCGGCCGCTGGCGGGGGCCACAATGTCCGGGTCCTGACCGTGCATATACCAGCCGGCAGAATCCGGTGGGTCCGCCCACATGTTCTGCTGGTTGTCATCGGCGACGGACAGGCCAAGGTACATCTCGTTGGGGAACAGGCGCCGCTGGGCGGATTTCAGTACGTAGAATGTCTCGTTGCCTTCCACCGTACCGCTCGGAAGCGTGTTCCCATGAGTGTTGTAGCCGAAGCCATCCCCCGTCGCTGACAAGCGCAGGAAATCTCCCCGCTCGTTTGCGGAGGTAACCGTGAAGGGCGTTGTCGTCGCGACACGAAACGCGAACACATGCACATTCGGTGGCGAAGGATTGGTCGACTGCCCGGTACTGAACGTACAAGAAGTACACCCCATCGTGCCGGCCAGACGGCCGGTAAACATGTGTTGAGTCGCCGTGCCGAAGGGGACGACACCTGCCATGTTGAGGACTATCCCCTCGTACTCAGCGCGGGACACCGGCACCCAGGATTCTGGCTCCGCCGTCAGAAAGCGGTTTCTGGATGTGGTCAGCTGCGCCGACAGCGCCGCATCCAGCGTCAGGTTAGGCGACCAGTTAAATTGCACCGAATCAACGCCGCCGCGACGATCATCCGCCGTCACCGTCACCAGGCCGGGCCCGGCATTCACGCTCGCGGTACCCGTGATCAATCCCGACAGCGCATTGATCACCAACCCCTGCGGCAGGCCAGAAGCGGAGTAGATCAACACATCACCGTTAGGATCGCTTGTTTGCATATCCAGCGAAATCACCTGACCCAGCCCTGTGCTCTGCGGGCCTGGATTACTAAGCACTGGCGGCAAATTGCCATTAACGTCCGGCACGCTCCAGTTCACGCTGACACTGTCGATGCCACCGTTGCCGTCATCCACCAGCAAGGTCACCGCAAACACGCCGATCTCGCTCAGGTCGCCGACGATAAAGCCAGTGCCTGGGCTAATCGCGAGCCCGGTGGGTAAGCCGACTGCACCGAAGGTCAGCGGATCGCCGTCGGCATCGCTGGCGACCAGCGACAGCACAATGCTCTCCCCGATGATATTGGACTGATCGCCCGGGCTGACCAACACCGGATGGGTATTCGCTAGACGTACCTCCACCTGATCGTCCAGACCATTGCCGTTGGCGTCCACACCGCCTTGTGTATCGTTGCCATCGATCACGCCGTCGCCGTTCGTGTCCAGGCTCGCAGAGAACGAGACGTTAGTGGCAACATCGAAGGCACTACCATCGTTTGCCGCATTATTGCTCTCGATATCCAGATAGTCCGGGATACCGTCGCCATCGCTGTCCGGCGGTGTGGTGACCGTTCCCTGCTGGTTGACATTGTCCACTTTCCCGTCGAGATCAACATCCGACAGGCCAGCCTCGATGACATCCGG
>CBDUQI010000431.1:0-1535 GCA_965369325.1 uncultured Gammaproteobacteria bacterium
ACTTTCCCCCGGCCCCGTGCCACCGGATTCGGCGTGGCAGGCGGCGGCGCTATTTTTCATCACCCACGCGAGCCGCCGTTACGATCCTCACGCGCCGGACAGCCAGTGGTTACGCGAGGACGGCTGGCAGCTCGCCGGTGCCAGCGTGCACCGCGTATCGCTGCAAAGCACCGATGGTACGGTACGCCGGGTGAGCGTAGGTGGCGAGGGTAACCCGTGGACGGTTCGACTGGACGATGAGCCCGCAATACAGGTGCACGCCCACAGCGATGCGCAACGTATCGCGCTGCAGGCCGGTGAGCCATCACACGACAATCACTTTGCCTGGCTGGGAAGCGAACGGCATGTTTTGCTGACGCACGCCGGACAAGCCTGGCAGTTTGCGCGCCTGCCCACGTACGCGCCGAGCGGATCGGTGGCGGATGACCAGACGCACCCTGGCTCGCCCATGCCCGGGCGCATCGTTGCGGTGCAAGTCGCGCTCGGCGATGCGGTCGTCAAAGGCGATGCGCTGGTGGTACTGGAAGCCATGAAAATGGAGTTCACCGTGCGCGCCCGCTGCGACGGCACCGTCTCGGCCGTGCACTACCAGGTGGGCGATCTAGTCGAGGCGGAAGTCCCGCTGGTCGACCTTGAGTGAGAGTAGCGAGGACGCAGCATGCTGAGTAATTTGCCGGATGAGGTAAAAGTGGTAGAAGTCAGTCCGCGCGATGGTCTGCAGAACGAGCCCACTCCTATCCCCGCCTCGGTCAAGATCGAATTCATCAACCGGCTCTCACAATCCGGACTGAAGACCATTGAGGCCACCAGTTTTGTCAGTCCCAAATGGATTCCGCAATTGGCCGATGCGGCGCAGGTCTTCGCCTCCATTGAGCACAAGCCCGGGCTGTCCTATCCGGTGCTGGTGCCGAACCTCACCGGATTGCGGCGCGCGATAAAGGCCGGCGCCCGCGAGGTGGCCATCTTCACCGCCGCCTCCGACACGTTCAATCGCAAGAACACTAACGTGAGCATCGAGGAGTCGCTCGAGCGATTCGAAAAGGTCATGCAGCTGGCCAAGCAAAAAGACATGCTGGTGCGCGGGTATATCTCCTGCGTGCTAGGTTGCCCGTATGAGGGCGACATCGCGCCCGCCAAAGTCGCGGGTGTCGCGCGCGCGCTGCGCGCAATGGGCTGCTATGAAATTTCCCTGGGCGACACCATCGGCATCGGCACACCGCTGCAAGCGCAGCGTATGGTCGGCGCCGTCGTGGAGGAGACGGGTGCCGATTGCCTGGCGCTGCATTTTCATGACACCCGGGGGCAGGCGCTGGCCAACGTGATGGCTTGTCTCTCCCTGGGCGTGTCGGTAGTGGACAGCTCGGTCGCGGCCCTGGGCGGCTGCCCTTACGCCAACGGCGCGCGCGGCAATGTCGCCAGCGAAGACCTGCTGTATATGTTAAACGGCCTGGGCATCAGCACTGGCGTGGACATCGACCGACTGGTCGATGCCAGCCTGTTTATCAGCGACGCGCTTGGACGGGCGCCGAGCAGCC
>CBDUQI010000432.1:0-1531 GCA_965369325.1 uncultured Gammaproteobacteria bacterium
GGCCACGGGGCGGGCTGTTTGAAGTTCATACCCTGGATCCGGCCCCGGAAGGGCTAAAAGCAATTGATTTTCAACCCGCGCGCCGCTACGCTTGCGCGGTTTTTTTGTACGGAGTTGTCGATGCCCAGAAAACTCGTTGCCGGGAACTGGAAGATGCACGGATCGCGCGCTGAGACAGCGGCGCTGATCAGTGGCATCAAACAGGGCATTGCGGGCGGGCTGGAAGCAGAAGTGCTTGTTTGTCCTCCGTTTATTTTGCTCGAGGCGGCGGCAGCCGCGCTCAGTGGCAGCCGTGTCGCGCTAGGCGCTCAAAATGTGAGCGACAAACCGTCCGGCGCGTACACTGGCGAGGTCAGCGCAGCGATGCTGGCGGACGCAGGTTGCCAGTACGTGCTGGTGGGCCATTCTGAGCGCCGCGCGCTATATGGCGAGACCGACGATCTGGTGGCGGGCAAGTTTGCCGCTTCGCTAGAGCACAATCTTCGCCCGGTGCTGTGTGTGGGGGAGAGTTTGGAAGAGCACGAGGCCGGCCAGAGCGAGGCTGTGGTGGCGCGCCAGCTCAACGCGGTGCTGGATAGGTGCGGGGCCGAAGGCTTTGCCAACGCGGTGTTGGCCTATGAGCCGGTATGGGCCATCGGCACGGGCAAGACGGCGACGCCGGAGCATGCACAGGCGGTTCACGCGTTCGCGCGCGGAGTAATGGCCTCCAGGGATGCTAAGATCGCCAGCTCACTGAGGATTCTCTACGGTGGCAGCTGCAAGCCGGGTAACGCGGCGGAGTTGTTTGGTATGGCCGACGTTGATGGTGGCCTGATTGGTGGCGCGGCATTAAAAGCGGCCGACTTTGTTGGTATTTGCGCAGCCGCCGGGTAAGGCCAGCCGAGCGTCCGGTAAATCGGCGCCAATCATGCAGGCACTACTACGCCTGTACAATACGAATTGAACCTATGGGTGCGATCGCCAGGAAGCGCACCCAACGTTAAGGCAGAAAAATGATTCATACACTTCTGATGGTCGCTCACGTGTTTCTCGCGTTGACCATGATTGCACTAATACTCATCCAGCGCGGCAAGGGTGCGGATGCCGGCACGGGTTTTGGCGCGGGCGCGTCGGGCACCGTGTTCGGTAGCCGTGGATCAGCCTCGTTCCTCACGCGCACCACCGGCGCGCTGGCAACGTTCTTTTTTATTACCAGCCTCAGCCTGGCGTTCCTGGCCAATCAGCCGGCCGCAACGTCTGGCAGCAGTGTGACCGAATTGGTGCCGGATGTTTCTGAGCCGCTGCCCTCACCGGGCGACCTGAGCGACTTACCGAATATCCTGCCCGAAACTCAGACCGAACTGCCGTCGATCCCGGCACCGACCAGCGGGGCAGGCGAGAGTGATTCCGCGCCTGATGCGGAGCCGCCAGCACCAGCCGATCCTGAGTAGGACAACCCAACATCGCGGATGTGGTGGAATTGGTAGACACGCTGTCTTGAGGGGGCAGTGGCGCAAGCCGTGCCGGTTCGAGTCCGGCCATCCGCACCATA
>CBDUQI010000433.1:0-1520 GCA_965369325.1 uncultured Gammaproteobacteria bacterium
GATTACTGTAGAAAAAATTGGTCGACTCACCCAGGTACTCGAACAGACGATGATAATCATCGTGATCGGCCCATGCATGGGTAATAAAAAGTCGAAACGGATCACTTTCCGGCATCGCCCCTCCCCTGCCACTGGCGAACAAGCGGCCAGTCTATCGCAAACCCGGCACCGACCCCACATTCACCCGCGCGATAAACCTGATCCCCTCGTGTGATTCAGGTCGCGAAACTTGTGCAGAAGACTTGCTTCAGGTCCGACTACCAGCTGTATAAATTACCTTAACGCCGGGTTACGTGAAAGGGTTCACGGCGCGGCTTTGGGCAACTGCGTACGGTCAACTCGCAACAGCAAGCACCCCCCAATGCGGTTATCGGAACTGGTTAACGAAGTCCCTCACTTTGCACGCGAATCCCGCTACATCAATGCGTTACACGGGCGCGTGAGAACTGCGTGACTATTTCAACTTGAACTTCGGCCCGCGCGTACACCTCCAACTTTGAGAGGGTTCGCATTTTCGACAGGCAGTAAGCGCCTGTGATGCGCCGACGGAGGGGGGTACGGTTTGCGCCAGATCGACCCAGGCGTAATCCGTTGAATGTGTCTGCACAGACGATTCGACGTAAAGAGGTAACCTCCACAATGGATATTTTCGCGCGGCAGTTGGAACGGTATCAGCACACCCGGGAAGAAGTGCTCAGCCTGCAGGAGTATCTGCAACTCTGCAAAGAAGACCCCTCCGTCTATGCCAGTGCGCCCGAGCGCCTGCTGATGGCGATAGGCGAGCCCACCGGCACTGACACGCGCGAAGACCCGCGCCTGAGCCGTATCTTCTCCAACAAGATGCTTAATGTATACCCGGCATTTGCTGAGTTTTATGGCATGGAAGATACGATCGAGCAGATCGTCTCCTACCTCAAGCACGCGGCACAGGGCCTGGAAGAACGTAAGCAGATTCTGTACCTGCTAGGCCCCGTGGGCGGCGGCAAATCCTCGCTGGCTGAACGCCTTAAGCAATTGATGGAAAAAATGCCTATCTACGCGCTGCACGGCTCCCCGGTTAACGAATCGCCGCTGGCGCTGTTTGATCCAGCCGAAGATGCCGCCATCCTGGAAGAGGACTTTGGCATCCCGCAGCGCTACCTCAATTCCATCATGTCGCCCTGGGCAGTGAAGCGGCTGAAAGAATTCAACGGCGATGTGACCCAGTTCAAAGTGGTTAAGCTGCATCCCTCGCGGCTCAAACAGATTGGCGTCGCGAAAACCGAGCCGGGCGATGAGAACAATCAGGACATCTCCTCCCTGGTGGGCAAGGTGGACATCCGCCAGCTCGAGCACTTTGCCCAGGACGACCCGGACGCCTACAGCTTCTCCGGTGGCTTATGCCTGGCCAACCAGGGCCTGATGGAATTTGTGGAGATGTTCAAAGCGCCGATCAAGGTGCTGCATCCCCTGCTGACCGCCACCCAGGAGAGCAACTACAACGGCACCGAGGGCATGGGAGCCATTCCGTTCGATGGCAG
>CBDUQI010000434.1:0-1514 GCA_965369325.1 uncultured Gammaproteobacteria bacterium
TGCTGACCTCGAGCGGTTGGTTGGTGACAAACCAGTCCAACGGCACCGCTCCGTTCGCGATCGATGCGCAAGGCCTGACGGGCGCGCCCGTCAGCGGCGACTGGGACGGCGACGGTAAGGAGACGCTTGGGCACTACATGGATGGCACCTGGGTGCTGAGCAACACCGATGCGATAACCGCCTCAAGCACCGGAATGAGCACCTTCACCGTCCAGTTCGGTGCGCCTAATATGCGGCCGCTGGTGGGCGACTGGAACGACGATGGGATCTCGGATTTCGGTGTGTACGACGGCGTCAGTTTTTATCTGTCCGTTGGCCCGACACCTGACTTGAGTTCCGCTCAGGTGATCACCCCGAACCCGCAGCTACCTGATGCGATCCCGGTTGCCGGGCATTTTCACGACAATCCCGGGTTTGTCGGATTGATGTTATTTGTGCCCCAGGAGGTCACGCCACCGCCGGGTGTGGTGATCGAGCTGCAGGTGCCGGGCGACATGGGCGGCTCGGGCGACTCGATCGACATTATTGAAGTGCAATAGCGCGACACAACGCCTGCGGGCACGCCGATGCCACATGCCCGCAGGCAACCCCAACCCCAACCCCATCACCTTTCCCTAACCTTTGGTAAGCCGTTAACAATCACAAAAGCTTTACCGAAAACCCATCGTAACCCTCCGCGTAGCTGGCTAGGTTGAAAGCGAACACCAGCAACAACACACGAGGTGGATCATGGGAACAAAACACACGGTCGCGATCGAGGCGTCGCAACGCCGTCCGACACACACGATCGGCGAGAGCGAGCAACAGGTAAGCGAGGCACGTCGGGCGTTCGCCAGCAATGCGATAAGTGCATCGCTGGCCGGCGCATTCGCCATGCTTGTCGGTAGCGCGGCGGCACATGCGCGCAGTGCATCACGAGCAGGAATTGACCACGGTGCAACGCGCCACGGTGGCAGGCATCCGGGGGTGCTCAATGCCAACGCGGTAGCGCCGAGTCCGGAGCTGGGCTTGCTGAACCGCATCAGTTTTGGACCGACCGCGCAGTCCTTGGCCGATGTGCAACAGATGGGCATCAGCGCTTACATCGATTGGCAGCTGGATATGCCCCCTAGCGCCGATGACGAGGTTAACGCATTTATCGCGGCGACGTATCCGTCGGTGGATAAACCCGCCAGTTTTTTCCGAAATTTCCCGCAGGTGAATCAGGAAGCGGTTCAGGACCGAATTCGGCGGGAGCTGAAGGCCGCGACGCTGTATCGCAGCATCAACGCCCAACGGCAACTTTACGAGGTGATGGTGGAGTTTTGGAGTAACCACTTCAGCATCTTTCACTCGGACGCGCCGGTGTCCAAGTCGGTGGACGATTTTGAAGTGATTCGGCCAAACGCGTTTGGCCTCTTTCATCAGATACTCAGGGCCTCGGCGCAAAGCCCAGCGATGCTGAGTTATCTCGATAATTTCGTCAACACCGTGGATGGCATCAATGAGAACTATGCCCGGGAGCTGATGGAGCT
>CBDUQI010000435.1:0-1511 GCA_965369325.1 uncultured Gammaproteobacteria bacterium
CACACAAAGAACTGGAAGAAGTGGTGGTGAGCGCCGCGGCGCTGGAGCGGTCGATCGAGCAGTTGGCTCAACCGACATCTGTGCTTGAAGGCCACGAGCTTGCGACCCGACAGTCCAGCAGTATTGGCGAAACGCTTTCTTCCCAACTGGGCGTAAGTTCAACCTACTTTGGTCCGGTGGCTTCACGCCCGGTTATTCGTGGGCAGTTTGGCGAGCGGGTGCGGGTGTTAACCAATTCACTGGACTCACTGGATGCGTCCGCATTAAGCGAAGATCACGCAGTGGCAGTGGATAGCATTTTGGCGCAGCAGATTGAAATTGTGCGTGGCCCGGCCACGCTGCTGTACGGCAGTGGTGCAGCCGGCGGATTGGTTAATGTCGTGGACGACCGGATTGTGCAAACGCCGTTGAGCGAGGCGGCCAGTGGCGCCGCATCGGTGGGAACGGATTCGGCGACCGGACGCGAATCCGCCGCCGCGAAACTGGCTTTTGGGAATGCCAATGTGGCGATGCACCTGGATTACTATCGCCGCGACACCGATAACGTGAATATTCCCGGATTCGCCGAATCAGCCGTTCTGCGGGCTGTCGAAGGTGAGGACGTGGACGAGACGCTGGCATTCGGCAGTATCGACAATACCGACAGTGAGACCGAAGGCGGCGCTGCCGCGATTACCTTCACCGCGGAGAACGGCTATCTCGGGGTTTCCTACAGCGTGCACGACAGCAACTACGGTATTCCGCTGGCGCACCATGAGGACGGCGAAGACGACGAAGAAAGCCCGGTGCGCATCAGCCTGGACCAGGCCCGTGTGGATGTAAGGGGCGAGTACAATTTCGCCGACGGCATCATTCGCAATGCGCGGCTGCGGATCGCCAGCAACGACTACCAGCACGTGGAGCTGGAAGGGGCTGAAATTGGCACGGTATTCGATACCCAGGGTACTGATGCTCGGCTAGAACTGCGCCACGCGGCGTTCGGGCCGTTTGAAGGTGCCTTCGGTGCGCAGTACAAAAAAATCGATTTCGAAGCGATTGGTGAAGAGGCGTTTGTGCCGCCGTCGAACACCCAACAGGTCAGCTTGTTCGGTTTTGAGGAATGGGGGCTGAGCGATCGCTGGGTGCTGCAGGGCAGTGCGCGCATTGAGCGGCAAACCATTACCTCGCCACTACAAGCAAAGTACGATGAGTCCGCGTTCGGGGCCTCGGTGGGGGCGATATTTTCGTTCAACGATGAGCTGAGCCTGTCGGCAAATCTGGTGCACAGTGAACGTCACCCCAATTCAACCGAACTGTTGGCTGAGGGTCCGCATCTTGCGGTCAGTCGCTACGAGCTGGGCGCCGTTCCCCAGGGCATTGACCTGGAGAAGGAGCTGTCCACCAACCTGGATTTAACCCTGCGTGGTATCAACGATGCCGTTGAATTCTCGCTTACCGCCTTCATCAACGAGGTGGATGATTACATTTTGTTGTCGCAAACCGGGGGCATCCTCGATGGCCTGCCGGTGTTT
>CBDUQI010000436.1:0-1504 GCA_965369325.1 uncultured Gammaproteobacteria bacterium
GTGCCGGACACCTCTGGCGCCAGCGCCCGCGATGCCAGCGAGCGCACCACGGTGCAGGTACGCATCCAGCAAGCAGAGCCGGTGACCCGCACGCTTCGGATCAGCGGCCGTACCGCGCCGGCTCGCAGCATCGTGCTCAAGGCGGAAACCGACGGGCGGGTTGTGCGCGTAGGTGCGCCTCGGGGCGAACGTGCTGAGGCCGGTACCGTCATCGTGCAACTGGACATGCGCGACCGCGAAGCCCGGCTGGCGGAAGCCAAAGCCAGCGTGTACGAGCGGGTAATCACTTACGAATCCACCAAGAAAATGAAGCCCGATGGCTATGTGACCGAAGGCAACGTCGCCGCCTTGTTCACCCACGTGGAAGCCGCCAGGGCTAATCTGCTGCGCGCGGAACTCGACCTGGAGTACACACGCATCAAAGCTCCCTTTGATGGTGCCGTCACCGAGCGCATGGTTGAACTGGGTGACTTTATCGCTGTCGGCGACCCGGTGGCCGAGTTCATCGACGAGCGCACATTGGTGGTGATCGGGCACGTGCCCGAAGCCCACGGCGCCACCCTCAAGGCTGGGATGCCTGCCCAAGCGGAACTGCTGAGCGGCCCTGAGCTATCGGGTACGCTGCGGTACGTCTCACCGCTGGCCGACCCCAGCACCCGTACCTTTCAGGTGGAGCTTGAGATCGACAACGCGCAAGGCGACATTGCCGCTGGCGTCACCACGCGACTGCTGATCCCCACCACCGAGGTGCTGGCCCACAAAGTCGCGCCGTCGTTGCTGACGCTTAACGCCGAAGGCGAAGTGGGCGTGAAGCTGGTGGATGCAGACAACCGCGTGCGCTTCCTCGCAGCCGATATTGCATTGTCGCGCAACGATGCCGTCTGGCTGGCGGGACTGCCTGAGCAGATTCAACTCATCACCGTTGGCCAGGGCTATGTCCGTGATGGCGAATGGGTGGATGTGTTGCTGGAGCTTGGCAACAACAATAGCAATGGCGATGACGTCAGCGCTGGCGCCCCCAGCGCCGCTGCAGGATCCTCTCTGTGAGCGAACGCTCTTTGATCGACCTTGCCATCAGCCGCTCACGCACGATGGTGCTGCTGCTGGCGTTGATTACCGGCACTGGCCTGTTCAGTTACCAGCACATGGCACGCGAGGCAGAACCGGATATCGACCTGCCCTATGTGTATGTCTCGATGAGTCACGAGGGCATCTCCCCCACTGATGCGGAGCGCTTGCTGATCCGCCCGATGGAGCAAGAGCTGCGCACCATCACTGGGCTGAAAGAAATGAGCGCGAACGCCTTTGAGGGTGGCGCCTCGATCACGCTTGAATTTTACGTGGGTATTGCGCCGGACAAAGCGGTGCAAGACACCCGCGATAAAGTCGACACCGCCAAAGCCGAATTGCCGGCCGAAACGGACGAGCCCAGCGTGACCGAGATTAAGATCTCGCGCATGGACCCGATGCTGATGATTCAGGTGGGCGGCGCGGTGCCCGAGCG